>JBJXGL010000065.1:0-33829 GCA_046160365.1 Aestuariivirga sp. | reverse complement strand
GTGATCGATGCCGTGATGCATCAAGTTTCCAAGCCACACAGTTATGCAATCGATCAGTACAAACTTTCCTTCCAGAGCCCCTTCTCGCACTGCCTCCGCAAGTGCGACCGGGGCTTCGAAGGTTGTCCAGCCCGAACCCCGATCGCTCCGATGCCGCGCGATCCGCTCCGCCATTTCGCCATCCATCGTCTCGGCAGTTGCGATATAGATGCGCGCCCCTTTGAAACCCGCCGCCAAGCTCTCCGCATACCGGCTCTTGCCCGAGCGCGCGCCGCCGAGCACCAGCGTCGAAGTCATGGCTTCACCGGCGGGATGCGCGCGATGAAGTGTCCGCGCATGCGGTCAGGCCACTGGCGGAACGGCACTTCGCCGGTTGGCGTTTCGCCATGCATCGCGAACCAGTCGAGAATGGCCTCAGCCTGCTCGCGCTCCGGCGCATGACCGCCCGACACATAGGTGAAACGCTGATCGTCCCGGAAAATCACGCTGCAGGGCCGGTTGCAGTTCCACAGGCACGCCTGCTCGACCACCTCAATATCAGCGTCACGCGCGGCGATGGCGTCCTTCACATGCGCGATCAGCACCTGCCCGCCGGTACGCCCGTCGGGCGCCTCGCGGGCTTCCGGCGAAAACCGGCAGGTCGTGCACATCACGATGGAACGCATGGGTTTCCGAATGCTACAGGGGGTTGCCAATGTCTTCCGCTTCAATGTAGGCAAACACCTGCCCTGTCAACGCGAGCAGAAACGGCATGACTTTGAAGAAGATCGCCTTTCTGGCCTCGGAATCGCCGGTAGCGCGGAGAGCTCTGTCACGTCTCGCAAAAGCCTATGGTAACGCGGCCCCCGATACAGCCGATGTGGTGGTGGCGCTCGGCGGCGACGGGCATATGCTGCAGATCCTGCACCGCTTCGTTTCCACTGGCATGCCAATCTACGGCATGAACCGGGGTTCCGTCGGCTTTCTTCTGAACGACTACGCCGAAGCCGATTTGCCGGAGCGGCTCTCGGCAGCGGAAGCTACCACCATCCGCCCGCTCCGCATGAAGGCAATTGACGAGCAAGGCACCGTTCACAAGGCCATGGCCTTCAACGAAGTCTCCCTCCTCCGCCAGCGCTACCAAGCGGCGAAACTCAAAATTGCCGTGGATGGGAAATCGCGCCTTGCGGAATTGATCTGCGACGGGCTCCTGCTCTCAACGCCTGCGGGCAGCACCGCCTACAACCTCTCGGCCCAAGGCCCGATTCTGCCAATCAACTCGCCGCTTTTGGCGCTCACGCCAATTTCAGCCTTCCGGCCAAGACGCTGGCGCGGCGCCATACTGCCCCACGCCGCACGGGTGACAATCGACATTCTGGAGCCAGACAAACGCCCTGTCGCGGCGGTGGCCGATCACGTCGAAGTGCGGAACGTGATGCGCGTCGAAATCGCCGAAGATAAGAAGCGTTCAGCAAAACTTCTCTTCGATCCCGGCCACAGCCTGGCCGAGCGCGTGCTCAACGAGCAGTTCAGGTATTGAGGCGCATCCGGAAGGTGACCGGGCTTGACTGGTGGGGGCCCCTCATCAGTCCCATGAAGAAGGCGATTGACCAATCGCGAGTAAATGAAAATTGTCCGCGCCGATCACTCCGGCGTCTGCATCCCAAGGCGCGAAAGGGTCCAGCGCTCCAGCACCACGACGGCTTGGTAGAACACGATGGCAATGACAACGGAAACGGCAGCGACTGTCCAGATCATGCCGTAGTCGAGATAGCCGCGGCTTTGGTTCAGCAGGTTGCCAAGGCCGGTACCGGTGGCGAGCCATTCGGCAATCATGACACCCAGAAGAGCGCGCGGAACGGCAAGGCGCGTCGCCGCGAATAGATAAGGAAGCGACGCGGGAATGGCGACGTATGCGAGCTCCTGGAGTTTTGACGCACCATAGGCGCGGGGCACTTCCAAGGCAGCCCTCGGCACCACCAGGATTCCTTGCGCGATGGTGACGAAGGCGGGAAAGAACGTCACCGAGATCGTGATCCACAAGGTTACGGCGGTGCCTCGCCCCAGAAGCAGCACGAGCAGCGGTGTGAGCGCCACCAGCGGCATTGTCTGGGTAACCAGCGCGACAGGCATAAGCGCGCGTGTGAAAGCCGGGAGCACATCGGCAAGGATGGCAAGCGCAAAGGCAAAGGCAAGTCCGGCGAAGAGGCCGACAAGTGTGATCGGAAGTGTCTCGGCCAGCGCGGTCAAGAGTTTCTCGCGCGCCGTAGCCGAGGCGTCGGCAAAGAAGACATAGTCGATCACGCCGCCAGGCGTCTTTGCGATCATTTCAGGGACGCCGAGAGCCTTGAGAAGAACCCACCATAGAACGAGCGGAAGTGCGATGGCGGTGAAGAGGATCAGCAGTTTTACAACCGCGGTCTCACCCGCCCGCGAGGCGGCCGCGGGTGCCGAGGCAGGAACGGTCACGGCGCGAGAGGCGCCAGTCACGCGATTGCCGATGATCGCGAAAATCGCATAGGCAAGGCCCGCAATCAGTGTTGCAACGAGACCGATGCCCCACAGCCGGGGCGGATCGGCTCGGCCAAGCGATCCCAGCAGATAAGTGCCGAGGCCGAAGCGGCCGCCGCCGACGAACTCCGCGAGTATGGCGCCCAGAACAGCGGCGGGCGCGGCAATGCGGAAGCCGCCGAGGATGGCGGGAAGAGCGCTTCTGAATTGTACGAACCGTAGTTGCGCAAAGGATTTTCCTCCATATGCCCTAACAACATCGAGACTCCGCGCATCCGCCTGCGTGAGGCCGATGACGGTCGCCGTCATTGTTGCGAAGTAACAACCAAGCGCTGCGAGAGTCACACGCGGGGAAATTCCCGACAGCGTGAGAACGAGCACCGGAGAGATGGCGATGGGTGGAAGCGCGAATATGGCGATGTTGACTCCGCGAAAGAGGCGAAGCGCGAGCGGCGAGACGGCGAAGAGGACGCCCGCGGCGATGGCGATGCCGTTCCCTACGAGGAAGCCAAGGAACGAGGCCTCAAGCGTAGCTGCAACGTGGGGCGGATAGTCGGCAAGATCAGCCCAGAACTTTACAAGAATGGCGCTTGGCGCAGGCAGCGCCCCGGAAGCAACCCATTCCATGCGCCCAGCAATTTCCCAAAGCGCGAGGAGGATTGCAAGGTTACGCAGCCAGGCCCATCTGCGCGGTTCACTCGCCATGGAGCGCCCTAGCGACTGTGTCATTCAACTTGTGGAAGGCGGGATCGGTGAAGAGGCTTTTCTCCCGTGGCCGGGCGAAAGGCACTTCGATGATCGCCGCGATGCGCCCGGGGCGCGACTGCATGACGACGACGCGGTCAGCCAGAAAAACCGCTTCATCGTTGCCGTGCGTGACGAACAATGTCGTGGCCCGCGATTCGAACCATATGCGTTGCAGTTCGATGTTCATCTGGCGGCGCAGAATCTGGTCGAGCGCGCCGAAAGGCTCGTCGAGAAAGAGAATGCCGGGATTGGTGACGAGTGCCCGTGCGATGGACACGCGCTGGCGCATGCCGCCCGAGAGTTCACCGGGGAGCGCCTTTTCAAATCCTTTGAGCCCGACGAGCGCAATGAGTTCGGCGATCCGCCGCGTATCGCGCGGCCGACGCAGCACGTCGAGCGGAAGCGCAATGTTCGCCTCGACACTTCGCCAGGGAAGAAGTGCCGCATCCTGAAATGCGACACCGGTCTCGCCGCTCGCGGTAGCCTGATGCGGCGCGAGTCCGCCAACCCTGATGTCGCCCTCTTCCGCTTTGTCGAGCCCGAGAGCAAGGCGCAGCATAGTGGATTTTCCGCAGCCCGAGGGCCCGATGAGCGCCGTGAACGAGCCGCGGGCGCAATCGAGCGAGACCTTCTCGAGAGCGGTGAAGGTTTCGCCTCGCGCCGAGAAGGTCTTGGTTACTTCCCGAAGACGGATGCTCCGGTCGCCGGCCATCACACCTCGGCGAGAAGGCTCGTGTCGAACATCTCCTTGGTGGCCTTGATGCCGACCTGGCCCAGCGCGTCGATGTTCTTCTGGATCGCCTCATCGCTCATCGAGAAGATGCCTCCCGCCGCCTCGATGAGCGGCTTCTGCGCGGTGTTGAAGAAGATCTCGTTCTCGATGGTGCGTCCGGTGCCCTTGAACCATGTCTCGGCGAATTTCGGCGGATAGACGGCCGGGTCCTTGAGATTGTCATCCCAGCCCTTGCGGCTGGCGCGCAGCCAGGCGACCAGCTCCTTGCGCTTGGCGGCGAGCGTCTCTTCGGTGACGACGACGGTGTCGTTGAAGATCGTGAAACCGAAATCGTAGAGCAGGAACGACACCGCCTCGGGACCCGCCTGTTTGATCGCGTAGGGCACGTTGGTGGTGAAATCCAGCGAGGCGTCGATCTCGCCCTTGATGAGCGGGGTCGGATCATAGGCATAGGGCACGATGTTGACCTGCGCCTTGTCGATGTTGTTGAGCTTGAGCATCGCCTCGACGGAGATGACGTTCACCGGCGGCACGGCGAGCGTCTTGCCCACGAGATCGGCCGGCGACTTGATGGGCTTTTCGGCGAGCGACACGATGCCGATGGGGTTCTTCTGGTATTGTGCGCCGATGATCTTGAACTTGGCGCCCTGGTCCACGATGGCCTTCACCGTGGTATCCGGCGTCGTCAGCGCGAGGTCGGCCTTGCCGGCGATGATCGAGCCCTCGGGTATGACGTCCGGCCCGCCCGAAAGATAGGTAAGCTCGAGGCCCTCGGCCGCGTAGTAGCCGTTGTCGATGGCGGCGAAGTATCCCGCGAACTCGGCGTCGTTGATCCAGGCCGCCTGCATGGTGAGTGGAGTTGCGGCCATTGCCCGTTGACCCGCGAAGGTGGCGGCGCTGCCTGCGGCGGCAAGGCTCAGAAATTTCCGGCGATCCAAAGCAAGTCTCATGGCACTCTCCCTCTTCTGTTAGTTCCGGTGTGTCATACTTCAACCAAGCCCACGCATCTTGCGCAATTCCTGTAGAGGCGGCGTGGCGGCGATCTGCTCCGGCTCCAGGAGTTCCCATTTCACGCCATGCGGCCGTTTTGCCCGGCGCTCCACCTTGATGAGCCGGGTGGGCGTCGCGATGTCATCGACCAGAATGTCGGTGGCGCTGGGGTGGAGCTTGTCTTCCACCACCTGCACGTCATGCACGATGGCGACGACGGGAGTTGACTCGTCAACGATTCCGAGATCGGTGAACATCCCCCATTCAAGATCGAAGAAGCCATGGCCCTTGCCGAAGCGCACGCCATCCATGGAAACGGCCGAGGCCCCGGTGACCATGAAATCGAAGCGGCCCTTACGCGCGACTTCGGCGAGAGAAATAGGCTTGGCGAAATGTTCCATGCCGTCGAGCCACGCCGCATAGAGTTCAGCGCCCTTCGGCACCATGCCCGGCCCCATATAGAGGAAGCCGCGGTAAATTCCGTAGGTCGACATGACGAATGGCTTGCCCGCTTCAATCATCCGCCGGCGAAGGTCCACGAGGCAGTTGTCCGGGGTGATGAATGCGTATCGAGAGGCCGTGTATTCGGGCATGACGGCGATGCGGTCCGTTGCCTGCTCAGAACCCTGAAAGTCGGGGATAACTTCGCCGAAATTCATGTGAAACCGCGTATCGGGCTTGGCGACTTCGTGGAGTTTGCTCCAAATCCGCTGGCGGATGATTTTGGACGTCGACACAGCGCCCTCGACTGTTTCCTTGTTTCAGGATATTGAAACAACTGTTTCATAGTTTTTCGGCCGTGTCATCAGGATTCTGAAGGGCCAGGTGGAGACTTGAAGAAAAAATGTCGGTTCGCCTCAGCCTGCGCATCCAGGAACGTTACGACAAGCTCTCGCGGGCCGAGCAGAAGCTTGCGCGCCTCATCCTCGAACGCAAAGACGACATCCTCACCTATTCCGCGACCGAGATGGCGGACATGGCGGAGGTCTCAAAGGCGACGGCGGCGCGGCTCTTCAGGAGCCTCGGCTATGCAGGTTTCGAAGAAGTGCGCGAGCAGTCTCGCGAGGAGCGCAACCGCACCGAACCCTACCGCTACTCTGCCGCCAGCCAAGAGCAATCAAAGTTTGGCCAATCGATCAGCGCCTATCTCGATCTCGAGATCGCGAACCTCATACGAACGTTCGAGGAGCTCAGGCCCGATCGCTTGCGGCAGGCCGCTGAACTCATCAAGGAAGCACCCAGGGTTTGGTTCCTGGGCCTTGGCGTCGAAGAGGGAATCGCCCGGCATGGCCGTCTGCTGCTATCGCGGCTTCGTCACGATGTCATGCAGATCGGCTTGCATCAGTCCTCATGGGCGGAGGACCTGGCCATGACCGGTCCGAGGGACGCCCTGATTGTCATTTCGCTCAAGCCGCGGCCTCGGGTGTTGCGGCCCATTCTCGACTACGCAAAGACAACCCGCGTCAATACGATCATGATTGCTGACCAATTGAGTCTTGCCTGGTCGCAGAAATACGCCAAGGCCGTTCTCCCTTGCCATGTCGCGAGCCATGGATTGGGGCCTTCCTATACGTCCATCAGCAGCGTTATCCGGCTTCTGGCGGTGGCCTATGCCGAGAGGGCCGGAGAGCCCGCCGCTCAAAGATTGGAGATGATTGCGGAAATTCACGAAGAGTTGGACGACACCGAATAGGCGGCTGCCGCAAGCCAACGAGTGCTGCAAGGAAGTATCAAGCACCAAGCGTGTACGACCGGCATCAATGGTGCCCAATCTACAGATAGTACAACCGCAGCGCCCCGCGCGAGCCGATGGTGACGCCGACGATGCGGTTGATGTCGATGCCACGCTGGGCGAGCGCATCTCGCGTCACCGGATTTTTGCGAAGTGCCGCTTGCAGCATGGCGATGCCATCGCTGTGGTTTTCGGCAGCGCGGAGGAAGAATGCCCTGTCGTCGTCATCGCCATCGACATCGGCGTGCCCAAACCGGAAATTGAGCCTTACGACGCCGATCGCCGGCACGTGGTCAAGCGCCCTAATCTCGGCGGCGCTTTCATCTGCCGTGGAAATCGCCAGCCAAGCCGTGGTGACTTCCGGCTTAGCCTGAGCCGGAGCAGCACTTGCTGCGAGCGTGATCGCGGCACCCATCAGCAAACCATTCAACATCTTCATGACGGTCCTCCATCGATGTTCGAATTACAGATAGTAAAGCCTGAGCGCGCCGCGCGAGCCGATATTTACGCCGACGATGCGGTTGATCGGAATGCCCCGCGCCGCCAGTGCCTTCCGCGTCACCGGATTGGCTCGCAACGCCGCCCGGAGCTTGGCGATGCCTGCGCTGTTGCGTTCGGCGATCCGGCGGAAATAGGCCGGATCTTCCTCATTGTCGTTATATTTGGTCGACACGTAGCGGAAGTCGAGCCTGATCACGCCGATGGCCGGCACTTGATCCAGCTGTCTGATCTGAGCCGCGCGGCTCCCAGCCGACATCATCGCCGATTGCGCGAAAGCGGCCTCCGGTTGCGCCTGCACGGGAGCCGGGGCAAAGCTGGCGGCAAGCGATATCGTTGCGGCCGCCACAATCGTCTTCAAAACATTCATGACAGAACTCCGTCCTTGATGGACGGTATTCAAAGCCAATATTACGGCAGGGCTGTGACTAGCGCGCTTCCCGGCGACATGGAATCATGTCGCCGATAAGGAATCGCGCCGATTCAATAACTTGGAGCATGTCCTTGCCGCCAAACCGCTTCGCACTTTGGCGGGACATGCTCTAAGCGGCGCGGACGAAGTCGGCTTTGAGCCGTTTGGCGATCAAACGTACGCGATCATCGGCATAGCGTGCGATCACATCGAGGTGACGTCCGCGCTCGCTCGCAGGCATGCTTTCATAGCCGGTCATCAATGCCTCGATCAGGCGGCGGCCGAAGCTGTGAGGATCGAGCGCGATGCCCTCTTCCTGCGCATCCCTCGCCACGTCGCAGGCCGCTTGCAACAAGCCATAGCTCGATTGCGGCAGGCCCGACTTCGCGTGCAGCGCCTTGAATCCGCCAAGCCCGCGTCCCGCCATCATCTCGCGCGCCCGCACCCGGCCAATGCCGGAGAGATAGGCGAGCGCCCACTCGACCACATGCAAGTCGCCGCAAGCAGCCGCGCGCACCAGGATCGAGGCGGTGAGCAGACTCTTCGAAATGAGGAACGGAATCGTGCGTTGCAGTTCTTCGTCGTTGGCTTCGATGAGAATCTTGAGAATGGCGTTCTCTTCCGCGTCGGCGACAACATCGGCCGCATCGTGCGCCGAAAGCCAGCCGCGCTCGGTCATCAGCATGTGCATGCGGCTCGAAGCGCGCTTTGCCTGCATGATGCGAATGTCGAGCGGCAGGTCGGGGCATCCGAGCAGATGCTCGACGATGCCTTCGTTCTTGCCGAAGCGCTCGTAGAGAATATGGTATTGCCAGTCGGCAAATCGCACGCTCGGATTTTCGAACAGCGCCATGCACGGCTCGGGCGGCGACGTCTTGACCGCCATGGACACGGCTTCGGCTGTGATGTCCGGCCGTAACGCCACCTGGATTTGCCGCTGCAAATCGCCGACGCGCAGTATCGCCTGCATGTGCCAGGCATTGAGCGAAGGTGTTCCCGCGAGGAACGGCAGCGCGATGTCGTCCTCATCGGCGATGATCGAGAACACGATATCGGCATGAAGATTGGAGGCGAAGGCAACACCTTCGGCCAGCGCGCGCCGCACATCGGCAACCGTGTCGACGGCAAGCTTGAGAACGGCGGGCGTCACCTGATCGCGTTCGGTTTGGGCAGTGGCGGGATCGGAGAGAAACGCCGCGAGCTGCGAGGCGAGCAGCGTGCGTTGTGCCGCGTCACCGCTCTCGATGACTTCGAGGAAGACGCTGATGTCCAGGCTTGGCGCGGTTTCCGGTGTCACGGCTGGCCTCATAACGCTTGAAAAACGTGATGAAGCCGACGCTACGGGCGAACCTTTAACAATCCGTTCACCATGTTTCGGCGACCTCAAGCTGCGCGCAAGATGCCGGCCTGGGTGAGCTTGAAGCGCAGAAGATCGCCGTCGATTGGCCGCGAAATGAAATCCGCGGCACCTTCGAGAATGGTCTCGCCAATCGCTTCCGCATCGGGCGAGCTTGCGTAGAAGATCACCGCTGGCGCCTTACCTCGCGCAGTCCGCCTGATCCGGCGCACGAAATCCTTCGCGCGCATCGCCTGCCCTTCCGGCGCCATAACGACAATGTCGGGCGTCGACTCGCGGCAGCGCTTCAGCGCATCCTCGGCGCCCTCGCTGAGGGTCACGTGCAGTCCGCATTCGTCCAGCAAGCGCTGGATTTCACCGCGGGAGTTGCGATCGCCATCTATGAGCAGACAGTTGGCCATGGGGCTGACCTTTTAAGTTGCCCGGAAACAGGGGGGTTTCCGCGCTGACCCGACTCCTCCCCCTGCATGGTTAACGAGGTCTTAAACAGCTTATCCACAGCTTTTCCACAGGGTGTAAGGCGTTCTGAATCCTTGCGAAAACCGGCTTCTCCACAGGCTTTCAAAAGATGACGGAATTGCGACAATCGAAGGACTCGCTCCGCGACTCACCCGCGCCGCGCCGCAACATAGGATTGCACCGGTCTAGCTGCAGCCGCCAAATGCTCTTGCGATGGCCGTATCGCTCTCTGATCTGCGGTCTTGAGGCCAGCTCGGCCATTTGCGATCTTCAACCAATCGAGTTGTAAACGGAGAGCGGCCATGGCCGGCCTTTGGTACGAAGAGCTGGAAGTGGGGAAACTCCATCGCCACCCCATCACCCGGACTGTGACCGAGATGGACAACATGCTGTTCTCCACTCTCACCATGAACGCCCAGCCGCTTCACATCGACCGCCACTTCGCCGCCAAGACCGAATGGGGCCAGCCCTTGATGAACTCGCTGTTCACGCTCGGGCTGATGATCGGCATCTCGGTGAACGATTTGACGCTCGGCACCACCATCGCCAATCTCGGAATGACAGAGGTGAAGTTCCCGGCTCCATTGTTCCAGGGCGATACCGTGAACGTCACCACTGAAGTCGTTTCGAAGCGCGAGAGCAGATCGCGTCCGGGCGCCGGCATCGTCGAGTTCGCGCACAAAGCCTACAAGCAGGACGGCACGCTGGTCGCCGAATGTCTGAGACAGGCAATGATGCGCAAGCGGCCCGGCTAATCCGGCCGCCGCATTCGCCAGGCTTCGGTCACAGTCGCATACTCTGAATAGCCAAGCCGCGCGATGGGCCGCATTGCTGCGGTGTTGACCCGCCCGTTCTCGATGAAGCGGTCGTCGATGTGAATGCCAAGCACGCGGCCGATCAGCAGGAAGTCGTCCACATGCCCATCGTCGCCGGGCAGATCGACGATGCGGAACAGCTTGCATTCGAGGCAGACCGGGCTTTCGCCCACGCGCGGCGCTTTGATCAGCCGGCACGGCGCGGGCGAAAGACCTGCAAGTTGAAATTCATCCACGTGGTTCGGCACATTCGCGGAGCTGCGATTCATCGCTTCCGCCAGGGCTTCTGTTGCGAGGTTGACCGCGAACTCGCCCGATGCCTCGATGTTCCGCATGCTGTCCTTCCGCCCGCCGGAGCCGAAAGCAACGTAATGCGGGCTCTGCGCGAAGGCGTTGAAATAGCTGTAAGGCGCGAGATTGCGGATGCCTTCGGGCGAGACGGAGGAAATCCATCCGATGGGCCGGGGCGCCACCAGCGCCTTGAACGGATCGACGGCAAAGCCGTGGTCGTTGCGCGAGGTCTCGTAGAACATCAAAGCCTCCGCATCAGCGACGGCAATTCCGCCACGCTTTCGAGCGTGTGATCGGCAAGATGCGCCAGATCCTCATGCGCCGAATTGCCGGTCAGCACCGCGATGCACAGGCCTGCCCCGCCTCGCCGCCCCTCTTCGATGTCGTGTGCATTATCGCCCACCATGGCGATTTCGATTGGCCGGAGCGCTGTCACCTCCGCGAAGGCGCGGATCATGTCGCCGGAAGGCTTTGGAGAAGGAACGCTGTCCCAACCGATGATCGTCTCGAATTTGTGCGCAATGCCCAGCTGCTTGATGTGGCTCTCGGCGGAGGCGCGGCTGTCATTGGTGGCGACGCCCAAAGCAAAACCGAGCGCCGACAACTCATCCAGCACCGGCTCCAGCGGAAGCAGCACCTGCAGCGATTGGCCCGCGATCTCGCGGTAGTCGTGGTCGATAGAGCGGATGCGCTCGATTCTCTTCGCCGGCGAAAGCGAAGGCCACCAGAAATCGACGAGCTGCGCCGTCGATCCCGAAGCCAGCATCGATCCCGCTTTGAACGCCTGCCGCGCCGGATCGTAGCCAGCGCGCTCCATCATCGTTTCCGCGTCCTCAGGAGAAAGCCCGAAATCCTTCTCGAGCAGATACTTGTAAACCGGGACCCAGGTGCCGTTGATGTCAATCAATGTCCCGTCTTTGTCGAACAGGATGCCCTTGATGCTCATGCCCCGCTCCAACGGATAACGAGCGACTGCGGATCGGGCCGTGGCCGGTCCTCGAGCGGCGCAGTTGATGTGCCTATATAAACGAACCCAGCGAAGCGTTCGGTCTCCGAAAGCCCCATCGCCTTGGCGGCTTCGCGATCATAGGCAACCCAGTCCGTCTGCCACTGACTCTGGAAACCCATCGCGGCGGCGGCAAGTTCGATATTGTAGGCAACGGCGGCGGCGGACATCTGCTGTTCCCATTCCGGAATCTTTGGATGAGGAGCAGCGCGTGAAACCACCCCAATGACCAGCGGCGCACGCATGAAGAGGCCGCGCTGAAATGCAAGCGAGTCCTCACCATGAGAAGGATTGAGTTCGCGGTAACGCCTGGCAAATACATCGCCGATCGATTTCCGCGCATCGCCTTCAAAAATCACGAAGCGCCACGGCGTCAGCTTGCCATGATCGGGCACGCGCACGGCAATCGCCAAAATCTCGGCGAGTTGCGATGCATCGGGCCCCGGCGGCCCCATGGCCTTGGCCGATCCGGATTTACGGGACTTGAGGAACGAAAGAACGCTGGAGGTGTCGTTAAAGGTCGTCATCGCGCCCTAATGGCAAGCCGTTCGGGTTAACGCAATGGCTTCAATTGCAATGCGCCAATTAACCCAACATTAAGCATCCGGTTGCGTGGCGGGGTCCCGCCGTGCTTTCAAATACGCGCCGGCCGGAGAGCTGGGGGGAGTCAAAACGAGGGGACTGAAGCGTGCACGATCTCAGCACCCGTGCATCGCGGGGCCGCCGCAAGGACAGCGCGTTCACCGCAGCAGTCCTTGCGGCGGCCCTACTCGTTTTCGATCAACCCGCGATTTCAGCAACCAGTGTTTCCGAAAGCCCCGCACCCGAAATCGCATCTGGGCCACGCACGGTCATTTCGATGGACGCTGTGGCGGCGGGCCAGGAAGCCATCGAACTCTCGGCCAGTCTCGAAGAGGGCGGCGGCCTCATTCAGCTTCCCATCCGATGGACCGTGACCAAAGCATCGGGCGAACCCGTGTTCGACCGCAACGAACCTCTATCGGCGCAGCGCCTTTCTCCCGGCGAATACATTGCCGAAGCCCGCTACGGCGCAGTTCGCGCCACGAGCCCCGTCACCATCCCTGAAGCAGGCGCCGTCCGCATCAACTTCATCCTCAATGCCGGGGGCTTGCGCATCCTGCCGCGCCTCAAAGGACTTGCCACAACCCTCCCCTCCGAGGCCCGCATCATCCCGCTCGATGGCCCGCGCAAGGGAGCCGTGCTCGCGACCTACCAAAATCCGGGCGAAGTCCTGCGCGTTCCCGCCGGCGCCTATCGTATCGAAAGCCGCTTCGTCGACGGCAACGCCATGGCGGCGACTGATGTGCGTGTGAAACCCGGTCTGTTGAGCGCGGTTGAATTCGACCATATCGCCGGCATCGCGAGATTGCAGTTGGCTAATATCTCCAGCGCTCCTGCCGCGTGGCGAGTGAAAGACTCGGATGGTTCCAACGTCGCCGCATTCGAAGGCATCGAAGCAACTCTCGCACTTCGGCCCGGAAGTTACGTCGCTTCGGTGAACATTGCCGGGCGGTTCTTCACCGAACAATTCGTCATCGCCGCAGGCGAGACAAGCGACATTTCCCTCGGCAACTGATCGTTCCTACGATTTGATCGCAGCACGAACAGTGGGCGCAACTTTGCCCCCAAGCAGTTCGATCGCGCGCATGACATCCTTGTGCGGCATGGCGCCAATCGCCATTTGGATGAGGATGCGGTCATTCTTGAAGATCGAATGCAGTTCGACAATGCGCGCTGCGACGAGCGCGGGATCGCCGATGATCAGATTGCCGGCAGGCCCTGCCGCCGCCTCGAAGTGATCGCGCCCCTGCGGCGGCCAGCCGCGCTCGCGCCCGATCCGGTTCATGACTTCCGTGTGAGGCGGATAGAAAATGTTCTTCGCTTCAGTTGCCGTGTCAGCGACAAAGCCATGCATGTTGAGGCTGAGCTTGATGTCCTTCGGATCGCGCCCCGCCTTCGCCCAAGCATCGCGATAGAGCGCGAAGTATGGCGCGAAGCGAACCGGATCGCCGCCGATGATGGCGAGCGCCATCGGAAGCCCAAGCGATGCCGCCCGCACCACCGATTGGGGCGTGCCGCCAACCGCGATCCATACCGGGATCTGCTTCTGCACGGGTCGCGGATAGACGCCAGCATTCTGCAAAGGCGAGCGCAACTCGCCAGCCCAAGTCACCCGCTCTTTGTCCCGTAGCTCAAGCAACAGCCCCAGCTTCTCGGCGAACAGCGCATCGTAGTCGTCGAGATTGTAACCGAACAACGGATAGGACTCGATGAAGGACCCCCGCCCCGCCATAATCTCCGCGCGGCCATCGGAAATTCCGTCGAGGATCGAAAATTCCTGAAACACCCGTACCGGATCATCGGAACTCAGAACCGTGACGGCGCTCGTGAGTCTTATCCGCTTCGTCCGCGCCGCCCCCGCCGCCAGCGCCACGGCAGGCGCAGACACCGCATAGTCGGGCCGGTGATGCTCGCCCACCCCAAACACATCGAGCCCCACCTGGTCGGCGAGTTCCATTTCTTCAACCAGATGCCGAAGCCGCTCCCCTGCGGACGCGCCCGGCACCACGTCCGCGAATGTGTAAATCCCGATGTCCACGACTTCACCTCGGTAGCGAACCCTCACGCGGTCTCGATGACGTATTTCCGGACAAACCTATATGATCAAAATGTCATCGATTGAAAATGCAGCTCCATCCTGCAATTGGGCGACGAGAATGTTGGGTGTTGCTCCAGTTCCATCGATATCGAACCATAGCCAGGACCTTGTCGTATCGTATATGAAACGGACGGTCGCGGTGGAGGCAACATTGTCGGCGGATGTTTGAAACTGGCCTGCACTCAATGCACCGGCCACCAGCCCGCCGCCAAACGTTCGCGAAATTTCGAGAGTGTCGTCCGCCGACGTAAAATCAACAAAAATATCGCCACGATCATTGCGATTGGAGTAGACAAACCGGTCCTTGCCGGCACCACCGGACAATTCGTCGCGGCCCATGCCTCCCACAATTAGATCGTCACCGTCGCCTCCATAAACACCTTCTAGATCTTCGCCGCCATAGAGTCTGTCGTTTCCACCATTCCCGAAAATACCGCCCCCGCCACCTTCGCCGAAGATGAGGTTGGCGCCATCGTCACCCACAAGCTGATCTCCGAACTTGGAGCCGCGCAACCTTTCGATTCCGATCAGTTGGTCGCCCTCCGATTCGGAGCCAGTAAAGTCAAGGGACAAGCCACCAATGATCGCTACGACCCCCGTCTTGCTCGTCAGGTAGTCCGCCATATCCGCGCGTCCTGCTCCGCCGTTAAGGATGTCGGCCCCAGGCCCACCGCGAAGCACATCGTTGCCGTCGCCGCCCAAGAGTTCATCATCACCCGAGCCCCCATAAAGCGTGTCGTTGTCCGCATCACCAAGCAGAGTGTCGTCACCAATGCCGCCACTGATGACATCAAATCCGTCACCACCGCGCAAAACGTCGTCTCCGCTGAGCCCGTAAACGACGTCGTTGCCGGCGAAACTCCAGATTTCATCACTGAAGAGATCATGGCCGTAGAGCACTTCGCCTGCAGTTGTTCCAGTCACGAAACCTCCGCGTGGGTCAACGACCTGAACGCGGACATCGGCATTGCCGGAACTGAAGTCGGTCCAGCTCACCGCCACGCGCCCGTCGGAAAGTGCCGTGATAGACGGCTTGAGCTGGTCGCCACTCGTTGTGGTGTTTACAAGCAATTCGTTGCCGACTTTTCCGCCTGCCGCATCGAATGCTTGCAGCTTGATGGCAGCACCCGGGTCGCCGCCAGTGCCGCTGTGATCTTCCCAACTGACCACAAACCCGCCGCCTGGAAGCGCAGTGATCTGTGGATCCTGCTGAGAATCGAGACTGACAGAGTTGACAACGATATCGCCCGTGAGCGGCACGACCGTGGCGGTCTGACCGTTAAAGATCTTGACCTTGATATTGCCGCCAAACGCCGCGTTGCCGGTCTCGTGCCATGCAACGGCGAATTCGCCGTTGTTGAGCCAGGCGACAACTGGATCAGGGTCCTCCCGTAAACCTGGCGCTGCGATATCGAACTCCGCTGCGAACTGTGCGCCTGACGGGCCGAATACCCGACCCCTGACGAATACGTCGGCACCGCCCCAAACCACTACGAATTTCGATGCGTCGGGTGCCGCAGCCACAACTGGATCGATCTGCGCGCCCGTCGTGTCACTGTTGGCGGTCAGAATCGCTCCACCAGTGCCCGAAGCTCCGAAAATTCGGAACAGAATGTCGCCGTTGTTGCTTTCGGGATCTGCCCACGCGACGACACTGCCGGTGTCCAGGAGCGCGGCACTTGAGCCGGTGTCCAAGCCGCTGGACAGGATCGAGTTCTGATTGCGCACGAAGACGCCGTTCGCATTATAGACAGCCCCCAGGATGCTGTTTTCCGTGGTGCCGGCCTCGGTCCAGCTAACCAAGAATCCTCCATTCGCGAGCCCCGTTACCGAGGCAAACGTTGCATCACTTCCTGTTGGTGTGGCGATTGCAATCTCGGCGCCGGTCTTCACGCCGGCGGCGCTGAACCGCTGGGCGCGGATTGCAGAGTCGGCCGTCGTGTCGTCCTGCCAAACAACAACGAAACCGCCATCTGCAAGCGCCGCTGTATTTGAGTTCAGCTGAGCCCCTGGCCGGCCAGAGTTGACGATTTGTTCGGTGCCCCAAATGCGCGTGGTCATGTTCGTTTGCTCCGGTGGATGAAGGACCAACACAAATCCTATCACCGGGATACCAGATACACCAAACGCGTGCAGCCTATCGAAAGATCAGCCCTTCGTCCTGAGCGAAGACCGCCCGCCATCGACGCCAATGATTTGCCCTGTGATCCAGGATGAGTCAGGGCCAAGCAGAAATGCCGCAAGGGCCGCGATATCGTCTGCTTCGCCAAGCCGCTGCAACGGATGCAACGCAGCGATTGCCGACGCCATGGTTTCGTTGGAGGTCAGCGACGCAGCGAGCGGCGTGCGCGTTAGCGACGGCGCGATGCAGTTGACTCTGATCTTGGGTGCAAATTCCGCCGCGAGTGCGAGTGTCAAGCCTTCCACAGCACCCTTTGCCATGGCGACAGACGCATGCGCCGTAAACCCTTGCGCTACAGCAATCGTCGAGAACAGCACAATCGAGCCCGTGCCTTCGCTCGCTTTCAACGCCGGCAAAGCCGCCTGCACCGCACGAAGCGCGCCAAGCGCATTCACCTCGAAATCCCGCCGCGCATCGTCATCGCTGACGCGCGGTACAGGTTTCAGGTTGATCGTCCCCGCCGCATAACAAAGCCCGTCCAATTTGTCTCCAGCGGCCGCAACCGCCTTTTCCAAGGCCCCTTTGTCCTGCACATCGGCAACCGAAAGGCTCCCGCCAACCTCATCTGCCACCGCCCTCAGCCGTGCCTCGTTGCGCCCAATGAGATGAACACGACCACCCGATTGACGCAGCCTCCGCGCTGTCGCGGCGCCAATCCCGCTCGAGCCACCAATGACGACATGAGTTCCCATGCAGCGGTTAACGCAGGGCCGCTAGCTGTGGTTCACTCGACCCGCCGCAACTCGGCTGCAGCATTTGAGCCGTAACAACGAACGGACTTTAGGGTTTGGCGCAATAGGCGCCCATCGCGGCAATCGCCTTGCCCGAACCACGCAAAGCAGTTTCGGCTTTTCGGCCCTGATACGTCATCACGAGGCGCTTGCCGCTGGAGAGTGCGGCGAACAAAGGATCGTCCGGCAAAATATCGAAAACCGGCTGAAGCTCCCCGTCGGAAAAATTGCGGAGGATTGCCGCATGCCGCGTTGTCTTCCCGTCAATAGCAAACTCCACCTCGACGGCATCGCCATCCTTGCCCTCTTTGCTAAGGAAATCGTGCAACTCGACATGCACGGTTCCGCTCTTCGGCTTGCAGGTGATTTCGATCATTTGCGTGTAGTCTTCACAGGGGCAATCGGTCACCAGCATCTCTTTGGTGGGGCCGATGTCCGAAATCCAATCACCGCGAACATCCGGCCCTTCCTCCTCCTCTTGAGCGAAAGCGGGAGCGGTCATCAGGAGAAGCAGCGCGACAGCAGCTCTACGCATCGCGAAGATCCGGCGGCGTCGCTTCGTCATTCAGCGCGGCAATGGCTTCCGCCAATTTCATCGACTTCTGATCCTGCGAACCAAGCCGGCGGATGTTGACCGCGCCCTCCTCTGCCTCGCGTTTGCCCACGACAAGGATCACCGGAACCTTCGCCAGCGAATGTTCGCGGACCTTGTAGTTGATCTTCTCGTTGCGAAGATCTGCCTCGGCGCGAAGCCCGGCCTTGCGCAGGTCGGTCCGCACTTGCATCGCATAAGCATCGGAGTCGGAGGTGATCGTCGCCACCGTCACCTGCTGCGGCGCCAGCCACAGCGGAAAGTGCCCGGCATAATTTTCAATCGCGATCCCAAGCCAGCGCTCGAGCGAGCCCACGATCGCGCGATGTACCATCACCGGTTGTTTCTTCTCGCCACTGGCGTCGATATAGAAAGCGCCGAAACGCTCGGGGAGATTGAAGTCCACCTGCGTCGTGCCGCATTGCCATTCGCGGCCAATCGCATCCTTCAGCGTGTACTCGAACTTCGGACCATAAAATGTGCCCTCGCCTTCATTGACGCCTGTCTTGATGCGGCCACCAGAATCCGCCGCCATCTTGGCCAGAACTTTTCGCAAGATGCTCTCGGCGTGATCCCACATCGCATCGCTGCCCACACGCTTCTCGGGGCGCGTTGCGAGCTTCACCACCACTTCCTCGAAACCGAAGTCGCGATAGACCGACATCATGAGATCGTTGATCTTGAGGCACTCGTCCTCGAGCTGTTCTTCGGTGCAGAAGATGTGCGCGTCGTCCTGCGTAAAGCCACGCACCCGCATGAGCCCATGCAGCGCTCCCGAAGGCTCGTAACGATGTACCGCGCCGAACTCCGCCAATCGCACCGGCAGATCGCGATAGCTCTTGAGCCCATGCTTGAAAATCTGCACGTGCCCCGGACAATTCATCGGCTTCAACGCGAACACGCGTTGATCGGCTTCCTCGTCCTTCGGGTTCATGAACGCATAGGCCGATTTCGCGGCGAACATGTTCTCCTGATACCAGCCCCAATGGCCCGACGTTTCCCACAGCGATTTGTCGAGAAGCTGCGGCGCGTTCACTTCCTGATAGTCGAGGTTGGAAAGCCTTCGCCGCATATAGGAGAGGATCTGCTGGAACATCGTCCAGCCCTTGGCGTGCCAGAAAACAACGCCCGGCCCCTCTTCCTGGAAATGGAACAAATCCATTTCGCGGCCAAGCTTGCGGTGATCGCGCTTCTCCGCTTCTTCGAGCGCATGAACGTATCCGGCAAGTTCCTTTTCGGTTGCCCACGCCGTGCCGTAAATGCGAGTCAGCATCGGGTTTTTGGCATCGCCCCGCCAGTAAGCGCCCGCCACCTTCATCAGCTTGAAAGCGTTGCCGATCTTTCCAGTCGACGTCATGTGTGGACCGCGGCAGAGATCGATCCACCCGCCTTGGTCGTAGAACTTGATGTCCTCGTTGCCGGGGATTGCGTCCACCAGCTCAACCTTGAAATGTTCGCCCTTCTCGCGGAAGAACGCTTTCGCCTCCTCGCGCGTCTTCACCGTTTTGGTGAAAGGTTTGTCGCGCGCGATGATCTCCCGCATTTTCTTTTCAATTGCCGGAAAGTCCGCGGGCGTGAAGGGCTCGTTGCGGAAGAAATCGTAGTAGAACCCATTCTCGATCACCGGCCCGATGGTCACCTGTGTGCCGGGAAACAGCTCCTGAACGGCTTCCGCAAGGACATGCGCGCAATCGTGGCGAATCAGTTCGAGTGACTCCGGATCAGCGCGGGTAACGATTTTCAGGGTCGCATCTCTTGTTATGGGATCGGCAAGATCGGAAAGAACGCCGCCGACAAGTGCCGCAACCGCCTTTTGTTCCAGCGATTTCGATATATTTGCGGCAACTTGGGCGGCGGTTGTTCCGGGGGCCACCTGGCGCGTGGCGCCATCTGGGAAAGTGAGTGTGATCACGGTCATCTCCCGCTCACTCCTGCCAACGAAAACAGGTAAGCGATTTCAATAGGTTAAAGTCAAACTTGGCGGCCCAAGCGCTGTTGCTTATGATCCGCCGCCGAACCCTGGTCAAGTCCTTGGACCTGTTGCAAGAATACGACGTTTGAAACTGTTAACCCTAAGCACGTCAATTTACCCTAGGCAGCCGCTCTCCGAACCTCTATGTTCGCCCTACAGATTATGTACCTACGTGGTTGGGGAGTCGAACTATGAAGAAGTTTCTTTTGGCTGCCGCGAGTGTCCTTGCGATGTCGGGAACCGCCTACGCCGCTGATCCGGTGGAAGCGTGCGCCGATAATTGGAGTGGCCTTTATGGTGGTCTCCATGGCGGGTACGGGTTCGGCGATGTCGACACGGGCGCTGGCGACACCGACATTGAAGGCTTTATCGGCGGCGGGCTCGCAGGCTGGAACTTCCAGACCTGCAATTTCGTGATCGGCATGGAAGGCGATATCGGCTTTGGCGAAATCGATGGTCGCGATGGCGCGGTCGACGATTTCGACGTGGAGCCGAACGGCCACCTGCGCATCCGCGCCGGTCTGCCCATGGACAACATCATGCCGTTCATCGCGGGTGGATTGGCGATTGCTGATGCCGACCTTCGGACCGCCGCTGCAAGCGACAGCGAGCTTCATCTTGGCTTCTCGATTGGCGCTGGTGTGGACTGGATGGTTACGGAACACTTTGTGATTCGTGGCGAGTACCTGTTCGACATGTACGGCAAGGAAAGCTACAATGCTCCGGGTGGAAGCGTCGATTTCGACACGCACACGTTGCGCGCGGCTGCTATCTTCCACTGGTAGGCCGAACTCCCAAGTTTCTTGATGCCGAAGGGCCCCTTTCCGGGGCCCTTTGTGTTTTGGCCCATGCATGCGGAAAACACGGCCCATAACCCGCTGTTAACCTTAACCCCTCATGATCGCCCCCGACTACAGCGCAACACTGGGTATTGGGTATTGTCATGAAGCACCATCTCTTCCGACTCGTTCTCGCCGCCACTGCTCTCGTGCCGGTATCTTCCGCTTTCGCGGCGGACCTCGATCCTCCGCCCCCGCCGGCGGTCGAAGAGCTGCGGCCGGCCACTTACGATTGGTCTGGCCCCTATGTCGGCGCTTACGGCAGCCTGATGTTCCTGCATGGCCGCTATGGCTTCACCCCGGACTGCGTCCCTCCGGCGGTTTGCGCCCCGGTCGATCCCGAAATGAGCGGCGATGGATTTGCGGGCGGTGGCGTTGCCGGCTGGAACTTCGACATGGGAGGCATGGTCCTTGGCATGGAAGGCGATTTCGGCTGGGGCGGCAAGGTCGGCGAAAATCGTGACCTCGCGGAGCGGACTGAATTGTCCTTCGACCACATTGCCACCATCCGCGCCCGCGCCGGAATGGCCTTCGACGACACACTCGTATACGTCACAGGTGGCGCCGCCTTCGCGAATGCGGCGTTCGGCGGCGAGGTTGGCCCTCCCCCTCCGGGAGTGTCGGCAAGCGATGAAGACAACAAGTGGATCGTCGGCTGGACGGCTGGCGCCGGCATGGAGCACGCATTCGCGGATGGCCTGACAGGCCGCATCGAATATCTCTATATGGACTTCCCGGACACGGATTTCCGCCTCGAGGATCCGAATGGCTTCGGCGGCGACATCGAAATGGACTTCGAGGGCGTGCATCAGGTCCGCGCCGCCGTCACCTATAATTTCGGCTGGTAAGTCCTCCTTCCAGCTCAGCACCCGGGAAAGGGGCCCTTCACGGGCCCCTTTTTCTTTGCCGCCAGTGCGGCCCGTCATAGTCATCGGGAACCGGATCGAAGCCTTCGCCGCCCCACGGGTGACAACGCGATACCCGCGCGAACCCCATGAGGAAGCCGCGCCAGGCGCCATGTTTGCGGATCGCGTCGCTGGCGTACTCGGAACATGTCGGCAAATAGCGGCAGCGCCGCCCCATGATCGAGGATAAGGTCAGCTGATAGACCCGAATGATGGCGAGAAGAAAACTTGCCATGATGGCGACGATATAAGCGGGAGAGACAATCCGTGCCAGTATCCAAACCCAACATCCTGTTCGTCATGACCGACCAGCTGGCCGCGCGCTACCTCGCTGCCTACGGCCACCCCCTCGTCAAGACCCCAAATCTCGACCGGCTTGCCTCGGAAGGCGTCGTCTTCGAGAACTGCTACACCAACAGCCCGCTCTGCGCCCCTGCCCGCGCCACCACGATGAACGGCCTCCTGCCCTCGCGCAGTGGCGTTTACGACAACGCCGCAGAGTTCCCCTCCTCCATCCCGACATGGGCGCACTATCTGCGCCTTGCGGGCTACAAGACATGCCTCTCGGGGAAAATGCATTTCGTCGGCCCCGACCAGCTGCACGGCCTCGAAGAGCGGCTCACCACCGACATTTACCCCGCCGATTTCGGTTGGACGCCGGATTGGCGGCTCCGTCAGGAGCGCATCGACTGGTGGTACCACAACATGACCAGCGTGCTGCAGCCCGGCATCGCCGAGATCACCAATCAGCTCGAGTTCGACGACGAAGTCGCCTTCCTCGCCAAGCGCAAGATCTACGATTACGCCCGTTACGACGCGGGGACGCCATTTTGCCTAATGACATCGTTTACGCATCCACACGACCCTTACGCAGCACGCTCGCTGTATTGGAATCAGTATCGAGATGAAGACATCGACTTGCCGTCCGTCCCAAAACTGAGCCACAACGAACTCGACCCTCACAGCCGCCGTCTCTACGACGTCTCGGCCATGGACGACTATACCGTCACTGAACTCGATCTCCGCCGCGCGCGGCACGGCTACTACGCCAACATCTCTTACGTCGATAGTCTGATCGGCAATCTCATGCAGGCGCTCGAGGCAACCGGCGTACTGGACAAGACCGTCATCGTCTTTACCTCCGACCACGGCGATTTTCTCGGCGAGCGCGGGCTCTGGTACAAAATGTCGTTTCTCGAACCCTCTGCCCATGTTCCACTGATCGTCTGGTCGCCTGCCCGCTTCAAGTCACGGCGCGTGAAGGAACCCGTTTCGCTTGCCGACATCCTCCCCACCTTCGCGGCACTCGCCAACAATGGAACACCGCAGCTAGCCCGCGCCGTCGATGGCCGTTCGCTCTTTCCGCTTCTCGCCGGCGAAAAGGAAAACCCCGACGCCACAATGATCGGCGAGTATCTCGCGGAAGGCGCCATAGCACCCATGTACATGCTGCGCCGTGGCCCCTGGAAATTCATCCACACGCCAAGCGATCCCGATCAACTGTTCAATCTCATGGACGATCCGGGCGAACTCAAGAACTTGGCTACCTCCCATCCTCTCGCCACCATCATGCGCAAGGAGATCGAAACAAAGTTCGATATCCCCCGCATTCACGCCGACGTCCTCGCCAGCCAGCAATCTCGCCTCATGATGTTCGAAGCGTTGAAACGCGGCCATAGTTTCCCGTGGGATTTCCAGCCGCTCCGCGATGCCTCCGAGCAATACACCCGCAATCACATGAGCGTCACCGATCGCGACCTGAAATCCCGCTTCCCGCGCGCGCCCGATATCGAGAGCAAGAAGCGCCAGTAGCGCTAACCGTTGGCAAGCCGCCGCCGCAGCATGTCGTAAACTGGCTCGCTATTCTCGTCCGGTCTCGCCAAACCGTGTTCGCGCAGGAACTCCCTGAGCGGCGAACCGTCAGGAATAGCCACTTCGCCAAGCCATGACTGGCCCAGGGCAAATGCGGCGAACGCGTCCTTCGCCATCGGTTTGGCAAAATAATACCCTTGAAGCTGATCGCAGCCGAGATCGCGCAAGATCTCGGCGTGAAGCGCGGTCTCCACGCCTTCGGCGCAAATCGCGATGCCCTGCGACTTGCCGATGTCGATGATCGACTTGAGCAGCCGCCGCTCCTGCGCGCCGTTGACGATTGGGGCGACAAGCTTGCGGTCGATCTTGAACTGATGCGGCCGGATGCGCAGCAGGCCGACGATCGAGGCATGGCCCGATCCGAAATCGTCGATCTCGATATTGAAGCCAAGCGCCTTGAGTTTCTCGATATTGTCGATGATCTCGTCATTGTGCTCGTCGAGGAAAATCGACTCAAGCAGTTCGAAGGAAATCCGCTGCGGAGCAACCGGTAGCGAACTCAAACTCTCCAGCGACAACTCACTGCCAAGCCGTCGCGCCGATACGTTGACCGAAACGCGCTCCACGGAAAGACCCATAAGATCCCAAGCCGCCAGATCTCGCGCGGCCTGTTCGAGAATGATGCGGTCGATCAAACTCACGGTGTTGATGTCATTGGCGACGGCGAGGAACTTGTCGGGCGTCAGAATACCTCGCGAAGGATGGCGCCAGCGGGCCAGCGCCTCGATACCGGTCAGCGACAGAGTGCGCGCGTCGAATTGCGGCTGATAGTATGGAACGAATTCGCAGCGCTCAATTCCAAGCAGGATATCGTCGGCGCATTGTTTGTTGGCAATCACTTCCGCCTGGAGCGCCTCGGTGAAGTATGCCGCGCGGTTTCGGCCTCCCCGCTTGGCGCGATAGAGTGCGATATCCGCGTTCACGAGAATCTGACGTACGCCAGAAAGGCCCCCTGCTTCGGCGATGCCGATGCTGACGCCGCTCCGGCATTCCTGCCCCTCCCAGACGAAGGGACGCCCGGCACTCTGGATAATTCCATTCACGATCCGATCGAGTTCGAACTGAGTCGGAGCAGGCGACAGAACAATCACGAACTCGTCGCCGCCGATGCGCGCCACAATGTCGCCGGTTCGCACGTGCGCGCACAGAAGCTCGGCCGTGTGAACGAGCAGGGCATCGCCTGCCGCGTGCCCCTTGGTGTCGTTGATCTGCTTGAACCGGTCGAGATCGATGTGAAGAAGTGTCAAGTTCCGCGGATTGTCCTCCGCGCCTGACATGCGCGAAAGCGTCGAGTCGAGAAAGCGCCGGTTGGGAAGTCCCGTCAGCGCGTCATGCAGCGAGATGTATTCCAGGCTCTTGCGCGCGATCTCGAGCTCCGCGCTGTGGTCCTCCGCCAGTTGTTTGGCGCGCAAGAGCGCCGCCGCGCGCTCCAAATCCTCGGTCACATCCCAATTGACGCCGACAAGTTTTTCTTCGCCGTCGGCATCCTTTACCAGCGCCGAACGGCATCGGATGTGGCGAATTTCTCCGCTGTCGAGAATAACTCGGTAGTCGATGGCGAAGCCGCGTTCCGTGGCCAGGCCTTCCTGGCATTTGGTGACGATCGCGAGACGGTCCTCGGGATGCAGCAGGTTTTCCCATGTGCCCGGCGGAACGGTAACTGCGACATCGTCCCGGCCGAAGAGTTGATTGGTGCGGGCATCCCAGAAAGCAGCACCCGTCCGGAGATCGGCCTCCCATACGCCGACGCGCGAAGTGGCAAGCGCCAGCTCCAGCCGCCGCGAAATGGTCTCGAAATCGTGTTCCTTGATCTTGATATCGGTGATGTCGGTATCGGTGCCGACGATGCGGAGCGGCCGCCCATCCGCCGTCCTGCCGCCAAGTGCGCGTCCGCGCGCCAGAATCCACATCCAATGGCCATCGCGATGTTTCTCGCGATATTGGAAAGCCACCTCTTCCAGTTCGCCGGAGTATTGCCTCTCGGTATAGTCCTTGACCATCGCCCGGTCGTCGGGGTGGATTGATTCAAGCCAGTCGAGCCCCTGGGCGACATAATTCTCTCTCGACGAAATGCCGCGCATCCGTTTCCACGCCGCCGAGAACGTCCAGACGTCCTTCAATCCGTCGTAGTTCCAGATGCCCTGGTTCGCCGCGTCGAGCGCGAAGGACAGGTGCTCGAGATCGCGCGCCGCCGCCGCTTCCCGCCGCTTCTGCTCGTCGATCGGGATCAGGATCGCGAGATGGCATCCCGCGTCGCCGGTTGTTGATAGCGAAAACAGCACCCACTTCGGCGCCCCCGATTTGTGTCTGAACTTGATTTCGGCGGGAGCATCGAGCGATGCGAGAAGATAGCCCCATGGGTCCGCCCGCGCGGGCGCTCCGGGCTCGCGGTACAGCAGACTTCCTAGGGCACGGACCTCGATATCGTCGGGCTCGTGGCCCAGCATGTTGCGGAATGCAGCGTTTGCCTCGACGATCCGGCCGCCCTCGGCGAGCTTCAGAACCCCAAAGCTGGCCGCTTCGAATGGCCAAACGCTGCTGGATGCAGTCGCGTCCGCACGTCCTTCCTCCTGCGCATAAGTTGTGCGCATCAGCCGCCGCCCCTCTGCTTCTTCATTCTCCGGAGCAGCCCCCTGCACGGTGTTGCGATAGAAGTTGACGTATAGCGGTTTCGCGTCACTATCGTCTTAACGAAACCATGCCCCGAGCTGGACAAAGGTGTGAGATTATTGGGGTTTTTCGCTGCTTCTTCTGCTTAAGGTTGCGCTGCCTAGTACGGCATTCCGTCCTTGTGCAGGATTTGCCATTTGCCGTCGGTCTTGATGCCTTGCATGTCAGCCTCCGGATAATGCGAGCGCTCGTCCGACGAGCGCGTGCCCAGTTCGAGATATGTCGCGGGCGATTTCGATGTGTTGACGAGCTTGTGGCCATTCGGAACGCCCGCCTTGAACCCGGCGCACATGCCGGGCGTCAGCGGATGTTCGCCATGATCGTCGACCAACGTGAGCTCGCCGTCGAGCACATAGATGAACTCGTCTTCCTTCTCGTGCCAATGCCGCTCGGCCGACCAGCTTCCCGGAGCAAGCGTGGTCAGATTGACGCCGAACTGGGTGAGGCCGAACTGATCGCCAAGCGCCCGCTTCGCGCGCCCCGCAAGCGCCGCTGCATACTCCGGCGGATAGATTGTCGTGGTGCGCGCGGCCACATCGAGCGCGCGAATGGCTGATGGCTGGCTCATGGATATCTTCTCCTCAATTCGGCGACAAGAAGCGCGCCTCAAGATTGCGCAGGCTCGCGAGCCTCGATCTGCGCTACCGCATCGGCCACCGCATCGAAGGTCAACAAAGTCGAAGCATGCCGCGCCTTGTAGTCGCGCACCGGTGTAAGCGCTTCAAGCTCCGCCCAGCGTCCGCCGGGCGGCGGGCCATTCTCTTTCAGCATGGCATGCATGCGGCTGCGCAAGTCCTTCAGTTCCTCGGCCGTCGAACCGACCACGTGCCGCGCCATGATCGAGGACGACGCCTGCCCCAGCGCACAAGCTTTCACATCGTGGGCGAAATCGGTGACTTTGCCCTCTTCCATCTTGATATCGACGGTCACTTTCGAGCCGCAAAGCCTGGAATGCGCCACCGCCGTCGTATCCGGCGCGGAGAGCCGCCCGAGCCTCGGAATGTCCGCGGCAAAGGCCAGAATTTGCTTATTGTATATGTCGTTAATCATGGGCGGACGAATTGCAGATGCCTCTCGCCCATGATATGGCACCAAACAGCCCAAGGTCCAAGGCTTGCATTCAGGTAATCTGGTTCCATATGGGGCGCGTATCGGCATCGAGTGCCAGCCACAATGAGGGGATGAACAGTCTCATGGACGCTATCGTAAAGAAGCTTCACCGCGACGCGGCACCGCAGAAATCTGCTGTGCAGCGCCCGTCTCAGGAAGAAGCCGAAGCAGCGGTGAGAACGCTCCTCGCCTGGGCTGGAGACAATCCCGATCGCGAAGGCTTGCTCGACACGCCGAGGCGCGTGGTCAAGGCATACCGCGAATATTACAGCGGTTACGACGATGATCCGTCCGAAGCCCTCTCGCGCACCTTCGAGGATGTCGGCGGCTACGACGACATCGTCATGCTGCGCGACATCGAATTCAACTCGCACTGCGAGCACCACATGGCCCCGTTCGTAGGCCGCGCTCACGTGGCGTATCTACCGACGAAGTCGGTGGTGGGAATATCGAAGCTCGCCCGTGTCGTGGAAATTTTTGCCCGCCGCCTGCAAACCCAGGAAACCATGACCGCGCAAATTGCTGGCACGATTGCAGACGCGCTTGAGCCGCGCGGCGTGGCCGTCATGCTCGAAGCAGTTCACACTTGCATGTCGATGCGCGGCATCGGCAAGCGCAACGTGGCCACGATCACCACGCAGTTCGCCGGCGAGTTCAAATCGAACCCGGTGCTGCAAGCCCGCTTCATGGATTTGGTGCG
This sequence comes from Aestuariivirga sp., assembly GCA_046160365.1. Classification (GTDB taxonomy): domain Bacteria; phylum Pseudomonadota; class Alphaproteobacteria; order Rhizobiales; family Aestuariivirgaceae; genus Aestuariivirga. The sequence continues at coordinate 6,046 of JBJXGL010000065.1, read as the reverse complement.
CGCACCGTCCGGCGGCTTCTCGCTTTGATGTCATCTGGCGCGGAAGAATCTCTGGAGTTCGCGCCGGTCTTCGACAAGGACGGCCTCATTCCGGCAATCGTCTGCGATGCTGCCAATGATCGAGTGCTGATGTTTGCCCACATGAATCGCGAAGCTCTCAAACTCACGCAATCTTCCGGAGTGGTCCATCTCTGGAGCCGCTCCCGCAAGGCGCTATGGAAAAAGGGTGAGCAATCCGGCGAAACGCTGGCCGTCCGCGAAATCCTCGTGGATTGCGATCAAGACGTTTTACTGGTGAAGGCCGAGCCTCAAGGCAAAGGCGCAGCCTGCCATACCGGCCGCAAATCGTGCTTCTATCGCAAGCTTGAGGGCAAACGCCTTTCGATCGTCGACGATGTCCGGCTATTCAATCCGGCCGAAACCTACCGCCGCTGATCAACCCGCCGAAGCGATATAAGCCTTCATTTCGTCGGCTTCGCGCTCGATATTTTCGATCCTGAGCTTTACCACATCGCCGATCGAAATCATGCCGGCAAGCTTGCCATCGTCGACAACCGGAACATGCCGGATGCGCTGCTGGGTCATCAGCGTCATCAGTTCGTTCTCGGTATCGCCGGTCTCGCAGGTGAACACCTTCGGAGTCATGATCGATCCGGCAGTCTTGTTCAGCGCAGCGGCTCCATGATCGGCCACCGCGCGCACGATATCGCGCTCCGAGACGATCCCCGCGATGCCGCCCTTGTCGTCGAGGATCAGCACCGCGCCGATGCGGTGGCTGGCGAGCTGTTTTGCGATATGCCCCAGCGTGTCGGCGGATTTCCCGCTGACCACGGCATTGCCCTTGGACTTCAGGATCTGCGAGACAGACATCGCGACCTCCTATGAACAGCCTAGTTCACGCAACTCTATCACGAATTGGCCGCTTGAAAAGGTTTCCGGCGGTACAGCAGATAGAACGCCGCCAAGCCCGCAACGAAGCCTCCGAGATGGGCCTCCCATGCGATCCTGAAATCATCGGCAAAGCTGTTTCCCGTCCATCCCGTGGCGCCGGAGAACAGCGTTAATCCGAGCCACACGGCGGTAAACGCCAGCGCGCGTCCATCGCGGATCAGCTCCACAAAATGCAGCGGCTCTCGGCCTTCTCCAGCTGGTTTGCCATACATGATCGGCATCGCCGCGCCCAACAAGCCCGATACCGCGCCAGAGGCGCCGACCATAATGCCCATGTTGCCCCAGTAAGCCGCCAGCGTTCCCGCAGCCCCGCCCGCGGCCGAAATCGCGGCCAGCAAACAGAACTTCGCCACGCCAAGCTGCCGCGCCACGATGGTTCCGAAAATCACCAGCCAGATCAGGTTGAACAGCAGATGCTGCCAGCTTCCATGCAGCAGCGCATATGTCACGAAACTCCAGACCTCGGAGCCTGGCAGCGTCGGCACCGGCGTTCCGCCGTAGCGCGCGGGCAGAAATGCCAGGGTCAGGATGGCCCATGTCTGCCACTCTTCTCCGGCGAACCAAAGAATCCCGTGAATGAGGATCAGCACCAAAGCCAGCGCGCCCACGGCCCAAGGCACATTGAATATCGGCCCAGCCGACCGTTCGAAGTTGCCCGGAGTGGGCGCGCTCATGCGCATCCCCCCTCTGGCACACGCCCTGCACCCTTCTGCATCGAGAGTTCCCGATTGAAACACGGCGCGCGCTCGCGCCATCGAGGTATCGAATGCTGGTTAACGACAAAAACGAAGCGAACCAAGCCGAAAACCACATCCTTCATCCCGGCAGCCGCGCCCTTTTCCGGTTCTGGGAAGGCATTCGGGCCGAGCGCGCGGCCCCTGCCCGTGACGACCTCGATCTGCAGCAGATCCGCACCCTCGTGCCGAACCTCTTCATGCTCGAACGCGACCATATCCGCCAGACGTTCAAATGGCGTCTCGCGGGAACCCGAACCTGTGAGCTCTTCCGCCAGGAATTGACAGGCAAGGACGCCTTGGCGGGCTGGGACAAATTCGAATCTGCGACCATCAAGCGCCTGTTTGATGGAGTTGTGACCAGCCTGCAACCCTGTCTTGTACGCTTCCGCCTGAACACGACGCTCGGCCAGATGATCGGCGCGGAGCTGATCGGCCTGCCGCTCCAGGCCCGCAAGGACGTTCGCATTCATGTTTTCGGCGGCATTTTCCCATTCCGCGATATCGACAATCTTGGTTACGACGGCATCTCGAGCCTGGAACTCTCCGGCGCGAGGGCCATCTGGACCGAACATTTGCCAGGCGACCGGCTGGTCGAAGGCCTCCGGGGCCCCGGAAATGCGCCCTTCAAGATCATTCAAGGCGGCCGCAGCTAAAGTTCCGACGTTCTTAACGCCGCATTTACAGCCCATCCGTTAACTTAAGCTCTTCGGTTTCCGCCCCGGAAACCTATGCCTGCCGGGAATGACTTGGGAGCTTGAAGAGGAAGAGGCTAGAACGTGAGCTTAACTGCCCTGCAGCAAACGCCCGGAGACAACGCATCCCTGGCGATTTCGTCGACCTTGTTTGGCCGCTACATGCTGCCGGATATGTCGGAATATCCCTGCCAAGTGAACGACATATCAGCTAGTGGCGCGACTTTTGTCACCAGCCATGTGCCGCCCGGCGGCCAGTCGATCGTGGCCTATCTCGAAGAACTGGGCCGAGTCGAAGCGATCACGGGCGAACCCGTGCCTGGCGGCTTCCGTGTCGCCTTCGCGCTCAAGGGTTCGCGCCTCGAAAGGCTTGAATCGCGCCTTAAGTGGCTGTCCGAAAAGCAGATCGGCGGCGCCGGCGAGGAAAACCGCCGCCACGCCCGCTTCGAGCCCCGCGACTCGCGCTCGAATATCACCCTTCCCGATGGCAGGGTTTACGGCTGCGAGGTCATGGACATTTCGCTGTCGGGCGCTGCGATCAAAGTCGAAGTCCTGCCGAGCCTTGGAACCTATGTCATGCTTGGCAAGATGCGCGGCCGGATTGTGCGCTATATCGATGCCGGCGTCGCCATCGAGTTCGTCAGACCGCTCGACCGCACCCAGCTTCAGGAACAGATCAAGTAGGGGCGCCAGCCGCCCCTTCCCGCCTTCACGGTTTTCGGCATAGATTGTTTCCCGTCATGGGGAGAACGTCAATGGCCAAACGCGCCTCGAGCCGTAAACTCACGAGCCTGTCCGAAATTTACGCCTTTTTCCGCAGCAACCAGACGCCCATCACGTTCCTGTCTCCTACGCCCTACAACATTCTGGGGTTGGGGCGCTGGATCAACAAATTCGAGTACATCAACTTCTTCGACAGCTTCGACGGCACGCATCCAAAGGTCAGCGTACCGCGCGAACACGGGCCCCACGAGTTCCGCTCGATCGAGGATGTGAACAACTACCTCCTCCGCCATAAGGAAGTGCGCGAGCGCTTGAAGGCGCGTGGCGACGGTCTCATGCTGCTCGTGATGTTCGACGAGGAAACAGAGAAGCTCGCCGCTGAACTTGGCCAGAAAATAGCGCTGCCGCCAGCCAAGCTTCGCAAGAAGATCGATTCCAAGATTGTCACGACGCAGCTTGGCAACGAAGCGGGGATCAGGAGCGCACCCAACACAATGGGTCGCGCGTCGAGCTACGAACAGCTTGTGAAGCTCGCGAAGTCAGCGAAGCTCGGCAGCGATCTTGTCGTCCAAACCCCTTACGGCGACTCTGGCCGCACGACGTTCTTCGTCAAGTCGCAAGCCGACTGGGACAGGTATGCGGAGAAGATGAAAGACGAGCATCTGAAGGTGATGCGCCGCATCAATCATCTGCCGGGCACAGTCGAAGCGGTTGCAACAAAACACGGTACACTCGTCGGTCCGCTCCAAACCGACATCACAGGTTTTGCCGAAGTGACGCCTTACAAAGGCGGCTGGTGCGGCAATGACGTGTTCACCGGCGGCCTCGAGAAGGAACGGAAAGCCGTGCTGCGCATGGCGCAGCGGCTGGGCGATCGGCTGTACAAGGCGGGCTACAAGGGCGCCTTCTGCATGGATTTCCTGATCGATACCGACACGCGCGAAGTCTATCTCGGCGAAATCAATCCGCGCATTTCCGGCGCTTCGCCGCTCACCAATCTCATCACCTCCACCTATGGCGGCTGCCCCATCTACATGTTCCACATGCTCGAATTCATGGGTGTGCCATGGGAGCTCGATCTGGATGAAGTGCAGAAGCGCTGGGCCGAATTCGACAACTGGAGCCAGCTCATTCTCAAATACCCGGTCGACCGCGTAGAGATGATCACGAAGGCTCCCTCCTCCGGCATCTGGCGCATGGGCGAAGACGGCAACATTTCGCTCACTCGCAAATCGATCGACTGGTTCCTGGTTTCGGGCGAGGACGAAGCTTTCTATCTCCGCGTCTACACGGCGGGCGACTACCGCTATCACGGCGCCGATCTCGGCATTCTTGTTTCGCGCGGCCGTTTCCAGACCGACGACCGCAAACTCACGGATCGCGCCAAGCGCTGGGTCGCGGCGATCAACGCCCAGTTCGAGGCCGTTCCCGTCTCCGGCTCCGCTGCACCGGAGCCTCCGCCAGCCGACTCAACCAACAAGATGTTTTGATCTTGAGCTCTCTCGAAGCCCATATGAGCGCCGCGGCGACTTTGCCGAAGGATGCGCGCGCGACACTTGTGGGCCGCATCTGGTCTCCGGCCCATGGCGGACCTTGCGTGGTGCGGATTATTGGCGGCGAAGCCGAAGACATCACCGAAACCTTCCCGACCATGCGCGATCTTTGCGAGATGGATGATCCGGCAGCGGCGGTCCATGCAGCCAAAGGCGAGCCTATCGCGCCGCTTGTCGATATCCTGGCCAATACGCCAACGGCCTCGCGTATACCGGCCAAACCATGGCTCTTGCCGCCTGTTGACTTGCAGGCGCTGAAAGCGGCGGGAGTCACCTTCGCCGTTTCCATGCTGGAACGCGTGATCGAGGAGCGCGCGCGGGGAAATCCAGCGGCCGCGGAAGAAATCCGCAAGAGTATCCTTGATCTGATTGGCGACGATCTCTCGAAGCTGAAGCCCGGCTCAGCCGAGGCGATGAGCTTGAAGCAAATTCTGATCGCCAAGGGTGTGTGGTCGCAGTATCTCGAAGTGGGCATTGGTCCCGATGCGGAGATTTTTACGAAGTCGCAGGTGATGAGCGCCGTCGGCCATGGCATGGATGCCGGACTCAATGCCATATCCAACTGGAGCAATCCCGAGCCGGAAGTGGTGATCGTGGTCGCCTCATCGGGCCGCATCGTTGGCGCGACACTGGGCAACGACGTAAATCTCCGCGATGTCGAAGGCCGCTCGGCATTGCTGCTCAGCAAGGCCAAGGACAACAACGCTAGCTGCGCCCTTGGACCGTTTATCCGTCTATTCGACCAGCACTTCTCGCTCGATCACGTACGCAAAATGCAGCTCTCGCTCAAGGTCGAAGGCCCGGAAGGCTACGTGTTGGAGGGCGGTTCCAACATGTCCAAGATCAGCCGCGATCCCGCCGACCTGGCGAGCCAGATGCTGAACCGCAATCATCAGTACCCTGACGGAGCGGTGCTCTTCCTCGGAACCCTCTTCGCTCCCATCGCCGACCGCGACGTGAAGGGCCAGGGCTTCACCCACAAGCTGGGCGACGTCGTTACGGTGTCGGCCCCCGAATTGGGTGCGCTCACCAACGTGATGCGCCAAAGCGACGAGGCCGCCCCCTGGACTTATGGCGCCAGCCACCTGCTCCGCCATCTCGCGGGCCGCGGGTTGCTTTGAACAGTACAATCCGCGCCCATTGAAACGCCCTTGTATGAGCCGTGGATGTGATTTCTCGATTGAAGTGGCTACAGATTTCCTGCCCGCGAGGGCTGGAGATGCCCGGCTCCGCGAGCTTCCGGAGCCGGGCAGACAGGGTGATGGATCGAAGATCGCCAGAAGCCTTTTGGGCTGTGGGAGAGCGTGATCGCATCCTGTTTCTTCATCTGCCCCGGATGGTTGCCTGAACTTTGAGGTTCGCATTCGCAAGGAAGGGAGAGACGAAGATG
>JBJXGL010000064.1:0-3607 GCA_046160365.1 Aestuariivirga sp. | reverse complement strand
CCCGCGCCTCGATCGCCGAGAAGTCGCAAGCGATGAGATCGTATCCCGGCTTGGCGATCAGGAACCCCCGGATGCAATCGGAGAGGACGCTGAGCGGTGCACCGTGGAACAGGTCGATGCGGTTGCGGGCGTCGAGAGGTGTCATCGATTCTTACAAACCTCAATCACCTTGGCGCACATCGCTTCGTCCATTTGCAGCATGTGACAGTTCTTTCGCGGTATCCCAAGCTGCTTGGCGAGCCAAGTGTAGGCGTCTTCACGCGACATGGTGCCAAATTCCCATATGGGATCGAACGCCCGGTGCGCCGCAATTCGAGTCTCCGTTAACGTAGACACTCGAACACCTCGTCTATCTCCGCCTGCTTCAGCTTAGGCCGCGGGAGATTCTGCAGCTGCACCCTGCGCCCGCCCCATCGGCCAGTGGAGGCAGCGTGATATTGGAACATCCCGCGCAGCCGGCCGTCGTCACAGGCACCATTAGCCATGCTCTCGAACTTCGCCGTGCTAGTCTTGGCCGCCTCTTGGCGCAACAGCAATGCCTTCCGGCAATCGTCGGGCAGCTCGCCATCCAGGAGATCGATCACGTCGCCCTTGGCCACGCTGTCCGTGGACACCCCGCGATACGCCAGCCAGTCCCGAAGCTGCTGGTGGGCAGTGCAAGTTGCGACGGCGTTGTTCGTCACCTGGCGTATCTCGGCGTTGAGCCGCAGCGTTTCCATGCGGACGATCTCGATGGCTTTTTTAACGGCGGGCAGATCGACCTGAACGCCACGGGAATTTATCTCAGCGTCTAAAAACCAAAGGCGGAGTTCCGAATCAGAGAGAGGCAGCAACCGTTTCGATAGCGCCCGTTCTGTCTCGATATCTTGGCGCCCATAGGCGGCCACTCGCTGTAGCTTCGCGGGATCATCCCACCAGATCGGCGTGCCATCCGGGGCCGTGTCCCGTGGCTTGGCAATCTGCATCATCACCCGGCCGCCAGCGGTGTCCTTCTGGTGCTCAAGCCCGACCGCCGCCGCAGCGTTTTCAAGTGAGCCGGGCAGCGACATGGCGTAGGCGCAGGCCATCGTGCATCGGCACTGCTCGACCTTGAGCCGGGGCCAACCGTATCGCTTGGCAGCCACTTCATTGCAAAGTTCTATCTCGAAAAAAACATTGTGGCCCCACACGATGCCACCACCCTCGATGTGCGTCTTGATGCGAGGCGGGCAGGGCTGGCCGGGGAACCAGTTCTCCACCGGTTCATCGCCGAAGGCATAGCTGGCCAGCCAGATGTCGGTCCACTTGTCTCTCGCGTAGACATGCAGCCCGGCCTTCTTCAGATCCACCGCACCGCGGGTTTCCCAATCGAGATGTAATTCACTCATCATTACCCATTCCACGCCCGGCCTGGCCCCGCATGGCCATTCCTCGTCTTGCCTGCATCGACTGGCCGGGACTCGCCCGTCCTTGCCCGGCCCCGCCTCGCCTGCCTAGCCTAACCCAGCCTGGCCTGGCCACGACCGGCCGCGTCCCGCCATACCTGCATTGACCGGACACGCCGCGCCGCGACACACCATACCCCGCTTCGCCACGCCTCGCCTGCCTAGACACGTCATGCCGGTCCACGCTCCGCCAAGACTCACCTTGCCTGCCCCGTCGCAACCTGGCGTACCTCGCCAGGCCCCTCCTAGCCTTGCCTTGCCTGCCCATCCCGACCTCGCCAAACCAAGCCAGACCGGCCCTCGCCACGCCTGCCTTGCCATCCTTTACCGGCCTCACCGCGTCTGACCTTGCCTTGCCTGCCAAGCCGGAACCCGCCTGGACGTTCCGCCCCATCCGGACCGAGCCTGCCCCGCCAAGCCGAGAATTTTAGGCAGCTACGGATTTGCCAAGGGTTTCGGCGATCTCGTCAACCGCTTCGAAAACTTTGACGAACTCCTGTAGGTGGCGATACTTCATCCGCACCCGCTGGAACTCCGCCAGGGCATCAGCGATCATCACGGCGCGCAGATCGGTGTTCTTCACCACATCCTGAACATGGCGGTACCCGCCGCCTTTGACGCGATCAACGCTGAGAGATACGAACGTCCGCACGCCCTCTTCCTTGCTAATGTGCAGCCGGATGAGCTGCGCCGCCTGCTGAAGACGGTACTGCTGAGCGGCGATCGTGTCGTCCCATTCGAACGCCTTATAGAGCGCAGAGTCGGGATGCCGCTTGGCCCAATCCACCAAGTCAACGGCGTGGACTTTGGATCGCTTACCTTTGATCTTGGCAATTTCGTCGTAAATCTGCATTGTCTTTGTGACCTTCATGACACCACCTCGAAAAGACCCCAGCCAAGGCCGTTGGAGTTCTTACTGAAAGGCCGGCCTTCGCCAATGCCAACCTGCATACCGGCGCGAGCCAGTAGGTTGGCCACATCCTGCGCGGAGAACTGCTGGGCATCCCAGCGGATGCGAACAGCCGCTTTCCACTGTTCCCACATCGGCCGCCACCGGATATCGGCAACGCCGGTGTCATTGCGTACCAACGCCTCGTGGATCCGCGGCTCGCCTTCGATCTTGACGAGCGGTGTTCCTTCGTCCGCGTCAAAGCCGTCCGCTTCGATGAATACCGACATCTTCGCCTGCGTCATCTTGAAACCAACAACACGGCACGCATCGATCATGGCGTTGCGGAACGACGGCGCTGGGATGCCCACCCAACCTTCACGGCTGAAGTGAGTGGCCTGCTTGTAATCATCCTCGAATTTCCGCGGCTCGCGCTTCTTGCCCTTCGTCGCTTGGCTGCCGGCGCGGTGCTTCGCCATCATCATCTCGCGAGCCTTCGCCGAGAACTTGTGCTGCACGTAGGGACTGACGCCGACGATATTGAATACCGCCACTTCAAACTTCGGACTTTCGATAACAACCGAACGAGCTTCTTTTGACTGAGCCATTTGGCCCTCCTTGGGAAAAGGTGGGAGCCTGGATCGGCCCCCACCGAGTTATAGTTGAGAAAATCCCAACTAGTCGAACAGCGAAGTAGCCGAACCGCCCGACGCGCCGCCTTCAGACGCAACGGCCGAGAAGTCGTCCTCGGGACGGGTGCGACCCCCCAAGGGATCGCCGTCACGGCGGAACTGGATGTTGCCGAGGCCGAACGAGACGCCGCGGTTGCCCTTCTGGTCGTAGGCGTAGGCATTCACCGAGGCGATCGCCCAGCAGCCGGCGTAGAACTTCGACGTGTCGAGAATCTCCTGCACGTTCTGGTCCACAACGGACGGGCGCTGCTTGCTCCTGAGCGTCATGAAGACGGCGCCTTCTTCGTGAGCCGGGGGCAGCACGCGCTTCCCGTCCACGTCCTTGGCCTTCTCGCCCTGGTCGCGGAAAGGCGACTTCAGGTTGGCCGGCCACTTGGACTGGTCGGTGCCCCACTTCTTCACGATGGCTTCCTGCGCCATCTTCTTCAGGGCACCGAGGTTGGCGTTCTTGGGGAACAGCGCGACGATGCTGTACTCCATCTCGCCGTTGAGATCGTTCTTCTTGGGCTGGAACACAGAGGGGTAGCTGACTCGAAATTCTGGCGTGTTGATCGTCATAGCCGGTTCCTTCAGTTTACAGGTTGAAAATCGCTCTTTGGATC
>JBJXGL010000063.1:0-3858 GCA_046160365.1 Aestuariivirga sp. | reverse complement strand
GGTGCGATGCCGTGCTTGATGCCCCAATCGTACCAGCTATCGACAGCCGTGCCCGAGAGCAGGATGCCGATACCGCCGGTCAAAGGGCAAAGGATCGCAAACCACCAAGCCCAGCGGTGCACCGATTCCATGGTGGCATTGAAACCCATCGTCCAGCGCCAAAACAAGGCAGCGCGTTCGGCCGCCGTCCCACGATCCGTCGCCTGCTCGATTTCGCGTTCGCCGCCATAGCGCGTGACCGCAAGGATCGTCGCGCCGTGCATTGCGAACAGCAAAGCAGAGCCATAGAGAAAGGCGATGGAAAGCATGTGGAACGGATTGTAGAAGAGATTGCCGTGATTGAGCGAGAAGTTGTTGGTCCAATCGAGGTGCGTAAAGATGCCGAATGGCACCGCTTCGCTCCAGCTGCCCATCAAAATAGGCCGGATGAAACCAAGCACGAGATAAAGCCATATGGCAGACGCGAAGGCCCAAGCAACATGCGTTCCCATGTTGAGTGCGCGAGCGCGCCGGTACATGCGCAGCCACCAAAGCATGATCGATGTGGTCAGGAAGAACCCGGCCATCAGCCACCAGCCGCCTTCGTTCAACGGCGGAATGGACAAGCCGTATTTGGCAGCCGGCGGATCGAGCGAGAGGTAGGCAAGCTCGCGTACGAAGCGCACGGGATCCCAATTGACCGACGCCCACATATTCAGACCGATAATCTCGATGGCGATCACGCCGCAAACCAGCGACATGAACCCGAGCGTGCCGAGATATATGGGACCGATTTGTGCGTCGCCGATTTTGCCGAGCCAGTATGAAAACCGGCTTTCGCCCATCCGCTCGGAATCGCCCGACGGCAAGTGAACGCCGGCTTCGAAGGGACCGCGGACTTGAACCTGAGTAAAGATGTTTTGATATTGTGCCATTGTCCGATCCCTCACTTGCCCACTTGGAGGTTAAGCGCCGCATTCCACCACTCAGCCCAGCGGCTAAAGCTCCACCAATCGGACCATGGATTTCCATCCAGCCATAGCGGACCGCTGATCACGATGCAGACTGCGCTCCAGAACACTGCGGACAGTGCTAGGAGCAATCCAAGCCTGTGAATGCCCAGCGTACCGATGGAATAGCCGATTGCGTCGCGGAAGAAGGAGTTCTCGTGCTCCGGCGTCTTCACCACGTCACCCTTTTTGGGATTGATGGCCGAAAGAATGAGACTGCCGTGAAGCGCTAGCGCGAGACACGTCGTGAAGAAGAACGTGATCGCGATCATGTGTGCGGGATTGTAGTGAAAGTTGCCGTATTTGTATCCGGTGTTCGATACCCAATCGAGATGACTAATGATCCCGTAGGGAAACGCGTGCGACCAGCCACCCATGAGAATGGGTCTGATAACGACAAGCGTAATATAGGCGAAAATCGCGAAGCCAAAAGCGACCGGCACGTGATAGCCGATGCCAAGCTTCCTGCATATTTCTACTTCGCGCAGCGCCCAGGAAACAAATGCGCCGATCGCGCAGACGGTAACGGCCTGCCATATGCCCCCCTCTAGAAGAGGAGCAACGGCCAAGCCATAAGCCTCTGCCGGCGGATTGATGCTTATCTTCCAAGGATTCCATGTTGGACCCATGGCAGCGCCGTATAGGATCATGCCTATGCCGACAAAGGTGAAAAAGATCGTCGTGATTCCGAAAAATCCGACGTAGAAGGGCCCGATCCAGAAATCGAACAGATCTCCGCCGATCAGCGTGCCCCCGCGAACACGATATTTGCGCTCGAAATTGAGCATAGCCATGGCCGGTTCCTCCACTCAGCCGGTCGCAGCCGGCTGCACATGTTTGGTGCGTTCGGAGTTGCGGACGGGACTGTCGCGAAACTGTCCCGCCCGTTTAGTGTAACGGCCGGTTAAGCCGCCTTCTTCTCGATCACCAGAGGCGCCGTGATCGGCGCATCCAATGTAGCGGCCTTCGCAGCGCGCGGACCTTCGATCCAGTTGAACCGGCTTGTGCTGAGCAAGATGAAGTGAATCAGCACGGCCAGAGCAAACAAGAACGTAAACAGCGCGATCAGCGTACGGCGCGGATCGAATAGTAGCCACATTCTCCACATGATGAGTTCTCCTATTCACTAAGCCGACGTCGATGTCAGATAACTCATCGCGTAATTCACACCGTCCGTAAGTGAGGCGTAACCGCCGACACCTGGAAGCCAGGGGCGCCAGTTCCACACCAGGAAGTGTGCGATAATTGCGATGACAGTGAATATGATGAAGCTCGTCATAAAGATGCTATGGAACTCCTTCGCTTCCTGTTCGGTTAATCCCGACAGAGAGCCGCCTCGATTATCAGCAGCCATGTAGGTACTCTCCGTAATTGGCCTCTCGGCCGTTACCGCGCATCCCCCGCGCGGCCGGGGCATCCGAGACCATCACAGCCTCGGCCGACACCCGCCCGGTTGCCCGGACGGGCGTTTCGTTTCATCACCCCATGAAGGCGTACTTGACGCATGTTTCCGCGCCAAAACGTGCCTTCTGGATGATGGATTCGGATTTCTGATCGCGCTGGCGCGACCGGAACGGATTGATGGCTTCGACAAGCGCCGCCACCAGAAAAACTGCGAAAGTCACGCCGTACAACAGCCGGAACTCGATCGATTCCTTGCGCCGTGCATTGGCTCCCGGCATTTGCCCGCCGCGCGCATTGCCGTTCGGATCGGCACGGTTAGCGTTGCCGTTCTGCGAAACGCCAAGACCATTGAGTGTCAGAACATGATCTCTCATGCGGCCCTTCCTCCCTTGAGTGCTTCGTTTGAAATTGAAACGCGCAGCGCGGTTACTCGCGCTTCGCCGGCTTTGCGCGCGCTGCGTTCGGCGGCATCGCGTAAGCGTTTGGCAGCCGAGATCCTGACAAGAACCGGCTCTGCATCGAGCATGCCATCGAAAACGGACTTTGCTTCGTCGTCCCACGGCAGATCGACGAACGCGCGCGCGGGGGTCGATTCCACTTTATCGAGTTCCGTGCCGAGCGGCAGAATGTGGAACAAAGCGTCGAACAGTGCATTGCAAACTTCTTGAACAAGATATGTCGCGCCGGAATAACCCATGAAGGGCGTGCCCAAGTGGCGGCGGATGATTGCGCCGGGGAATGACGCCGGAATGTAGGTCGCGCGCGAACCAATTTCAGCCAGGTACATGCGCTCGTTGTAGCTGCCGAAGACAACAAGCGGCGGCTTGCCGTGGATTGCCTTGCGGACCGCATCGTTGTCGGTTTTTTCTCCGGCGCGGCGCGCGACCGCGAACGAGCACGGCAGCCCAAGCTCCGTCTCGAGGAAGTTGCGAACGCCGCGTGCGTACGTATCGTTTGCAACGATGCCGAAACTCGCTGTGCCGAAGAAATCCTGCGTGACAGAGCGCCAAAGATCCCACAGCGGCTTAATGGTCGTGTGTTTCTCGCGCTCGATGAAGGGCTCGGGATCGAGACCGAGAATGGCGCCAAGGCTGCGCAGGAATGCTGTCGTCGAATGCAGACCGATCGGCGCCTGCAGATACGGCCGGCCCATGGCTTCGCACAGCATCCGCCCAAATTCGCGGTACATGCACACATTCGCGTCCGCATCGACGAGCTTGGCGATATCGGCCAAATGACTGCCAAGCGGGAACACCATATTAACGTCGGCGCCAATGCCCTCGATCAGGCGGCGGATTTCTGCAAGGTCCGAGGGCATGTTGAATGTGCCGTAAATCGGTCCGATGATATTGACGCGGGGCTTTTCGCCCTCTTTGCGCGGCGCACGGTCCGGAATTTTCTTGCGGCCGTATTGCGTCCACAGCCAGTAGATGGCGCGGTCGGCGCTCTGCCACTGGTCTTCGTC
>JBJXGL010000062.1:0-52335 GCA_046160365.1 Aestuariivirga sp. | reverse complement strand
GAGACCAGAGCCGTATCCTTGGACGTGAAGAACCAAAGCGGGCCGGACTCACCGTCCATTTGCGCCGTCATCGGGCGCGAATGGCCGCCGCGCTCATTGTCGAGGCCCAGCATCACGGTCATGCCGGACTTGAGCGCGCTCCAAAGCTTGGATTTCAGTTCCTTCGGGGTAGGCATGACGGTTCCTTTCGATTGTGAGAAAAGGAACGCCGGTCGAGCCAAGTGGTTCCTTGAGCGCGCTGGAGCAGGATTGGGAAAACACCGCCGCTGCCGGCTGCTCACTTGGCCGGCGCTAATCGCCCCGCCGCCTGCGCCAGCATGAGGTAGATCTGGCCGGCTTCCGACGCGAGGCAGGCGTCGACAACGCTGTCGCCGCTTTTCAGGCCGGAGGCGATGTCGAGCAGGCGCTCGAACAGCCGCACGTAGCTGTCCACCCGGCCGCGCACCAGGCGCTCCTTGCCATAGCGCTCGGCCACGCTGCGCTGCAGCCGCCCGCCGCGGGCGAGGAAGAGCCGGTGGACATACACGTGGGCCTCGCCGCCAGCGTATTCCTTCTCCAGGTCCTTGGCGAGGCTGCCGTCGATTGCCTCGGCGAGTTCCCGGGCCGCGGCGTTGATCTTGGCCGTGAGGGCCTCCATGTCGCGCGCCGCGGGGTCGGCGGCGGAGTCCGGCCTTGCCGCCGTCCGCTCCGCCACTTTCTCCTTGGCACCCTCGGCCCGCGAAACGGGAGCGGTGGGCGGGGTGCCTGCTATTTTCCCGAGCCGGTCTCCCGCTGGTAGACGCCGGGGCCGGAGAGGTCGAGCGTGTTGGTCTGCTTGCGCACCACCTCGGCCAGGGCGTTGAGCGCTGTGATCTGGTCGGACACCACGCGGCGCATGGCGTCGGCGTTGACGCGCGTCTCGTCCGGCATGTCGAGGATGGCGCGCTTCAGTTCGGCGCGGGCGTAGTCGATGTCCTTCACCACCTGCTGGGCGGTGATGCGCATGTCCTGCGCTGTCTGCTGGAAGTCGCTCGCGGTCGAGGACAGCATCTCCGACATTTGCGCCATGGCGCGCTCATGCTGCTCGCGCAGTATCCGCGAGGCTTGGGTGATCTGTCCGCCGGAACTGGATTCGAGTTTGCGAATTTCCTGTTCGAGGTTTTCGGCGGCGCGCGCCGACTGCTCGGCGATGACGCGGCTGATGTCCTTCGAACGCTGTTCGGCGGCGTTGAGCGAGTCCTCGATCATCGACATGTAGTTCGACATCACAGACTCGACTTCTTGAGCGCGGCGGCTGGCCTCGCCAATCAAACCATCGAGCGCGTCCTTGCGACTCGACAGCATGCGCTCCATCTCGTTGTTGAACTTGTCAACCGAAGTCGACACAAGGCCCGATACATCTTCGAGCCGGTCGGCGATGCGGCTTGATGTGCTTTCGAGGCGGCCCGTAAGCTGCATCGAAATACCTTCAAGCTTTTCGTCGATGCCGGTCGCTGCGGTCGAAAGCTGATCGGCGAGATAGGTGTTGGCGGTCTCGACATGCTTCGAGAATTTGCGGTGCGCTTCGTCGAGCTTGCCGGCGGCAGCGCCCGTCGAACCTTCGAAGTCCTTTGAGGCGCGCTCGATACGGTCGATCATCAAGCCCGTATCCTGCTCGAAGCGTCCGGTGATCTCGAGGCTGGTGCGCTCGAGTCCACTGGCGAAACCTTCGCGCGCCTTGGAGAGTTCGCCAGCGATACGCGAGCCTGCGGCGTTGAGCGTGTCCTCGAACTGGGTGCTCGTCCCAGCCAAACGGTTCGAGATATCGCCGGTCACCCGTTCCAACATATCGCTCGCCACGTCGAAGCGCTGGCCAAGGTCGCGGGCCGTCGCATCGATGCGGCTGAACATGCTGTTGCCGGCGTTTTCCATCTGGCCCGCCACATCGGCCGAAGTCTGTTCGAGCCGTTGCGACATGAGCGTATTGGCTTCGCTCACCTGGCGCGTCACCCGCACCGCCGTGTCGGCGAATGCGTTGGTGACATCCGTCGCCGTCTTGTCGAGCTGCTCGGTCATCATCTTGGTATTGGCGTTGAATAGCGCGGAGAGATCGGTGGTCGCATTCTGCAACTGCGAACCAATGCGATGTTCAGTCGTATCGAGCAGGCCGCCCAACTGCTGCGTCGAGTCGTCCAGCTGCTGGGTGAGTTTTTCGGTGACGGTAGCCACGCGGCCCGTCACATCGCCCGCCGTCGAGTTGATGTGATCGTAGATGCGGGTCGCGGTCTGCTCCAATTGCCCCGTCATGTGGAGCGAAGCCTGGTCGAGGCGCTGGTAGAGGCGCTGTGCGGTGGTTTCGAGCTGGCCGGTCATGCCGCTCGCAGTGTCGTCGAGCTTGCCATAGAGAAGCCCGGTGGTTTCCTCGAGCTTCGAGGTCATGGCGGTCGATGTGCGGTCGAGCAGCGTGAACAGATCGTCGCGCGCCTTGGTGACGTTCTGCACGAATTCGCCGGAGACGCCGATCAGGCGGTCGGTGACGATGCCGCCGGAGGACTCGATGTTCTGGGCAAGTGCCACGCCCGATTCCTGCATCTGGCGGCTGACGATGTCGGAAGTCTCGCGCAGATGCGCGGCAATGGTGCCGCTGGTTGTAACCAGCAGGTCGTTGACCGAACCACCCGTTTCCTGAAGCTGCGTAACGACGCCAAGTGCTGCCTGGTCGAGCCTGGCGAAGACAATGCCGGCGGATTCGTCGATCCGGCCAGCAACGGTCGTGGCCGTGTTGTGAAGCTGGCCGTAGAGCCGCTCGGACGAGGTGTCGATGCGGTTCACAACTTCATCTGCCGTCGAAGAAATTAGGCCGTGATAGCGGCCCACGGTTTCGTCGAAGCGGCCTGTCACTTGCGACATGGTTCCTTCAAGGCCCGCAAGGAAGCCCGAACCCGATTGCTCGATCTGGCCCGTCACCATCGACGTGGTGCTGCCGATCATGGTCTGGAAGCGTGAAGAGGCATCGTCGAGGCGCGCGGCGGACGAAGTCAATGCCGATTCCATGCCGCCGGTGAGCTGCGCCGTGGTTTCGCCAATCACCAACTGGAAGCGCGAAGACGCATCGTCGAGGCGCGCTGCCGAAGTCGAGAGCGCCACATCCATGCCGCCGAGCAACTGCGCCGTGCTGTTGTCGAGCTGGCTTGCGAGTTGCCCCGAGGTTTCGCCAAGCAGCGACACCATGCGATGGCTCGCATCCTCGATGCGGCCCGTCGCGCCCTGAAGCGAACCGTCGATCCGCCCCACGAGTTGGCCCGCGGTTTGTTCGAGTCCCGCCGCGAGTTTGACCGATGTCTGGTCGAACGCGGACTGGAACCGCTCCGCTGTGCCGGTGATGCGCTCGTTGACCTGTGCACTCTGCGCATCGATGGCGCTGAATACGCGGTCCGCCGTGTCCTCAATGGTGGATGCTACGGCCTGAGTTCGTGCATCGAGAGTTGAATAGATTTTTGTAGCAGAGTCTTCGACCTTGCCGGTGACATAAGACGCCTGCTGGTCGAGCCTCTCGAACACGCCGCGCGATGTCTCGTCGAGTTTCTCGGCGACGAGGCCCGCCTTGCTGCCGATCTCGCCGAAGAGGCGCGTGGTAGCTTCCTGGACGCGGCCCACGAGGCCGGTACCTGTCTCGTTGAGTTGGGTCAGCATCTGGTTCGATGTCTGGTCCATGCCCGCGAGGAATTGGGTGCCCGACGACGTGAGGCGGTCGGTCAGGCGCGCGGTTGCCTCATCGAGGCTGCCGACGATCTGGCCCGAGGCTTCGTCGAGATAACCCATGAGTTCGGTGCGCGACAGCGAGACCTTGTCGAGATATTCCTTGGCCACGCCATCGAGGCCCAGGGTCACGAGCGAACGGCTCTTCTCGATCATGGCGCCGGTTTCGATGCCGGTGCGCTCGATCATGGCGGCGACTTCGCCGGAGGTGGCCTTCAAGTGATAGGCCATGTTGCCGCCGGTCTGCTCGACAACGTCGGTCATGTGGGTCAGCGCGTCGCGGATCTGTCCGGTGGAGGAGCCAGTGACGCGTTCGATGGTGACGCCCAGTTCGCGGTTGATGCCGGTCAGGTTCTCGACACTCTGGCGCAGCAGGCCGACGATGTTCGACTCCATGCCCTGAACATTCGCGCCGAATGCCGCTGTCTCGGAGTTGAGATGGCCGGCGGCCTGTGAGAGCGACTGGATTTGCGTCTGCAAGTGACCGGAGAAATTGCGAAGCTCGCCCACCAGCATGCCGGAGGTGCGTTCCATGATGGCGGTGTGGCCGCCGATCTCGTCGCCGGCAATGGCAGCGCGGTTCGCCACCTCGTCGATGGTGCGGGCGAGTTCGACGGCGGAAGACTTGAGGCCTTCTTCCAGTTTGGCGATGGTCGACTGGGCGGAGCCAATGATCTGGTCGAGGTTCTGGGTATTGTTCTCAAGCCGCAAGAGCAGGGGGTTGGCTTCCGAGCCCACCACCATCGAGGCCTGCTCCAAAGCGGCGCGTTGGCTCTCTAGCCCGCCCACCAGATTGCGGATGCGATCTTCGTTGGCTCCAAAGGCACGTTCAATGGCCGAGATTTCCTTGTGGACGATTTCCTCCAAAGCGCCGGCGCGCTGCACCGCATGCTCGACGCCGCCCACCAGCAGGTCCACTTCCGAGCGCACCGCCTGGGCAATCGAGGTCAGGCCCTCGGTGGCGATGTCCTGCGGCCGGATAAGGCGCATGGCGGAGTGCATCAGCACCTCCGAGACCTGGCGCAGATGCTGGGCGCGCCTCAGCAAATGGGCCACCACCCACATGACGATGACAGGCAGAAGGAGAATCGCAACCGCGCGAACCGTTTCGGGCAGCGCTTGTGCGCCAAACGGCGCAGCCTGGCCAAGCACCGAGTCCGAGAACATCAGGAACCAGCCGAAGACCCAGATGCACGAGAGGCCGAAAGCAAACCAATAGTATGTGTAGGAGGGCTCGCGGCGGAGCCGCGACATCATGGCGGAGCCCGAGGGATCGTTCTCGTTGGCGGGCCTTGATCGCACGGGCGCGTCGAGCGGCGGCATCTGCCTCGCATCAGGGTCGCCGGGGCGCCTGTCGCGGCGCCGCTGGTCCATCGTGTTATTAGCCATGCCCTAAACCCGCACCCTCATCTCCTTGAACGGCGCCGTTTCATTCGAAATCATCGCCGCCTGCTTCCCCCGCGTGTGTTCCGGTTTGCGTTTGACCGCACCCCGTCCCCTGGCCCTCCCCACGCTTGGCCGCAACATGTCACATTAACCTATTGGGAGTCTCGCTTGAACCCGATCCTAGGGCCGGGGGCCGACTAATTAAAGTTTTGGTTAAAATTGTGGATCGTTTTGAATCGATTCGATAAAGCGTCCATTCACCTTCCCCCTTTACCGCTTGGGAACCGCCTTTAGCCTAGTTTGATGCCCTGAGGGAAGGACATAGGCGACCATGGGGAAGGTTAACAGCGCACCGGTTTTCGACCAGGAACATCTCGCCAGATACACCATGGCGAGCGTGGAATTGGAGCGCGAGATTGTCGGATTGTTCTTGAACCAACTGCCGGACCTGCTGTCCCACCTGAAAGCCCCGGCGGACGCCAAGGAGTGGAAACTCTTCACCCACACTTTGAAAGGTTCGGCCAAGGCCGTTGGCGCCATGCAAGTGGCGGAAATTGCGACGGCGATGGAAGACGATGGGCCGGAAGCGGGGCAGGGCGCGATTGGCCGGCTTGAAGCGGCCATCGAGGCGTTCAGTGCGGTCGCGGCGGCGACATACGGTTAGCTCCCCGCAAAGCGGAGATGGGCGAATGGGCGCAGTTGTTTTTGGGCGGCCAATCCCCTAGAAGGCGTTCGGAATAACGAACAAGGCAGGGCGAACTACGCGTCTCTCATGGCGAAAATCACCTTTATTTTGCATAACGGAACCGAGCAGGCCGTGGACGGCACGCCTGGCATGTCGGTCATGGAAACCGCGATCAAGAACATGGTGCCGGGCATCGATGCCGATTGCGGCGGGGCCTGCGCCTGCGCCACTTGCCATGTCTATGTCGAGCCGGAATGGACGGAAAAAACCGGCGCCCGCAGCAGCATGGAAGAGGACATGCTGGACTTCGCTTTCGACGTGCGCCCCGAAAGCCGGCTCTCGTGCCAGATCAAGGTGACCGACGCGATCGATGGTCTGCGTGTCAAGGTTCCCGAAAAGCAGTTCTGAGGAATTTCCATGTCCGAAACAATCGCGACCGATGCGGTCATCATTGGCGCTGGCCCCTGCGGCCTTTTCGCGGTGTTCGAGCTTGGCCTTCTCGACATCAAGGCGCATGTCATCGACATTCTGGACCGGCCCGGCGGGCAGTGCGCCGAACTCTATCCTGAGAAGCCGATCTACGACATTCCGGCGCTGCCGATCGTCACCGGACAGGAACTGACCAACCGTCTGATCGAGCAGGCAAAGCCGTTTCATCCCGAGTACCACTATAATCAGATGGTCACGGAACTTACGAAACGCGATGGCGGCTTCGAGATCAAAACCGATGGCGGCCTGGTGTTCCATTCGAAAGTCGTGGTGGTCGCGGCCGGCGGCGGCTCGTTCCAGCCGAAAAAGCCGCCGATTCCCGGAATCGACGGCTATGAGGGGACCTCGGTTTTCTACTCAGTCAAGAAGATGGAAACGTTCCGCGGCAAGGATGTGCTGATCGTCGGCGGCGGCGACTCGGCTCTCGACTGGACGCTCAATCTACAGCCCATTGCCAAGTCGCTGACGCTTTTGCACCGGCGCGACGATTTCCGCGCGGCACCCGACAGCGTCAAGAAGATGCGGGAACTGGTTGCGGACGGAAAGATGCAGTTCAAACTGGGCCAGGTGACGGGCCTCAAGGGTGACGGCGGCATTCTTTCGGCGGCCACGGTCAAGGGCAATGATGGCGCTTCGTCCGACGTCACCTGCAATGTCATGCTGCCGTTCTTCGGGCTCACCATGAAACTAGGGCCTGTCGCGGACTGGGGTCTCAATCTCCATGAGAACCTGATCCCGGTCGATACCGCGATGTTCCAGAGTTCCGAGCCTGGAATCTTCGCCATTGGCGACATCAACACCTATCCCGGCAAGCTGAAGCTCATCCTCTCCGGATTCCACGAAGCCGCGCTGATGGCGCAGCAGGCCTTCAGAATCAAGAATCCGGGCGAGCGGCTGTTGTTCCAGTACACGACGTCGAGCTCGAGCCTGCAGAAGAAACTCGGCGTTGCCTGAGACGGGGTTCGTTGCGCCGCCATTCGAGCGCGAGTTGCTCGGGAAGCTGTTGGCGTTGAACAACGCGCATGCGCTTGAGCTTTCCTACAAAACGGATCCGGAATTTCTTGCGCTGATCGCCGCGGCATCGACAGTGCGCGCGGAAGCATCGGGTCTCGCTTTGCTCGTGGCGTTTAATGAGTCGTGCACCTACGACAATGCAAACTTCGCCTGGCTCAGGTCACGCTTTGACCGGTTCATCTACATCGATCGCGTTGCCGTCGATTTTCGTGCGCGTGGGAGAGGCTTGGCGCGGAAGCTCTATTCCGAACTCGAAGCGTTGGCGCGCGCGCAGTCTCGCGAGCGGCTTGTCTGCGAGATCAATTCGATCCCGCCAAATCCTGCATCGGACTCGTTTCATCGCGCTTTGGGTTTTGCGCCCGTCGGCGAACAGATATTGGAAGGCACGGGAAAAACAGTGCGCTATTGGGCGAAGGAACTTGTTTGCTGAAGGGTGCTTCGAGGCTCGTGGCCTTCAGTCACGAGCACCTCAGCACGAGGGTGGATGAAAGACTAACCTCACCCTGAGGTGCGAGCAAAGCGAGCCTCGAAGGGCGAGGTTAGTCCGTGCTCGGACCTTCACACTGTATTCTTTCTTCGCCGCCTGAGCGCCGCTGCTTCGGCGCGGCGGTTGGGGCGGCCGAGTTCCTTTCTATGTGCGTCACGCTTTTCGTGGATCGAAGCGATGGCGAAGCCTACCGGCACGCCTGCTTCGACGAGTAAGGCCTCTCCCAATTGCAGTGCGGCTTCGAAGGCTTCGGGCACCGCTTCGGTGATGCCAACTTCGTAGAGCCGCTTGGCGTGACGGTCATCGCGCGCTCTGGCGATGATCTTGATGTCGGCGCGGGCGGCGCGGACGGACTTTGCCACATCGTCGACGCGCGCCGGGTTGTCCATCGTGATGGCGATAGCGGCGGCCTGATCGAGGCCGCATTTCCGCAGGAACTCAGTGTTGGTGGCGTCTCCATAATAAACGGGATACCCCTTGCGGCGTTCGGCGGCTACGAGTGCCGCATCGGTGTCGGAGGCAATGTATGGAATCTTGTGCTCCTGAAGCATGGCGCCGATTAAATGACCTACGCGGCCGAAACCGGCGATGATGATTTTCGCTTCCGGATTATCCGGCGGCGGCTCGGCTCCAGGCACCACCGGGACCGGCGCCAATTTGCGGATCGCAATGTTTCCGAAGCGCGCGAGCAGCGGAATGGCCATCATGGTGAGCGCCACCATCAGCAGACTCTCGCGGCTCTCGGCTCTGTCAAGAAAGCCCAGGCCTAGCGCCTGGCCGATGATGACGAAAGCAAACTCGCCGCAGGGCGCAAGCAACAGTGCCGACTCGAGTGCTGCTCGGCGGTTCACCTTGAAGGCGCGCGCAAGCGCGTAGACGATGACCGCCTTGATGGCGACAAGCGCAATTGCAATCGCGATTATCCGCACTGGAGCCACGGCGAGGCCACGAAGATCGAGCCCTAATCCCACGAGCAAGAAGAACGCGCCCAGCAGCAAGCCCTTGAACGGCTCGATAATGGCTTCGATGGCGCGGCGGTATTCGGTCTCGGCGAGCATGAGCCCGGCGATGAATGCGCCCAGCGCCATCGAGAGGCCGAAGGCCGTCGACGCAACGCCGGTTCCCACCGCGATCAACAGCGTTGCCGCCATGAAGAGATCGGAACTGTTGGTGCCGGCGACGAGTCGCAGCAGGGGCCGCAGCGCATATCTGCCGACGCCAACGATGATCACAATCGCGAGTGCCGCCTGGGCGATGGCAAGCATGAGACTCTGGAGTACCGGCCCCTGCGTTTCCCGGCCAAGAATGCTGACCATCAACAGAATGGGAATAACGGCGAGATCCTGCATCAGAAGGATGGCGAATGAGGTGCGGCCGGTTTGCGAGCCCAGCCGTTTCGCTTCCGAGAGAAGCTGGATCACGATGGCAGTGGAGGAGAGCGACAATGCAGTGCCGACAACCGCCGACTCGGCTCCCGAAAATCCCATTGCGTAGGTGGCCGCGCCCAACACCATCGATGTCAGGACCACCTGCGCGCCGCCCATGCCGAAGACCAGATGCTTCATGGTCATGAGGCGTTCGAAGGAAAGTTCGAGGCCGATCAGGAAGAGAAGAAAGACCACGCCCAGTTCGCCGAGCGAGGCGATATCGCCGCGCTCGGAGAGGCCCAGCCAGCCGATGGCGGGGAAAATGGGCCTGATGCGATCCAGCACATCGGGATTGAGCAGCAGCCCGGCGATCAGGAACCCCAGGACCGAGCTGATGCCGAGCCTGATGAACAGCGGAACGATCAGTCCTGCGGCTGCAAGCACGATCAGGAATTCGCGATAATGGGATAGTGTCTCGCCAGCCATGCGTGTAGTTTTATGGGCGTCATGACATCAACGCAAAGAAAAACCTCGAAACCGCGCGGGCGCGAGCTTGGCCTGCCGTTTCCCGGAGAAACCGGAGCGCACAACGCCATCACAGATGTGGCGGGCGTCGAAGTTGGCTGCGTCACTCTTGTGTCCGGCGAAGGCAAGCTTGTGGTGGGGAAGGGCCCGGTCCGCACCGGCGTTACCGCCATTCTGGCGCGCGGGCGCGCTAAAGCGCATGTGCCTTGCCTTGCCGGGAGTTACAGCCTCAATGGCAACGGGGAAATGACGGGACTGTTGTGGATCGAAGAATTCGGCCAGCTTCAGACGCCGATCACGATCACCAATACCCATTCCTGCGGTGTCACCCGCGATGCGACTTTGCAATGGATGGTGGCGCGGGGAGTTGGGTCTGGCCAGGACTGGGGATTGCCAGTTGCGGCGGAAACCTATGATGGCGACCTCAACGACATCAACGGGTTTCATGTGACCGCCGCTCACACCATTGCAGCCCTCGACAAGGCCCAAGGCTGGCCGGTCGAACTTGGCAGCGCCGGTGGCGGCACCGGTATGATCTGCTACGACTTTAAGGCGGGGAATGGTTCGTCTTCTCGGGTGATCGAGATTGACGGGAAGCGCTACACGCTTGGGGTTTTTGTTCAGGCGAATTTCGGCGCGCGTGCTGATTTTATGGTGCTGGGCGTGCCGGTGGGCCGCCAGACCCATGTGCCGCGGCTCCGCGGCGGTGACATGGGATCGGTGATCGCCATCGTTGCCACCGATGCGCCGCTGCTGCCGCATCAATTAAAGCGGCTGGCGCGGCGCGTGCCGCTCGGTCTTGCACGCACCGGCACATTCGGATCGCACACATCGGGCGATATCTTCCTTGCCTTCTCGACGGCGAACATGGAGGCTCTGGAGGCGCGGGGCGCCGTTCATTCTCTCGAGTCGATTGCCGGGCAAGAGATCAATCTTCTCTTCAATGCCGTCGTGGAAGCGACGGAAGAAGCGGTGATCGACTCGATTCTCGCCAGCAACACGATGACCGGGCGCGATGGCAACACGTCCCATGCGCTGCCGCATGACATGCTGCTCGGCATCATGCGGAAAGCGGGGCGGATTTAGCCTTCTACTGCGACCCTCGGTGTTGATGACATTACCAACCGCGCGGCCACAAAACCTGCAGCCATCGCCGCCACGAAGGCAACGCTCTCGACGCGTCCAAAGACGAGACCCGCGATCGCGGGTCCGGGGCAAAGTCCGCTCAATCCCCAGCCGAGGCCGAAGAGCGCGCTGCCGCCGATAAGTTTTGCGTCGACGATCTGGCTTTGCGGCAGGGAGAAGACATCCGCCGCGAAGGGCTTTGGTCTTGAAAAAGCGAGGCGATAGCCCGCCAGCGTGACCAGAAGTCCGCCCGCTATGACGAAGATGAGCGTCGGATCCCACGCGCCCGCCAGATCGAGGAAGTTTAGAACTTTCATTGGATTGACCATGCCGGAGATGGCGAGGCCGGAGCCGAACAGGAGCCCCGAAATGAAAACCGCGAAGCGTCCCATGGTTCAGACTCCGATGACGTGGCGCGTGACAAATACGGTGACGATGGCCACGGCCATGAATGTGCAGGTCGCGGCGAGCGAACGTTTCGAGAGCCTTGCCAAGCCGCAGATGCCATGACCCGATGTGCAGCCGGAGCCAAGGCATGTGCCAGCGCCCACGAGCAATCCCGCGGCGGCGATGGTGGGCCAGTTGCCGGAAAATGCGATCGCCGAACTGTCGAAGAAAAGCAGCCCGCTCCAGGCGGCGCCCACCAGCATGCCGATGACGAAGACCAATCGCCACCTGAATTCATCGCCCCAGTTCAGCGTGAACAATTCGCCGAAAATGCCGCTCGCTCCCGCTATTCTGCCGTTGAAGGCCATGAGGACGACGGCGGAAAGGCCGATCAGAATGCCGCCAGTCAATCCGGCCCAGGGTGTGAATTCGGTTGCTAACATGATGCCTCCTCCAGAACCGTGACATTAGCCCATGTGGCGGGCTATGGGGAAGCCATGCACGGCAATCAAGCGAGAGTCTGGGTTCTTCAAGGCGCGCGCACGGGCGACAATGCGCAGGCGATTGAACTTGCACATCGCCTTTCGCTGAGCTTCGAAATCAAGCCGCTCGCTTACAACCCGCTGCACAATCTGCCCAACATTCTGTTGGGCGAGAGTGCTGCGAGTGTTGGCGCTGGAAGAGAAAGTCTGCGTCCGCCTTGGCCGGACCTCGTGATTGCAACCGGCAAGCGGGCCGCCCCCGTTGCGCGCTGGATCAAGCGGCAATCGGGAGGCCGCACGAAGCTCGTTCATTTGGGCCGTCCGCGCGCGCCGCTGGACGCCTTCGATCTTGTCGTCACGACACCGCAATATGGTTTGCCGCCCGCGGAGAACGCCGTTGTGGCGCCTTTGCCTTTCGCGACTCCTCGACCGTCCGACCCCGTGCAAATCGAGGCGTGGCAAGGAGAGTGGGAGTATCTGCCGCGGCCTTGGCTTGCGGTGCTGGTTGGCGCGGGACGCTATCCGTTGCGGTTTGGGGCGGCGGAAGCACGATCATTGAAGCATGCAATCGAACGCGAGATCGAAGCGCGTGGCGGTTCGGTCATCGTCGCTGGATCGCCTCGCACCGATGCGGGTGTCTTGGAGGTGCTGTCGCACTTCCAGAGTCCACATCTCTCCATGGCATGGAAGAAGGACGATGGCGGCGCATTTCAAGCGCTGCTTTCTCTCGCCGACAGATTTGTAATCACTTCCGATAGCGTGTCGATGATCAGCGAGGCGCTGAGCAGCGGCAAGCCGGCGCTCGCATTTCAATTGTCGCAAACGTCATGGCGCATGGGCTGGTCTGCGCAAAGTGGAATTACCGCGGCGCTGGCGCGTTCAGGACTGCTGCAGCCGCCACGCGACATCTCGAGATTGATTGGCGATTTGGTGCAAGCGGGTTACTTGGGCATTCTCGGCGAGCGCGAACCGTCTCGCCCGTTTATGCGCACCGATCAGCATGTGATCGAGCGGATCAGGCAGTTGCTAGTGGATTGACCCAGTCGGAAGAGTCCGATCTCCGCAGCGCGAGAAAGCGCGACCAATGGCAGCTTCGAGCCCTTGTCTGACATTCCATAAAACATACTGACGGTCTGCTTTGGGCCGATACTGTTGCAGAAGTTTGTTTGGCATTCCGACGCGCAATATTGATTCAAAAAGCTAAGCTATCGCGCATGATTGTTTCGTTCGGCACAACATTTGGATTCCTTTGTTGCGCACGCGAAGGGCAATGCCGACTTTTGCAACAGTATCGGCCAGAAGCGGCAACCCCTGCGAATTGCAACGACCAGCAGAATTGAACTGGCATCCGTCGCATCATCGAGGCATTCGATAGTTGCATGTAGAGGCCCGATGAAATGGGTGATAGCTAAAGCTCCGTCGCCTAACAAAGGCGTACCGGGTTTGCTGCGGCGCCCCTCCATTGGACGAATCCCAACAGTGCTTTTTCGGAATCATCTGTACAATTCGACTCTGGCCCCAGCCCTGCCGTATCGGGTGCTAGTTCAGGGTATTTCTGCAACAGATCAAAAGCGCCCTGTCTCAGGGCGTCGCCTTTGTCGCCTGGGGTGAAGAACAAGGTCGCATTGACATGCTCAGCCCGGCGCAGACGGTGAAAGAAATCGTCGTGATCGCATGCATAAGCCGCACTAGCTCTGAGCCAATCATTGTCAGATAAAAGCCGGTCCGGGAGAAGGCGAACGTCGCGCAATGTTCTGGAAAGCCCACAGCCCCAAACAGGATCACTGGAACCGGCGGCATCCCCAATCAGCACGCAACCGTTCTTAGCGGGGTGAGAAATCCATTGGTGAGCGCCGTCAAATGTCGCATGTACGCCATGAGGCGTCAAAGCCTCGATCCAGTCGCGTTGAGCTCCAACTTCAATGAAGTGGGTCTTTGCTGCCGCATAGTCACGTTCTCCGGACCATCGGCGTTTCAAGGAATCCACATGATGGAAGACATAGGCCCGGTAATTGCCAGGCTTGTTTGTGACCAGGATCGCCCCACGCCCGGTGGTCCCATTCTGGTAGAAGTATAGGGCACGGTCGGTCGGAATATTGCCCTTAAGCTGAAACCCTCCGGAAAACAGCTGCGGTGGATCTCGATCCCTTCTAAGGCCCAAAAGAGTTGCGACGTAAGAGTCGCGACCGTCAGCCCCGACGATAAGGCGACCTTCGACTTCCCTTTGGCCGCTGGCTGTTTCGATCATCGCTATGGGCCTATTGTCCAAATTGATAGCACTGATATGGGCGCCGCGCCAAACGTCGCAGCCACAACGTTCCGCGTCGGTGAGGAGGACTTCTTGCATTTCCGGGTGAAAGAAGCTGACGATCCCGTTTCCTTTGGGAGCAGTGGTTTGAAACTCTCGCGGTGCTCTCTCGGTACCGTCGCGGACGAAATACTCGCGCGGCAATTCCTGTCCGCAGGTTTTTAGCAAAAGCTCATGAATGCCCAGTTCCATAGCTTCAACGCCGCCCCAAGGCAGTAGAACCTCGCCCCGGATGCGGTCCCGAAACTCTACACTCTTCTCTACAATGAGGACTTGTGTGCCAGCCAGGGCCATTGAACGGCCTAACGCCGCCCCAGCAAGGCCACCGCCCACAATCAAAAGGTCATAATTTCTGCCAGTGGACAATTGCCATTCCTGTTAGGGAAAGGATAATGCACGGAACGTAATAGGTGACGTTATCCTACAGCCTTGCGGTTGACAGGCCCGCCAAGATCGAGGTTTGCGCAGAATAGCCTCCGTTGCAAGGTGGGGTCTTAGCAAATGGTCCCGGCGCTCCGCCTAAGTGGTGAAGTCCGCTCCGGGTCTTGGCTGCGTGAAAACGCAGCAGAGATCACTCCGCAGACAAACGTTAATGAATTTTCGAGCTCTCAGGCCGAGCAGAAAGACGAAGATCGTAATAATTTGCGCTGAGCACGGCTATTTTCGACTGAACTCAACACATGCGCGGAGTTTTCACACAGCCAGGGTCAAGAGCCGACATTGGTGCATCCATGGTCCTTGGTCGCTTCGTCCCGCATTGCGGTCATTCGAACAGCATTCGGGTGGGGGTTCGAAACGACTGAGTCAGGCTACCAGCTTTCGCCTGAACAACCTGCCGTCGATCAAAGCGAGGCCCAGCGCGATCGCCAGCATGCCCGCGCCGTGCTGCCAGCCGATGTGTTCGCCGAGGACTGCGGCACCCAGGATCACTGCGCTCACGGGAACAAGGAAGGTAACGAGGGCAATGTTGGTGGCGCCTGCGGATTTCACGATGGCGAAGTAGAGGACATAGGCAAGTGCTGTGCAGAGGAGCGAGAGAGCCAGGATGGACGCCACCACTTCACCGCCCGGCATGGATAGCTGCCAGGGCCGGTCGATCAGCAGCACGAGCGGAAACAGCAGAAGCGTCGAGCATGTGGTTTGCCCGGCCGCCGTCATGAGGGGCAGCAGCCCCGCGAAGCGGCGGGCGAAAACGGTGTTCACGGCATAAAACACGGCGGCCAGGAGGATGGCCAATTGATGCCAGACCGATTGTCCAAGGTGAATGAGCGCATCGGCGCCCATCATCGCGGCAACTCCGAGCAGGCCGACAGCAGCGCCCGACAGTTTCAGCGCTGTCAAGCGTTCGTCGGCCAGAAACGAATTTGCGATGAGCACGGTGAAGAAGGGTGTCGTCGCATTGAGAATTGCGGCAAGCCCCGGCGCCACCTCCTGCTGTCCCCAAACGATAAGGCTGAAGGGAATGACATTGTTTATGAGCCCCATGATCATGAAGTTGCGCCACATAGCCGGTTGCCTGGTCACCGGCGTTCCGGTGATGAGCAGGATCACCCACAAGGCCGCGGCCGCCAGCGATACGCGCAGGAACACGATGGTGAATACCGGCAATTCTCGGAGCGCGATGGCGAAGAACAGGAACGACGCGCCCCAGATGGCCGCAAGCAGGAGGAGCATGCCCCATTCGCTGCCGTCCATGTGAGTCTTGGTTGTTGTCATGGGCGCTTCAGTGACGAATGTTCGAAAGCTCTGCCACCCGAAACTTGCTCAGAAGTCTTTCGCGTAGCGCAAGCCGTCGTAGATTGCAGCGTGGATGTTGCGCGAGGCGACTGCGTCGCCGATGCGGTAAAGACGGAACTTGCCTTGTGGATTGCGGACCAATTCCTGCGGCCTTCCGGCGATCAGCGCGTCGTAATCCACTTCGCCGAGGTTCTTCGAAGACGGCTTCAGTTCAAAATAGAGATCGGCAAGCGGCTGCGTGCCATTTTCGACAACTACCTGATCGACGATTCGCTCGCCGCAATCGGCTTGCGTGTAGGGACTCCACAGCGTGGCCTTGATGCGATTGCCATGGCGCTCCAATGCGCGGATGCGAGTCATCGTGGTGATGCGCACGGAGCACTTGGTCATGATCTTCATGTAGGGCACGAGATTGAGCCCACCCATGTCGGGCGCGAAGAAGCGCTCGGGGCTGACGATTTCGAGCGGCACGCCCTGTTCGGCAATGAACTCCGCCGCTGCCATGCCGGGATGCGCGCCGTTGTCGTCGAAGAGCAGCACCTCGCCCGCGGGCTTCACATCGCCCGAGAGAATGTCCCAGGCGGAGACCGCGAGATCCGCGCCACTGTCGATCGCCTGATTGGCGGGAAGGCCTCCGGTTGCCGCGACGACGATATCGGGTTCGAGCGCCAGCACGGTCTCGCCGTCGGCGATGGTGTTGAAGCGGATGTCGACGCCGAGCTTTTCGAGTTGCGAGGCGCGCCAATCGACGATGCCGATCAATTCGCTTCGACGCTTCACTTGGGTTGCGAGTCTGATCTGGCCGCCGAGATGGCTGGCGGCTTCCAGCAGCGTCACGTTGTGACCACGCTCTGCCGCAATCCGCGCCGTTTCCAGGCCGGCCGGTCCGCCGCCGGCAATCACGACATGTTTTGCCTTGGGTGCCTTCGCGATCACATGGGGCATCGTGGCTTCGCGGCCCGTCGCCGGATTGTGAATGCAGAGCGCTTCGTGACCTTCATAGATGCGGTCGAGACAATAGGTGGCGCCGACGCAGGGGCGGATGTCCTGCTCGCGGCCTTCCATGATCTTTTTGACGATATGCGGATCGGCGATGTGGGCACGGGTCATGCCGACCATGTCGAGCTTGCCCTCGGTGATGGCGTGGCGTGCGGTTGCGACGTCGTTGATGCGCGCGGCGTGGAATACGGGGAATTTGGTGATGGCTCTCACTTCGCCAGCGAAATCCAGATGCGGCGCCGACTTCATGCCGAGCACCGGAATCACGTTTGCAAGCGGTGCGTCGTGATCGATGTGGCCCTTGATGATGTTCAGAAAGTCAACGAGGCCGCTCGCCTTGATGCGGCGGCAGATTTCCACGCCTTCCTCGCGCGTCAAGCCTTTCTCCCAGTCCTCGTCGGCGACCAACCGGCAGCCGACGATGAAATCCAGCCCGACTGCGTCGCGCACCGCTTTCAAGACGCGGAAGGTGAAGCGCAGGCGGTTTTCGAGTGAGCCGTTGTTGTCATCGTCGCGGATATTGGTGGCGGGAGACCAGAATCCGTCAAGCAGATGGCCGTAACATTCGAATTCCAATCCGTCGAAGCCCGCAGCCTGCACGCGCTGCGCGGCGGATGCATAGTCGGCGGCAATGCGATCGAAGTCCCAATCCTCCATTTCCTTCGGGAACGCGCGATGCGCCGCCTCGCGCACCGGCGAGGGCGCCAGCACCGGCAGCCAATCCGCCTTGTTCCACACGCTGCGGCGGCCAAGGTGGGTGAGTTGGATCATCACCGCCGCGCCGTGTTCGTGGCATTCGTCCGCGAGGCGTTTGAGCCACAGTACGATCTCGTCCTTGTAGACGAGAAGATTGCCGAACACTGGCGGCGTATCGCGGCTGACGACAGCCGAGCCCGCTGTCATGGTCAGCGCGATGCCGCCCTTCGCCCTCTCCACATGATAGAGCCGATAGCGGTCCTTGGGCATGCCGTCTTCGCTGTAGTTTGGCTCATGCGAGGTCGACATGATCCGGTTCTTCAGCGTGAGATGTTTCAGGCGATAGGGCTGGAGCAGGGGATCGTTGGAGCGATGCAGCGTGGCCATGGTTTCGAGGATTGCGCGCGGTGACAATCCGGTCAAGCCTCACTCTTGCCGCATTGCGCTTCCTTTCTTGTTCCCGAGACGACGCTTGAAGACTCAGTTTATGCTTTGCGGGGGTGGGCGATGTCGATGCGTGTGTCGCGCCGTTCTTTCAATGCCGGGCTTCTGGCAGCGGGCCTGACACCTGCGATGCTGCTCAGAGCCGCGGCCTCCCCGGTGCCAGTTCCGATGCGATTGCTCAACCGCTTGACCTTTGGCGCTACGCCCGAGGCCGCCTCGTTCCTGGAACGGGTGGGTATCGCGGAGTGGCTCGAGGCTGAAATCGCAAAGCCCGCCGAAGACGATGGTCTCAAGTCGCGGCTCGCAGGAGCGAGGCTCCACATTGAGTATGAAGCGGGCAAGGATGAACACAAGCACAGCTGGAAAGGTGTTAAGGAAGACCGGCCCTATCGCTACCTCTCGGCCAAGGGAGATGTGCTGGTGCGGCTCACCCAGTGGGAAACAGTGGGAATGGATTGGGAGGAGCGCATCCGGCCCGGCCGCGAGGTGCAGTCGGCCGCCTGGATCCGTGCGGTGCATGCGGACGCTCAGCTGCGCGAGGTCATGACGCAGTTCTGGCACGAACACTTCAGCGTCAACGCCATGCGCGATGAGGTTACCGCCGCCTACTTCCCGCCCTTTGACGCGATGCTGCGGCGGCACGCGCTGGGGAACTTCCGCGAGATGCTGGGAGAAGTGGCGCGCGCACCGGCCATGCTCTCCTATCTCAACAACGCCGAAAGCCGGGCGAGTCCCGCGAACGAGAACTACGCTCGCGAACTCTTCGAGCTGCATACGCTGGGCGCGGGCAGCTATCTCAACGACCGCTACACCACGTGGCGCGATGTGCCGGGTGCGCTGGAGGGAAACCCGCAAGGCTATATCGACCAGGATGTCTATGAGGCGGCGCGCGCCTTCACGGGTTGGTCCATCGGCAGCGGACAGTGGATCGCGGATGGCGAGAATGCGCCACTCACCGGGGCCTTTCACTACATCGATGGCTGGCACGATCCCTATCAGAAGCGCGTGCTGGGCGTCGAGTTCCCGCCCAATGCCGCGCCGATGGCGGACGGTGAGCGCGTGCTTGATCTTGCGGCGTTCCATCCCGGCACCGCGCGCTTCATCGCCGAAAAACTCGTGCGGCGGCTCCTCGCCGACGAGCCGCCGAAAGGCCTTGTGGCGGCCGCGGCGGAGACCTTCACAGCGAAGCGCGACGCGCCGGACCAGATCGCTCACGTGCTTCGCACCATCGTGCTTTCTGGAGAGTTTGCTGAACTGCCGCCGAAGAAGATGAAGCGGCCCTTCGAGTTCCTCGTGTCCTTCTATCGCGCCACGGGGGCCGAGATGCGCGGCGGCACCATCGAGCTTCACTATGTGCTCATGGAGGCGGGCTGGCTGCAGCACGAATGGCGTGCGCCGACGGGCCACCCCGACGTGATGAGCCATTGGGCCAACACCTATGCGCTGGGCCGGATCGCGCAGCTCGCGCTCACGGCCTTCGATCAACCCTTTGGGGCGGCCTGGCAAGGCGTCTTCGAAGATGCCCGCGATGCGGCGGCCCTGTCCGCCGCTGCTGCCGCGCGTCTCCTCGGGCGGCCGCTTGGCGCCGGCCAAGCGGAAGCGATAGCCGGTGCCATCGGAGGCGGACTGCCGGAGGATGCCGAGGGCAGGGCCTATGCCGCACGGACCGTCGCGGGTCTTGTCGCACTGACGCCCGAATTCCTGCTGCGGTGAGGGGAAGATTATGAGCAATCCCATTCTGGTTGTGATCTTCCTGCGCGGCGGCACCGATGGCCTCTCGCTTATCGCGCCAGCGGGCGACAGGAACTACACCGCCGCCCGTTCCGTGAAATTGCGAGTTCCCCGCAAGGGTGAAGACGCAGGCCATGTTCTCAGGAACGCCAACGCCGATGCCGATTTCCGTTTCCATGGCCGCGCCAAGGGGCTTTCCGAGCTCTATGGTGCTGGCGAACTGGCGGTTATTCATGCCTCTGGCCTCAAGGATGGCACCCGCAGCCATTTCGACGCTGAAGACCGGATGGAACGCGCCGCTCCGGGTGCGGGCAGCAGCACAGGCGGCTGGCTGGGGCGGTGGCTCAAAGCGGCGAAGCCAGAAGGCATTCTTCCAGCGCTTGCGGTCGGCCCCGCCGCGCCGGATAGCCTCGCGGGTGCTACGGACATCGTCGTGGCGCGCGAGATCGAGGCGATGCGGGCGCTTCCCGGCCACCCCCATCGCAAGGGTGTTCTGGCGGCCCTTGGTCTCCTGTCGGGCGATCCCTCTTTCGGCCCAACGATGACGCGGCTGTTTTCTCTCTCGGACTCGATCGAAGCACGGGTGGCGCTCGACCGTAACGGCGAGCTCAAGCCCTATCAGCCGCGCACCGCGTATCCCGAAGACAACGAACTCGCTTCGGGCCTCAGAACGA
This sequence comes from Aestuariivirga sp., assembly GCA_046160365.1. Lineage (GTDB taxonomy): Bacteria > Pseudomonadota > Alphaproteobacteria > Rhizobiales > Aestuariivirgaceae > Aestuariivirga. Next base: position 32,082 of record JBJXGL010000062.1, on the reverse strand, counting down.
TTGCGCGTGCGATCAAGCTCGATCTCGGCCTTCGCGTTGCCAGTGTCGATTTCGGCGGTTGGGACACGCATGTGGATCAGGCCTACGAGTTCCCGAGGCTTGTGGAGAAGCTTTCAACGGCGATGATGGCCTTCTGGAAGGATCTTGGCCCGCTGCAGGAGCGCGTCACCGTGGTGACCATGAGTGAATTTGGCCGCAGGCTCAAATCCAACGAGTCAGGCGGCACGGATCATGGCCACGGCAATGCCATGATGGTGCTGGGCGGCGCTGTGAAGGGTGGGCGCATGTTCGGGACATGGCCAGGACTTGAGAACGACGCGCTCGATCTCGGCGCCGATCTCGCGATCACAACAGACTATCGCGATGTGCTTGCTGACGTCATGGAAGGCCACATGGGTATCTCCGATCACGCCGCACTGTTCCCGGGATTCACGCGTACGAGCCTGGGTCTCGTCTAGGCGGGAACCGGCGCCATGCGCCAGGCTACTTCATTGCCTTTGGCGGGATCGCGTGGAACGAGCATGGAGAGAATGAGGCCCAGGCCTGCGATGAATACGCCAATCCAGAAGACCGCGGTGTAGTCTATGTCCCAGAGCAGGCCGAGCGGGATCGGGATGAACACGGCGGCGATGTGGTTGATGGAGAAGGCAACGCCCGCCGTCGGCGCCATGTGCTCGGGATCGCCGATCTTCTGGAAGTAGGTGCGGTGCGCGATCGACATGGAGAAGAAGGCGTTGTCGAACATGTAGAGCGCTGCTGCGATATAGGGATTGGTGGTGATCGCATAGGCGGCGAAGACTGCCATCAGTCCGATGTGCTCGATCTGGATGGTGCGGCGCTCGCCCCATTTCTCGATGGCGCGGCCGAAGTGTGGGGCGACCAGCATTGTAAACACCGCATTGGCTAGAAACAGCAGTGTCATTTCGGCGACGCTGTAGCCGAACTTCTGCACCATCATGAGCACGGCGAAGATGATGAAGATTTGCCGCCTGGCGCCGCCCACGAAAGTGATGGCGTAATAGAGCCAGTAACGCTTGCGCAGGACGAGAGCGCGGCGCTGCTCTACTTTCTGAGGGAAAACTGGAAAGGTGAACCAGAGTGTCAAGCCGATGGCGGTGGCGACCAGACCGCCCGCGAGAAACACCCACATGAAATCGAGTTCGAGCCATTTCCAGGTGATGAAGATGAGTCCGTAGGCTGCAATGGTCGACATCGAGGCGAAGGAGACGATCTTGCCGATGCGGCTTGGCGCGTGCTCCTTCTCGAACCATTGCAGCGACAGCGATTGCGCCACGGTTTCGTAATAGTGGAAGCCGAGCGACTTGATCAGAGTGGTGATGTAGAATCCCATGGCCCACGGAAAGAAACCGGTGAGGGCGACGCCGATGCCGATGGTCAGGATCGAGAGAATGCCGAGTGTTTGCTCGCGCATGAGGATCAAGAGGAACACGGCGGCGAAGGCGAGGAAGCCCGGGATTTCGCGCACGGTATGCAGAATGCCCTGCTGCTCGCCGCCAAAACCCACCACGTCGACCGCGAAGTTCGTGTGGAGCGCATTCCAGGTGGCGAAGGCGAAACTGTTGGCGCAGGCCATCAGCGCCAGCATGGCGAAAGGCGATTTCCAACGGGCGGGGGCTGACATGCCGCGCCTTTAGCGCGAAACGGCTGAACTCAACAACCTGACGGCCATGCGCGGTGCGCAGACCTCAAAGTCCAAAGATGGGTTTGGCCAGGCGGCGCAAGGACTCGGGCGCTGAGTAATAGGTTTTGCGCAGGAAGGGCCGAACGTTTTCGAGATAGGCCCGGCCGAACAGCTGACCCTTTGCGGTGAGCGGGACGTAGTAGTCCTCGGTTCCCATGGTGGCGGAACTCCACGACTCCTTGTGGGGATCGTAGGGGATCATGAGATCGAAGGCTTTCATGCCATCGCGAAGCGCCAGCCGCTGCGACAAGTCCATATGCAGGCGGCCCGGAGAGAGATCGGTCAGCGCGTTCACGTGCGAGGTGATGTAAGCGAAATGGTGGCCGCGATAGCGCAGGCCAATTTCCCACGAGACCGGCTTGCCGCCTGCGGTCATCTCCGTCACCACCACGTCGAGGCTGCTCTTCTGGAGCCGCTTCAGAAATGCCGCGTGATGCGGACAACCGATGACACGGTTCTGGCGCGCGCGTTCTTCGAGCCAGGCATTCTTTTCGGCGAATGCCTGATTGAGCGCCAATGCGCTCGCGGGTCCCGGTGGCAAATGCGTGAACTCGACCGCGCCCATGGTCTCAAGTTCTTTTCTGATCTTCTTGCGCCGTTTGCGCTGCGCCGATGTGTAACGCGCGTCGTAGGCTGCTTCATCAGTGTACTGAGTGAGGTCGAGCCACGCTGCCTTCTCGGAAAGTTGCGCCTTGCGCATATTCTCTTCGGCAAAAGGCTGAAGTGCTGCATCGTTACGCACATAACGCAGCCACAAGAGATCGATGCCCTTGATCTGCTTCAGAAAGACGATGGCTGCTGAAACCCATTGCCTCGGGCAATAACCCTTGGCCAGAACGATATCGCCATATTGCGCGAACGGATCGGAAAGCCATCGGGCCATCCGCACGCCCTTGCGGATGGTTCTAACGAGCGGCATGGCGAAGACGAGATCGCCGCCGCTGTAGCCTGTCACGATCAGTGGTTCGGCATTGTTGCTGCTTGCCGCATACACACCGCTCCAGGCGCAGAGCCAGTCATGGCTTTGGAACACGATGAGCGGATTGGCGGTCATGTCTTCCAACCGCTTCCACTCCGCCGCCAATGCGGCGAGACCTGCTGCCGATGTGACCAGCGAGAGATGCGCGCCGGCGGGCAAGGTCGCGGATTCGGAAACGGTATCCCGCCCGGCCGCCAAGGCGGCCGGACGGGTCAATTCTGAAGCTTTCGAAAGCTGCATGCGCCGCGTCCCGCAATAGGAAGCGGATCATGGAGCCTTAAACCCTTCGAAAGCCTTTACGAAGGGCTTCTAAACTGCCGCGGTTACTGTTGCTGCGCGGGAGGCTCGCCCTGGGGCGCGGGCGCGCCGTCAGGCCCGTCCATCATGTCGCGGTGGCGGCCACGGTGCTTCATGCGGTCGTCGGGGGTTAACACACCGTCACCGTCGTGATCCATTCTGGCAACCATGCCGGAAAGTGGCTGCTTGTATTCGTCAAGCGTCACCTGGCCATTGCCGTCGCGGTCGAAGCGCTGGAACTCGCGGACCATGTCCTCGTTGCGGGCCTTGAGCCAGAGGCCCTGGAATTCCTGAAGCGACAGCGAGGCGTTCTTGTCGCCATCGAATTCGCCGTGCCAGCTCGTGCGGTTGGTGTCGATCTCTTCCTGGCTGAGCTTGCCGTCCTTGTTACCGTCGTAACGCTCGGTCATCATTTGCATATTGTGCATGCCATGGCCGCCATGGCGGCCCCATTTGCGGCCTTGATCGGCTGCCGCGAGGCCGGCGAGTGTGCCTGCGGATACCAGGGCGCCGACGGCGAAAAGGGCAATTTTGGTGCGACGTTGCATATCAATCTCCTTGAGGGTTTGCAGAGGTCTTCGCCCCCAAAGACGGCCACACGGTGGAATTCCGGCGCTGGCGGATATGAAATCTCGGTAATGTGATGGAGATCAGGTCAGTACCACAGACCCATGCGCTGCCACTGCACGCGCGGATTGCGGATTGGCGGAATGATGGACCGGCCGGGATGCGGGCTTCCCTCCACCACGATGGCAGGCTGCGTGGCATCGTGCCGGAGCGCCATGAGCCGCTTGATCCGGTCTTCGGTCTTGGGATGCGTGCGGAGCATGGAGGGCTCGGGAACGCGGCCGCCGGGGAGCGCCAGTCCTTCCCAAATGCCGCGCTGCTTGCGCTCGAGAAACGCAAGCGCCGAGGCAAGGCCCTCGGGATCGCCGGTCAATGTCGCGCCATCGAGATCGGCATCGTATTCGCGGGTGCGCGAGAGCGCGAGTTGCAGGAGACCGCCGATGGTGGGCGCCGCGATCATCAGCGCCAGAGCGTAGATCGGAACTTGCCAGTTTGTGCCGAAGATGATGGGTATGCCAAGCCATCCCACCGTCGAGATCACGCTGGTGATGCGATTCAATACATCAGCAAGGCCCATGACTTTGAGATCGCCGTTGCGGATATGCGCGGTTTCATGCGCAAGGATGCCCGCAAGCTGGCGCAGATTCATGGAACGGATCAGGCCATCAGTCACGGCGATGGCCGAATCTTCCTTGCGGCCGACGGCGAAGGCATTCAGCATCTTGCTCGGCACATAATAGAGATGCGGCACAGTGGGGAGTCCGGCGCGGGCGGCCAGCTCGCGCACGATGCGGTGGATTTCGGGCAGTTCGTCTGGTGTCAGCGGCCGCGCTTTATAGAGTCCCAGCACCATCTTCGGCGAGACGCGGCCGAGCGTCCAGATGCCGATCGCGGTGGCGGCCGCCGCCCAGATCAGCCCTTGCGGCCCAAACACCGTCCAGGCAATTGTGGCGACGAGCAGGGCCGAGCCACCGACGAGGATGACGGTGTGCAGGTAGTTCCGCAGGTCGTGGCTGCGGCGGGCTTCAGGATTGAGATTTGCTTTCGGTAACATTCTTGCCTTCCTCGAACGACACCAGTTCGCGCATGAGGCTCCCCAGCGTTTCGCGCGCGTCGCCTTCCAGCGGAACCGGGCGGCAGACAGCCTTGGCCGCGAGACCAATGCGCGCCGTTAGAATGCCGTTCACGGCGCCCTCGCCGAAGCGCGCCGACAACCGGCCGAGCAGGCCCTTGCCGAGCAGATGCTGAAGCAGCGTGTCGGAAAGCGCAAGTCCGCCAGCGACGGCGAGGTGGGCGATGACGAGCCGCGCCAGCCGCCAGGTGGAAAGCGCCGATGGTCTGCCGCCATAAAGCGATGCCAGTTCGCGCAGCATTCTGATGTTCTGCGCGGCGACGAAGAGAATATCGAGCGCCGCCGCAGGCGTGACAGTCGTCAGAAGCGTCACACGGCGCGCGGCGCGGGCGACGATGCGGTGGGCTTCGTCATCGAGGGGCGTCAACAGCAGACGCTCTGCCAGACGCACGCGATTGCGGGGATCGATGATCTCATGATCGTGTGAAGCAAGCTGCTTGAGACCATAAGCGCAATCGGCGCGGGCGGCATAGAGCGAACGGAGATTCGCGGTTGCCTCGTCCGCCGCTGCCTTGTCATCGAAGTTGATGGCGTGGGCCGCTTTAGACTGAATGTGTTCGATGCGGCGCAGGCGGATAAGGCCCCAGATTTCACGAAGAATGATTGCGACCGCGGCCAGGCCCGCGAGGCTGGTGGCGATGGCCGCCGCGTAGCCCAGATAGATCGAGCGCGAAAATAAATCATCGATCAACGCCAGCGCGGCATTGCCCGCCCAGAGGGCGATGAGGAAGAGGAGTGCGCTGAAAAGGACGCCCGCCCACTTGAAACGCCGCGGCGTGCTTCGTTCTATCGCCGAAGGCGGCACGGCAACGAGGCCCGTATCCTCGGGAAGAGTTTCGATCTCGATGCCGGCAACGGCGCGCGGCGCCCGGCGTTTTTTCAGCGTTTCGGGCTCGGCATCCAGGATGAAAGCCGCGGGCTTGCGGGTGTCGCTCATCCGATGCGATCTCCAATCAGGAATTCGATAGCGCGGTCGAGTCGGATGTGGCCGTAGTGGCCGTCCTTCGCAAGCGGCGGGCGGAACTTCACGAAGTGCAGGCTGCCTTCCATTTTTCCTTCGAGAGCCTCTTTTGGATCAGACGGAAGATCGCCGGGAAAAATCGCTGCTTCGGTTTCGCCATTGAAGCCGGTGCCGCCGATTTTCTCGCCGGCTTCCGGAATGCCCGCGATACAGGCGAGTTCCTCGCCCTTCTGCGTGACGCGGGCTTCGCGCGTTGCACGGATCGCGGCGATTGCCGCGACATCGATTGCGGCGCCCGCGTACTCCGCCCGCGCCATGGCTTGCGAGACGATGGCGCGCAGGATGGCTTCGAGGCGGTCGTGGCTTGCATGATGCACAAGATCGGCCTTGGTCGCCGCGAAGAGAATGCGATTGATGCGGCGGCCGAGGAGACCGCTCAGGATCGAGTTCTTGCCCTGCCGGAAGCAGGAGAGAACATCGGTCAGCGCTGCGCCCAGATCGTTCACGGCATCGGCTCCGGCATTGAGCGCGGTTAGCGTATCCACCAGCACGATCTGCCGGTCGAGCCTGGCAAAATGATGGAAGAAGAATGGCTTCACGATCTTCGAGACGTAGGCATCGTAACGCCGCTGCATGAGGGCGGCGAGGCTGCCTTTCCGGATCTCCGCGTCTGCCGCAATATCGAGCGGCGCGAAGGTGAGCATGGGCGAACCCTCGAGATCGCCGGGCATGAGGAAGCGTCCCGGTGGAAGGGTCGAGAGCGAAATCCCATCGGCCCGGCAGCGCGCCAGATAGGACGTGAAAACTAACGCAGCTTTCACGGCCTGCGCTTCGTTTGCATCCGCGTCCGCATCGAGCGGTGAAAGAAAAACATGCCAGTCCTTCGCAAGCTTGTCGCGTGGCGGCTTGCGGCTGGTCGCCAGCGTGCTTGCCGACCACTCCGCATAATCCATGTTCATGAGCGGCAGGTCGAGCAGCCATTCGCCGGGATAGTCGACGATGTCCACATGCAACCGGCCACGGCCGATGTTCCTCGCGATGAGACCCTGCGGCTCGAAGTCGATGGTGAGGCGAAGCTGGCTGATGCGTCTCGTGCTTTCGGGCCAGTGGCGGTCTTCGCCTTTCATGGCGGCGAGATTGTCCTCGTAGGCAAAGCGCGGCAGGCTGTCGTCGGGCTGGGGCTCCAGATAGACGCGATGAATGATGCCGCGCGCTTGGGGCTCGAACATTGCGAGCCGCGTGCCGTTCAGGAGGGCGTGCACAAGTGCGGTGATGAACACTGTTTTCCCCGAGCGCGACAGGCCGGTCACGCCGAGGCGGAGCGTGGGCGTTACAAATCCGGCGGCGAAGTCCTTGAGGCCGCCGGCCGCCAGCCTGCCGCCATCGATGAAATCGGAGAATTGCAAAGCCTATTTGCCCACCGTTGCGCCAGCGGACATATTTGGGGGTGCGGCGGCGCAAGACAAGGGGAAGTTTAGTCGGCTGCGGAGATGCCCAGATCCTTGGGCCTGACGAAATGGCGGAGCGTTCCTTGGCCTATTCCGCTCCAGGATTTGGACGTGAATTCAATTACCGCAAGCGCCGCAGTCGGATACTTATTCTCCATCCGCGCGATGAGTTTGGCGTCTCCCAATTGCGAAAGGCGGTGTGCCGCACGCTCCATCGAGGGATTGTGGCCGACGATCATCAGTGTGCCGACGGTATCCGGCTGGTTCGATGCCGCATCGATCAGCTTGCCGCCATTGCCGAAGTCGTAGATGTCTTCGAGGTAGGACACCGGCGCGGCTTGCTTGAGATTCTGCGCCACAAATTTCCATGTTTCGCGCGTGCGCTTGGCGGGCGAGCAGAGAATCTGCTCTGGGACGAGGCCGTGCTCGGCGATCCATTTGCCGATTGCCTTGGCCGCAACTTCGCCGCGCTTTGTGAGGGGCCGGTCGCGGTCGTCGAGACCGGGCGTGGCCCAGCTCGATTTGGCATGGCGAAGAAGGAGAAGCCGTCGCATGGCGGACTGTAAGAGCAGGGGATTGCGACAGGAAGATGAAGGTCTTTTCTCTTCCCCAGCTTCGCTGGGGAAGTGGCCCGAAGGGCCGATGGGGTGTCTATCAAGGCACGGAGTCTTCGGCGTTGAGAGTCCGTACCTTTATCGACACCCCATCCCCGCCTTCGGCGGTACTTCCCCACGCATTCCGCGCGGGGAAGAGAAATTCATTTTCCGATGTTCTTCAGATCATACGGCGTGCCTTGATAGACCTCGTTGATCCAGTTGCCGAACAACAGATGCGCGTGGCTGCGCCAGCGGTTTTCGGGCGCGCGCGTGGGATCGTTCGAGGGGAAATAGTTGACCGGGATTTCGATCGGCTTCCCGCCGTTCCTGTCGCGCCAGTATTCGTCGGACAGCGAACTCGTGTCGTATTCGATGTGGTTGAACATGTAGAGCGAGCGATGCGGCTGATCGGCGATGAGGCAGAGGCCTGCTTCATCCGACTCCATCAGCACTTCAAGGCCCTGGTCTTTGGAAATGTCGGAGCGATGGTTCTCGGTCCAGCGCGAGACGGGGATCGAGAAGTCGTCGGAGAAGCCCCGCAAATAGGGCGAGGCGGGATTGAGATTGCGGTGGCGGTAGACGCCGAAACGCTTCTTCGGCAGCGCGTACTTTGGAGTGCCGTGGAAGTGATGCAGTGCCGCCTGCGCGCCCCAGCAGATATGCAGGGTCGAATGCACATGGGTCTGGGTCCAATCGAAGATCTGGCAAAGCTCGTCCCAATAGGTCACGCGCTCGAATTCGAGCAACTCCACCGGTGCGCCGGTCACGATGAAGCCATCGAAACGCTCGTCCTTCACGTCCTCCCAGTCGCGATAGAAGGCGAGCATGTGTTCGGCCGGCGTGTTCTTGGGCGTGTGACTGGTGATCTTGATCAGCGTCAGTTCAACTTGCAGCGGCGTGGCGCCGATCAACCGCGCGAACTGTGTCTCGGTCTTCACCTTGTTTGGCATGAGGTTGAGAAGGCCGATGCGCAAGGGGCGGATGTCCTGGCGCAGCGCCGTTTCCTCCGTCATCAGCATGATGCCTTCCTCGGCAAGCGTCTGGCGGGCGGGAAGATCGTTGGGAATACGGATGGGCATGATTGTCAGCGGCTGTCGATGGCGCGGGAGAGCAGGGCGAGGAAGTCTTCCTCGGTCTTGACCGGTGGAATGTCCTCCATGGCGACGGTGTAGCCATGCGTCTGCGCGATCTTCTCGTAAAGCGGCACGCGGTGGTGAAGCAATTGCTCGAAACCCCAGACGGCAAAACCATCGGGATCGACGGCGTTGTCGTCCTTGATCTTGTTCAGCGACTTGTACTCCTCCCACTTCGCTTCGAGGAACTGGGGTTGGTAATACATGGGCTTCGGATATTTGCGGAAGCGCTCCACCAGCGTGTTGGTGTGCGCGGCATTGCCGCGGATGTAGAGCAGCAACGTGTTGTCCGCGAGGCTCTTCAGTACCGGATCATCGGCATTGTCCGGGTCCACCACTTCGCACAGGCTGCCGCCGGAATCGCAGACGAAGTGATCATAGCGATAGATGTCGCGGGCGCGCTCGATGAATTCGGCCACGTCCATCAGCGAGCGGATTTCGGCTTCGCGATGCTGGTTCTGGCGGCGTTTGTATTCGGCGAAGGGAATGCCGCCCTTCTCCGGATTGCCGGGCTTTCCGAGATAGGTCGAGAGCGGATCGAGATTGTCGAAGGTGATATTGGAGCGGATATAGATCGAGTCCGACAACAAGAGCCCGCGCAGGAACGGTACCTTCATGGCCTCGCGCTTGAAGTTGTCGACGATGTGCTCGTCCATGTAGCGGGTGCCGATGCGGTAGTCGACGGAGTACTGAAACCAGTTGTCGTCGAGCAGCACGCGCGCAAGCGTGGTCTTGCCCACGCCCGACATGCCGAAAATCGTGACGGCCTTGGACGGCAGCCCGCAAAAGTCCTTGCCAGATTTGAAGCGCATGGACAGGGCTGATAGCGGATCGGCGGGTTTCAGCGCAACAGGCGACTAGAAATCCTTGGTCAGGCGGAAATCGACCGCGTGCGAGTCGAACTGGTAGAGGTCCTGGTTCGAGTCGTTGCGGGTGTATGTGTATTCGAGCACCGGTGCATAGCCCCAGATGTCGAAGTCGCGCTTGGTCAGGCGAACCGTGCCGATGTAGCGCGTGTCTTCGCGAGCGCTGCCGAACACCGGATGGCGGGCATCGAAATCGGAGAAGCGTGCCTCGCCGCGCAGCGTGGTGGTGATGCCCGCCGGCAGTTCTTTGTAGATTTGGAGATTGGCGGACCGTGTCCAGTAGGCCATGGTTTCGGCGTCCGCGGTCACGCGGTCGACGCCTACGCCCAGGGTCACCGCGAGCGACTCGTTGAAGGCATGGGTCCAGGCGAGACTATTGAGGCTGGCTGTGCCGTCGCTTTCCGGACTGTTCGGATTGGTTCTGAATTCGAACACCGAAGACGCACTCAACTGGTCCTTGGGACCAAGCTGCTTTTGCATGCTGACGCGGGGCCCAACCGCATAGCTGTTGAGATCGAAGTTCTCGAACGCCGTGCCGTTGAAGAAGTGACCGAAAGACTGGCTGCCCACGGCGCCCAAGCCAATGTAGCCTGTATCGGCGAGGTAGCGGAACTCGACGGATTGGCTGGTGGTCAGCGTGTCGAAGTCGCCGTCATCGTATTTGCGGCCCGTGACGCCGCCTGCGACGATGGCCGAGAGGTTGTTGCCGAGCCGCTTGCTGTAGGCGCCGTTGAGGCCGCCAGCGAAGCCCAAGCCGCTCGTTTCCTCCGAAAGGCCGTTCACCTTGAAGGGGATGCCGTTCACGTAGATCGTATCATTGTAGGTGCCGTTGGTGATGTTGCTGTTGGGCGCGACCGATGCAAAGGCGCTGATGCTATAAGGGCGGCGCGCGTCGATCGTATCGATGAAGGATTTGACGCCTTGCGCCTCGCGCTGATCGGGTGCCGCCGCCATCAACTGTTCGAGATGATGCTTGGCGCTGTCGTCTTCTTCGAGAATGTAAAGCGTCTTGGCGAGCTCGGCGCGCACCAACGTGAGTTTCGGATCGTCGGCGAGTGCCGCGCGGAACTTCTTGACCGCGCCCTTGTAGTCGCGGCGGCCTTTGAGGATCATACCGTCGACGAAAAGCTTGCGGTTCGCTCCGAATTCGCCTTCCAGCGGATAACGTTCGACGAGATTTGCCGCAAGCTCATGCTGGCCGGAGTTGCACAGCGCGATCAGCAGCTTGATGCGCTCCAGTTCCGACATCGCCTGATAGGCTTGCGCCTGGCTGTCGAGAATGGGCGCGGGATTGGCCCACGCTTGCGCAGGAAGCAGCAGCGCCACGGCGACCGCCGCCGCACAAGAAAGGGCGCGCCAGAAAGCGCGCCCTTCCTTTCTTCCCCTCGCAAATTTTAAGGTGTGCATCCCGTGCCGCCGGTGCAGTTGGTGCTGAACACGCCGCTATGCGTGATGTAGCCAACGCGGTCGTCGATGCCGGTGGTGCCGCTGCCGTAAGGATCGACATAAGTGCCCTTGACGGTGAATACGCCCGTGGCTTCGTTCAGTGTCGGACCGAAGAATCCTCCGTAGACTGGGTTGGCGCCACTGGTGGTTCCGCCCGCTGCCATGGTGGCCGTGCCCGTGAAGGTGTTGCCGGTGATGTTGGCAGAGATGTTGACTTGATCGTTGAAGTATCCAGGCCTGAGGTGCTGCGGAACACCGCCGCCTGCATTGGTTGTCACAGTGCCGTCGGCCCACTGTGTCGTGTCTGCCGACACCGTGTAACGGTTCCAGCCGCCATCCTGGAACCAGGTCCAGTGTTCCGGCGTCAGGGCGCCAGAGATCGATGGTGCCGTTCCGCCGAAATTGGCGGTGAGATTGGCGGTGCCCGACGACATGAAGGTCATGTTCGGTTCGACAATCTTGATGTCGGGAACGTTGGAGGTCGGCGTCGCCCAGTTCGACGTGGTGCCATTCGAGCCATAAACGCCGGCATAAGTGGCGGTGCCGCCCGTCGGCATGGCTGTAGTTGGAGTGGCGTTGCCCGAGACGGCAAAGGCCTTATGCGAAGGTTCGCCGCCGCCGATGACGCGGAACGCCGAGACCGAGCTGTGGTCGAAGTCCCAAACCTGAAGGGCCGTGTCGGAGTCGCGGTATTCATGATACTCGGTGACGCCGGTCGTGAGGCTTGTCGGGGCTCCGAAGAACGGAGAGTTGGTTGCGGTTCCGCTGGCGAATTCGGCTAGTGTTTGAGACCTAGGCCAGTTCGCATTGTTGGCTGATTTGCTGTCGATTGCGATGGTGACCGAGCTCTTGTCGGCGGGCCGGGTCATGGTTGACAACGCCCCCGTCGCTTGCGGCGATACGAGCACGCCCTTTTCAAGAGCAATTGTTCTATTGCCGGTGGTGAGGGTGCTGCCGCCTGGATCGGGCGCCACATTGGGCGGGGTCGTCGTCGTCCCGCCACCGGTGTTGGTTCCGCCGCCGTTGTTGGTTCCACCACCGAGATTGCAGTTCGCCTCATTGACGCCGCACAACTCGAAGCTGGCAGCGCTCGTGAACACACCGGATTCGCCCGGACTGCCGCCGCAGGCGGCAAGCATCATTCCAGAGACAGCTAAAGCAAAGAAGGACACACTACGCATGACAAGTTCCCACAACCCACGCCCAAAGATCACTCAAATTGACTCTCCCGGACTAATTTTACGTTAAGCAACCGCGAGTGACGTGATTCAGATGGGAACAACCTTGCAAGCTCCGCCCACCTGGTACGAGGCGACCGCCGGACGCGGCGCGCCTCATCCGCCGCTCAGCGGGCGGCATGAGGCAGATGTCTGCGTCATTGGCGGAGGCCTTGCCGGAATTACCTCGGCTCTTGAGTTGGCGAAGCGTGGCAAACGCGTGGCTCTGCTCGAAGCGGACCGGCTTGCCTGGGGAGCCTCCGGGAGGAATGGCGGATTTGTTTCAAGTGGCTTCTCGGAAGGCATTGAAGAGATTGAAAGCCGCGCCGGTCTTGATGGTTCCAAGGGTTTGCACCGGCTCTCCCAGCACGGCACGGAATATGTGCGGCGGAAGGTTTCCGAACTGGGGCCGGGCATCAAATCCGGCGATGGCAAGCTTGTGGTCCTGCGCCACAGCGATGCCGATGGCTTGGCGCGGCACCGCGATCACATGGCGGCACACTATGACGAGCAGATGGAGTTGCTGGAGGCGGTGGAGACTCGCGCACGTGTTCCTTCGCTCCAGTATTATCAATCTCTTTACTCTCCCAGCGGGTTTCACATTCATCCGCTGCGCTATGCATTGAAGCTGGCCCAGCAGGCGGCGAAGGCAGGTGTGGCGATCCATGAATCGACGAAGGCGCTGGCGATCGGGCGCGACGGAAGTGGTTTTGAAGTTATGACCGGGGCGGGACGGGTGAGAGCGGCGCATGTGCTGGTTTGCGTTTCAGCACTTGATCGCTCCCTGCATCGGCCTACAGGGCGAGCTCTATTGCCGGTCGCGACCTATGTCGCCGTGACCGCCGCAGGGGCAGGGGCGTTCATCCCTGCGCGCCACTCGGTGTCGGACACGCGGCGGGCGGGGAACTATTTTCGAGTCGTCGATGAAGGCAGGCTCTTGTGGGGCGGCGCCATCACCACCCGCGTCTCCGAGCCGCAGCGGCTCGCGCTTCGGATGAAGCGGGACATGGTTTCGGTGTTCCCGCAGATGGGCGATCCCGCCATTGAATATGCTTGGGCTGGCCTCATGGGGTACGCCCGCCACAAGATGCCGCTCATCGGCAGGGACAGGGACGGCGTCTGGTACGCCACAGCTTTCGGCGGCCATGGCCTCAACACCACAGCCATGGCGGGCCTTCTCATGGCGCGGGCGATTGCCGATGGAGATGACGAGTATCGCCGCTTCGGCGCTTATCCACCAGTGTGGGCGGGTGGGCCATTCGGACGGGTAGGGGTTCAGGGCGTCTATTGGTGGATGCAGCTCAAGGACCTGCTGGATGAGCGCCGGTACGCTGCCGATTAGCGTCCCGAATCAGCCCTTTGCGTCAAATTCGAGGCGTGCGGCGGGGGCGTCCGGAGGGCATTGCCGAAGCACTTCGCCCTCGCTATAAGCCGCCGCCTGAAAGTGAGTTCTGGGAGATTTTGATGGCGATGGTTGTCGACGGCGACTACAAGCCCAGCGAAGACGAGACTTTCATGAACGAGCGGCAGCGTGAGTATTTCCGCCGCAAGCTCAACGACTGGCGGGAAGATATCCTGCGCGAAAGCAAGGAAACGCTTACCCACCTCCAGGACGAGAACCACGTGCTTCCCGATCTCGCCGACCGTGCGTCCTCCGAAACCGACCGCTCGCTTGAACTTCGCACCCGAGACCGCCAGCGCAAGCTCATCGCCAAGATCGACGCAGCGCTCAAGCGTCTCGACGATGGCTCCTACGGCTACTGCGAGGAAACCGGCGACCCGATCAGCCTGAAGCGCTTGGATGCGCGCCCGATCGCAACCCTCTCCATCGAAGCCCAAGAACGCCACGAACGCCGCGAGCGGGTTTATAGGGACGATTGAGTTTTTCCTCGGGGTAAGGCGTTCGCGCCGCCGCAATTTTCTTCCTCGCACAACGTGCTTCGATGCCCGAGGGAGAGAGCAAGGAAATAGTCAGTGTACGGATACAAAGTTCTCCGCTTTTGAAACCGTCATGCTTGCGAACGCGGGGGCCCATGGCGCCACATAGGCGGAGCCGACAGAACCCGAATGAGAGACGGACCCCTGGTTTTTCATGGATCCCCGCTTTCGCGGGGAAGACGACGTGACGGAGAGCGCGGGGGAGTTGGCGGGTTGGGTTCGGAGCCCTTGATCGGCTCCGCGGCCCAGAAGTGATCCCCGCCAATTGTGCTTGCGTAAGAAATTAGGCAGGCAACAAATCATGCAGTTTTTCGCTTCACTCTACGTCATCACGCTTCCCATCCTTTTGGTGCTCGACGTCATTTGGCTTTCGCTGGCCGGCCGCACCATTTATGCCGCCGAGATCGGCGGGCTGATGCGGGAGAGCCCGAACTTTTTCGTGGCCTTTTTGTTTTATCTGCTCTTCGCGGCAGGCCTTGTCTGGTTTGTGATCGCACCGGCGGCTGCGCAGGGTTCGATTTCCAGGGCGATGCTGACGGGGGCCTTTTTCGGCCTGGTAGCTTATGCCACCTATGATCTGACCAATCTCGCCACGATGAAGGGCTTTACGGCGAAGATCGCCATGATCGATCTGGCTTGGGGAACCATCGTTTCCGCAGTGGTCAGCGGCCTGGCGCTTTACGCGGCTCGGCTTTTCAAAGTGATCTGATGCGCGGACCAGACGGCTCGGGGGCGTCGTTCATCACTGCGATCGCTTCATCGAGGAGGGCTTGCGAGCCCGCCGTAATCACATTGCCGCCCTTGGCGGGATTTCCGCCATCCCAGCTTCCGACTGCCCCTCCGGCGCCGCGAATGATCGGAATGAGAGCGGCGATATCGTAGGACTGGAGGGCGGCATCGAGGGCAATGTCGAGATGGCCCGCCGCGAGGACAGCGAAGAAATAGGCATCGCCCCCAAAGCGCATCAAACGCGCGGCCTTCTGCAAACGGGAGAAGGCGGCGGCATCCTTTGGCTTGCAGTAGAGTTCGGGCGCGGTGGTTCCGGCGGTTGCGTTCTTGAGCGCAATCCCTTGGCGGGCGCGAATGGGTTTGGTTTCGCCGCGATAGATCAGCCAGGCGCCTTCGGGGGTTCCATAGAAGAGATCGCCGACATAGGGCTGGTTCATAACGCCGAGCTGCGGTTCGCCCTCATAGGTGAGGCCAATGAGCGTGGCCCAAGTCGGCATGCCGCAGATGAAGGCGCGGGTGCCATCGACCGGATCGAGCACCCAGGTGAAGCCCGAGCGGGATGGCTTCTCGCCATACTCCTCCCCGAGAATGCCGTGGTCTGGATAGGTCTCCTCGATCATTTTGCGGATAATGCGCTCGCCCGCCCGGTCGCCTTCCGTTACGGGATCGAAGATCGGGCCCGATTTTACATCGACGGCGGCGTTCTTCCGGAAGTGAGGGAGGATTTCGGCCTCCGATGCGCGGGCAAGTGTTATGGCGAATCGGCTGAGCTCGGGCCAATCGGGGGTAGCAGTCATGGGCATTTTCCGGTCATTTTTGTGCATTGCACCACGATTTGGAAGACGCATGCAAGTCCTGCATATCCCTTGATTGTTGCTGGAATACCACGTGAAGGTTTTCCATTTTATCCTTTTATTACAATGCTATGAGTGAAGTTCACTGATTCGGTTTACACTTTGGTTTTGATCGTTTGGAAAAATCCTTGGAGTGTGTCTTGAAATTTCCGTGTTGCAGTGCCAAATAACCGACGTGAGTTGAGTTATCTCGCTCACTGCCCTTCTTGGGCGTTTCCTCCCTAGACTTGGGCCGGTCACTTCGGTGTATCGGCCCCTTTTTTTATTCTGCCGCATAGCGCTGGGGCTGTTCAAGTGCACGCACGGCCTGGATCAGCTCCCTGGCCATTTCGGTCAAGGCGTCCTGAAGTTTTCCGAACGAGGGAAGCTTTTCGAGCGTGTTTTCATTGACATACAACGCCCGGTTGACCTCGATCTGGACTGCATGGCGTCCGGCTCGGACTGAGCCATAGTTCTGGGTGATGAAGCCGCCCGCGTAGGGGCGGTTGCGCACGACGTTGAGGCCCAATGCATGCAAACAACGTTCGGCCGCCGCGGTGATCTCTTCGGCACAGGAGACGCCAAAGCGGTCGCCCAGCACAACGTCGACGCTTCTGCCGTTGCCCGACGGAAGATGGTTTGCGGCGCTGGATGGCATCGAGTGGCAGTCGACCAGGAGAGCAAGGCCGGTTTCCCCATGGATTCGATCGAGTAGCGCGGCGAGCGCCCGGTGATAGGGGCGGTAGACCTTCTCGATGCGGGACAGGCCTTCGCTGAGCGGCAGTTTGCGCCGGTAGATTTCTTCGTTTTCGGCGACGATGCGCGGGATGGTGCCGAGGCCACCTGCCACCCGGGGCGATGCGGCGTTGGCAAAAGCGGGGAGGGGCTCGGCGAAGAGGCGCGGGTCGAGTTCATAAGGCTCGCGGTTGAGATCAATGTAGCTTCTGGGTACATGAGCACGCAGCATTGGCGCGCCAAGTTCGAGGCAGCCGGAAAACAGTTCGTCGATGCAGCAGTCTTCCGAGCGGCGGAGTTGATGCAGCGAAAGCCGGCTCTGCTCGAGAAAGCGCGCATCGTAACGCCTTCCGCTGTGCGGCGAATTGAACACCGCGGGCGCCGTCCAGAAGGGCGGCGTCAGAATATCGAAATCCAGTTGAGCTGCATCGGCCATAGGCAGAATCCCGGGGCAATCGAAGCAGGATATTGGACGTTGCGGCGGGGTATGTCCACGGTTTCGGACTTCACCTCCCGTTTACTCCTTCCCCCTAATGTCACCGCCTTGGGGAACCCGTTCACAAACATAACCGGTTGGCGCTAGTATCACGTGACCATGGCCAAGATCATTCTGGCGGAAGACGACAACGACATGCGGCGTTTTCTCGAGAAAGCTCTCGAGAAGGCGGGCCACACCGTGACTTCTTTTGCCGAGGGCGCGAGCGCTTTCGAGGAAATCAAGGGCAAGACCTTCGATCTGCTCTTGACCGACATCGTGATGCCCGAGATGGACGGCATCGAGCTGGCGCGCCGTGCGGCCGAACTCGATCCCAATCTCAAGATCATGTTCATCACCGGATTCGCCGCCGTTGCGCTGCATCCCGACTCGAAGGCGCCGAAGGATGCCAAGGTGCTGTCCAAACCCTTCCACCTCCGCGATCTGGTGGCCGAAGTGGACCGGATGATGGCCGCCTAAGCGGCCCTCGTGCGCAAAAAACGTTTGCGCTTATGGCGAGACCTGCGAAGCACCATGGGCAGCCATGTATCAACCTACCCACCATCGTGAAGACCGGCTGGAGGTCCAGCACGGACTGATCGAGAGTCATCCCTTAGGCCTTCTGATTTCCTCGGGAACGGAGGGGCTGCTTGCGAACCCGATCCCATTCCTGCTGAAACGCGGGGCGGGTCCTCGCGGAACGCTGCTGACCCATCTCGCGCGGGCCAATGCCCAGTGGCGCGATGCCGATGGCCAGAAGGTTCTTGTGGTTTTTCAGGGACCGCAAGCTTACGTCAGTCCTTCCAACTATGCGACCAAATCCGAAACCGGAAAAGTCGTGCCGACATGGAACTACGTCATGGTGCAGGCGCGGGGTGTGGCGCGGGTCCATGCCGATCCCGCCTGGCTCGAGGCGCAGATCAATGCGCTCACCTCGGCGCATGAAGAACACCGCGCCCGTGCTTGGGCGGTGAGCGATGCGCCGCGAAATTTTATCGAAAGCCAGATGCGCGGCATTGTGGGCATCGAGATCGAAATCGATGCGATCGAAGGCAAATGGAAAGTGAGTCAGAACCGGCCGGAAGCGGATCGCCGTGGCGTGGCCGAAGGGTTGGCGCGCGATGCTCCGGACATGTCGGCGCTCGTGAGGCGTTACGGAAACATATAGAGGAGCGGCATGGACAGTTTTGAACAAATCCGCATCGAGACGGCCGCCGTTCATGCGGGCGAGTCTGTCGATCCAACAACAAGATCGTCATCGCCCAATCTCGTGATGTCCTCGACTTATGCGCCGCGCGAGCTGACGGGTTTCTCGGCGCGGGACGAAGAAGGTTATGATGGTTATGTCTACGCGCGCTCGGGCAGCCCCACGGTGCGGCAGCTGGAAGAGAAGCTGGCGGCGCTTGAGGGTGCTGAAGATGCGCGCTGCTTTGCTTCGGGGATTGCCGCTAGTCATGCGCTCATCATGGGGCGTTTGAGCGCCGGCGATCATGCGATCTTTCCCGAAAGCAACTATGTCGGAATCGCGGAGTTCGCGCGCGACAGCTTGCCGCGCTTCGGCATCAAGGCAGGCTTTGCCGACATGACATCGGTCGAGGCTGTCGCCAGCGCCATCACGCCACAAACGAAGATGCTTTGGCTCGAAACACCCTGCAATCCGACCATGCAGCTTGCCGATATCCGTGAGCTTGCGGAATTGGCCCATCAAAAGGGCGTGCGCGATGTGGTGGTCGATTCCACCTTCGCCACGCCCATCGCCACGCGGCCTCTCGAACTGGGCGCGGATTTTGCCGTGCATTCGCTCACCAAATACATCGGCGGCCATGGCGATGCGATGGGCGGCGCGGTTCTCGGGCGCAAGGCCGAACTCGACGCGCTCAATCTCGAAGCGGCGGTGCACTTTGGCGGCGTGCTGTCGCCATTCAATGCCTGGCTGATCATGCGTGGAGCCGCGACGCTTCCCATCCGCATGCGCGCGCACGAGGAGCAGGCGCTGGCGGTTGCCGCGTGGCTCGAAAAACATCTGGCGGTCTTGCGCGTCTACTATCCAGGCTTGCCGTCGCACCCGCAGTACGCGCTTGCCAAGCGGCAGATGCAAAATTTCTCCGGTATGATGACGTTCCAAACGAAAGAGAATGGCGCGGACGTCGCGCGGCGCATGGTGGAGCGGCTGAAGCACGTGCACTTTGCCGTCTCGCTTGGCCATCACCGGAGCCTGATCTATTGGATCGGCACGGATGACATCGAGAAATCCACATTCCGCCACACGCCGGAAGCGGCGCGGCGTTTCCGCGATCTGATGGGCAACGGCGTGTTCCGGCTTTCGGTTGGCATCGAACACGCCGACGACATCCGCGACGATCTCGCCCGTTGCCTGTAGGCTTGCAACACGAAGCTCCCGCCGCTATTACGCCCCATCCGCGTCAACGTGGGTGGTTAGCTCAGCGGTAGAGCACTACCTTGACATGGTAGGGGTCACAGGTTCGATCCCTGTACCACCCACCATTCCTTTCCTGCCAAACCACCACCACTCCATACTCCGTGGTTTCCTGTGCAAATTCCGTGGCTTGCGCCGGTGGACCAATCTCTACGGGGCGATTTCCATAGTTTTGGCCAGGAACTGGCCGCTCGGTGGCGCCGGAATCTCTGCAGCGCCAAATTCTGGTCACGCAACATGATTGTTAATGACCGGAGCTACCGACAGATTCTGTCTCCGTGGATCACACCCGCTGCGGGATCAACGGCAATGGGCGCGGCGCCACGGCCCAAGACCACGCCACCTAGGATGCGGCCATCTTGTAACGGACGTTGTCGTGATCGCACTCCCTCTTGCTGCAACTCGCGTTGCAGAAGATGAACCGAGCTCAGTTCGAGATAGCGCGTGAACATGTTGCGGACGATCGTTGCTTCTTCGGGCACGATGACAAGCTTCCGGTCCTTCACAGCATATCCAAGCGGCACAGGTCCTCCCATCCAGATGCCCTTCTTCTTGGACGCTGCGACCTTGTCGCGGATGCGCTCACCTGCCACCTCACGCTCGAACTGTGCGAAGGACAACAGCACGTTGAGCGTCAATCGTCCCATGGATGTCGAGGTGTTGAACTGCTGGGTGACAGCCACGCAGGAGACATTATTTTGGTCCAGTATCTCGTTCAGCTTCGCGAAGTCGGTGAGGGAACGCGTGAGTCGATCAATCTTGTAGACGACGATGATGTCGATCTTTCCGGCCGCAACATCGCACAGCAACTGCTGCACGCCAGGACGGTCCATGTTGCCGCCGGAGTAGCCACCGTCCTCATAGATCGTTGGGAGCCTCATCCAGCCTTCGTGCTTTTGGCTGGCGATGTATGCTGCACAGGCATCGCTCTGGGCCGCGAGCGAGTTGTAGCTCATATCGAGGCCCTCATCAGAGGACTTGCGGGCATAGATCGCGCAGCGCTTCACGGAGATGCGTTCAGCCATCGGTTGTCCCCTTGTCTGATCTCTTCGACTTAGTCAGGCTGATGCCGAAGAAGTGTGGTCCTGATTGATGCGTGCCTGTGATCTCGCGGGCGATCACCGAGAGGCTGCGGTAGACCGTCCCGCGATAGACGAACTGACTGTTCTCGATGGCGATCACCTCATGGGTCACACCCTTCCATTCCCGCAGGAAGCGGGAGCCCGTCTTGACGGACGCCGGTGTCGCGAGGCGCCCACGATCAGCCTTCGGCCCAGTAGCCTTCTTCTCAAGGGCCTTGAGCCGGAACTTTGCTTGTCTGCTCAATCCGCCGAGCATCTGTTCCTGCAGGTGGAAGGCGAGCGCGCGCTTGAGGAACTCGGACCCCAGCCGGGCAGGGGCCTCTGATCCATGGATTTCCCGCCACCTTCCCCGGAGGGGGGCAATACCTAACTGGTCGATGGCAGCAATCTCCGCATCAAGATTCGCTACGGCATTCTCAACGGGTGCTGAAGCAGTGGCCGACCCGTGAGGGCCGACCCATTCCGCATGTTGCGGTGCAGCAGAGTTGGTCACGCTGCCGCCACAAGCCGGTAGCGGCGTGTGCCTGCCTCGTCCTGGTCACTCTGAACCGAGCGGCCCTGTTTTTTGATGTGTCCGGACATGAATCCCCGCACACCGTGCGCGCCTGCCAGCCGGTCACTTTCATGATTTCAGCGATCGAGGCGCCGTCTGCGCAGGCCAGCAGGCCGACAATCTGCTCGGCCTTGGTCTTCGGATTGGATGTCTTTGACTTATTGGCCTTCGTCTTGTTCGGCTTGGTCATGGTGGTGGTCCTTATTCAAGGACCAGCCATTCTGGCCCTTGCACCACCCCAAGCCCCGCGGTCGCGCGAGGCCGTTGGCATCTTTCCCTGGGGCCTAGCGGTGCCCCTGCTCTTAACGTTACCAATGCTTGCTTTGCAGCAGAAGTCGAATGGTTTCTTCGAGATCGTGCAGGAGTTGTGGCCGACAGTTTCATGCCCCAATACCGTACTGATAGTTCGAATCCCTCCTCTTCCGCCATTCTTCAACATCAACTGATTGATTGGAAACGGGAACCTCGCACGAAATTTCAAGAGGCCGTTTTGTGCTGCGGTCTGCGCGCTGTTATTTCATGTAGAAGACGGGTTTGAGCGGGATGGCAACTGGCTGGTTTTTCTCGTTGGTGCTTATCGTGTCGGCCATGTAGGCCCACCAGCGTTGCATTACCGGGTGGTCAGGCAGGCGATCCATGCCATGGTTCTGATCGCGAAGCAGAACACCGAACAAGGTGTTCGTGTCTTGGTCGAGATAAATCGAGTATTCCGAAATGCCGGCCTCATGCAGCAGGTCCACCAGTTCGGGCCAGATCTCGTCATGGCGCCGCTTGTATTCGGCCTCCATGCCAGGTTTGAGCGACATTTTGAACGCGTAACGCTCCACTGAAGTCATCTCCACAAAAGAGGTTCAGGCTGCCGCTTTGACCCTGCCCGGGGATTTGATGCGCTCGGCGAGATTGGGACCGAGGACGGACATGATCAAGAGGGCGCCAATGACAGCTGTCTGGATGTGGCCCGTGATATTCATCAGCGCCATGCCATTGCGTAGATTGAGCACGATCAGGATCGAGAACAATACGCCGATAATCGTGCCTCGACCGCCGAAGATGCTGACGCCGCCGAGCAACACCATCGTGATGATATCGAGTTCGAAGCCCGTCGCCGCGTCGCCACGGACAGATGCGAGCCGCCCCGCATATAGAAGTCCGGCCAGGGCAGAGACGACACCCGAGACAACGAACAGGATGGTTTTGACGCGCGCCACGCGAACGCCCGAAAAGCGGGCCACTTCAGCATTGGTTCCTATGACATACACCTCACGGCCAAATCCGGTTCGATGCAGAACCAGTCCCAAAACAATCAGCAACACAACGAATATGAATAGCCCCAATGGAAACGGACCAAGAAACGCCTTTTGCCCGAGATCGCCGAACCACTGCGGGAAGGCGTTGATGCCGCGGTCTTCGAGCAATACGCGGGCAATTCCGCGATACATGATCAGCATGGCGAGCGTGACCACAAGGGAAGGGATTTGAACATAAGCGATCCAGAAGGCGTTGAATGCGCCTGCCAAAACTCCCAGCATCAGGCACAAGACGATGGCAAGTCCCGTTGGCGTCCCGTTCTCCACCAGGACGCCAAGGGTACACGCCGCCAGGCCCATGACGGAGGCTACTGAGAGATCAATCTCCGCAATGATGATGATCAATGTCATGGCGAGCGCTACAATGATTTTCTCGATTGACAGTTGGAATAGGTTGATTTGGTTCTGCAGGGTCAGGAACTGGGGGGCGAGCGCGGCATTGGCCAGCATTGTCAAAATGAGAATGATCAGCAACATGCCTTCCCAGCTCTTCAGTCTTTCCAGTATCATTCGGACTTTCCCTTCATCCGGCCAAATGACCTTGTCATGAACGTGTCGGTCGCGACGGCAATCATGATCAGCATGCCAAGCAAGGCATCGCGCCAGAATTCACTAACGATAGCCCAGCGCGTCAGGCTGTTGTCGATCGTATCGACCAGCACGGTGCCAAGAACCACGCCAACGATGGAACCAGACCCACCGAAGATATTGACGCCGCCGACAACCACCGCTGCGACGGACTTGAGCTCAAAGCCCAATCCGGCCACGACCGTGATATTGCCGAACTTGGCCAGGAACATGAAGCCGGCAAGCCCCGCCAGCATGCCGCTGAGCACGAAACTTGTGAAAACGACGAGTGACGAATTGATCCCGGCAACGATGGCTGCATCCGGATTGGATCCCACCGCATAGAGCTTCCGAGCGACGCGAAGGCGTGACAACGCAACCCAGAAGACAATCGCTGCGACCAGCGACATTGCAACCGTCAATCGCATATCGAAGTTGCCAACTGAAAATACCGTCATCTGCGGAAGGTCGACAAGCCATTGAGGCAGGCCGGCTGTCGTAATGGAACGGGCATCTGAGTATTCGACGAGGTAGGTGCGGAACAGCGCCAACGTACCCAGCGTGACGATGATCGAGGGGACACCGCCATAGGCCACCAATGCGCCGTTGATGGCACCGCAAAAGGCGCCAAGCCCAAGCGCCATGGCGACCACCATCACCGGGTGAATGTCGGGATGAGTACCGAGATAATCACCGATCAGATAGGCCGCTATGCCCACCACCGATCCGACCGACAGGTCGATGTTACGGGTCATCACGACCATTGCCTGCCCGATGGCAATCGGCAGGATCACGGCAACGCTTGTCGCGATGCGATTCATCATCCGGGGCGAAAAGTAGCCATCGATCTGCGAAGCGAAGAACAAGATCGTCAGCATCAGGACGATCGCCAGCGCGAGAATACGAAGGGTCTGCGGATGTAGGCTTCGAAAGGACTTGATCATGCCGCGGACGCCTCGGAATCCTGTCCGGTGGCCAGTGCTATGACGCGTTCCTGGCTGCAGTCGGAAATGTCAAAAATGCCCTTCTGCTCGCCTTCACGCATCACCAGCACGCGATCCGCCAATGCCATGACTTCCGGCAGGTCGGACGAGATCACCAGCACGGCAACGCCCTGCTTCGCCAGCTCGCGAATGATATTGTGCACCTCTGCCTTGGCACCGACGTCCACCCCGCGGGTGGGTTCATCGAAGATGAGAAGCCGGGGTTTGGTTTCCAGCCACTTTGCCAGCATCACCTTCTGCTGGTTGCCGCCCGAAAGCTTGCCCACTTCGGTCTTGACGTCGGGCGACCGGATCGAAAGCCGGTCGCGGTAACTCTCCGCCATGGCATCTTCCGCCGCCCGGTCAATGAAGCCAAAGCGGCGCAAGAATTTCTTGAGGCTCGCAAGCGAGGCATTGGCGTAGATCGGCATCGTCATGGCGAGCCCCATCTTGCGCCGGTCCTCCGAGACATAGGCAATGCCGTGTTCCATCGCTTGTTGTGGCGTGCTTATGGTCACGCTGTGGCCGTCAAGCTCAATTCTGCCCCGCGACGCCGGGGTTATTCCGAAGAGTGCGAGGCCAACATCGGTCCGCCGCGATCCGACCAATCCGGCAAAACATAACACCTCGCCCTTGTGCAGGTCGAAGTTAACGTCCCGGAATACGCCATCCAGCGTCAGGTTCTTGACCGACAGCAGCAAAGCACCATGCTTGTTGGCCTTGGTCTTGGTCGCGAACTTGTCCAGCGCGCGGCCGACCATGTCTTTCACCATGCTATCATGAGTGACCTCGCCGATAGGCCTGGTGGAAATGTGCTTGCCGTCGCGCAACACCGTGACCCTGTCAGCAACTCTGAAAATTTCATCCAGCCGGTGGCTGATATAGAGTACCGCCACGCCGCGTGCCTTCAATGCCTTGGCGATCGACAGCAACCGCTCCACTTCGTGTGCCGACAGCGATGCCGTCGGCTCATCCATGATCAGGACTTTTACATTGAGCGAAAGGGCTCTGGCGATTTCCACGGTTTGTTGCTCGGCCAGGGTCAGTCCACTTGCGGCGCGGCGCGTGTTGAGCGTCACACCGAGCCGCGCAATCAACTCGTCCGAGCTCTCGTAGAGCTTAGCCCAATTCATGAAGACGCCGAGATTGCGGTGGCTGATGAAGATGTTTTCCGCCACGTCGAGATCCGGGAAGACCATGGGCTCCTGGTACATCGCTGCAATACCAAGCGCCTGCGCCCCATGAGTATTGCGAATTGTTACCGGTTTGCCTTCATGCAGGATCTCGCCGGAATCGGGTTGATAGACCCCTGTCATGATTTTGATCAGCGTCGATTTGCCGGCGCCATTCTCGCCGACGACGGCATGAATTTCACCGGGCACAACGGCAAATGATACGTCCGAAAGAGCGGCCGTCATGGCAAAGCTCTTCGAGACATTGCGGAGCTCAAGAACTGGCGCGACCAAAGGGCTGCCCGTTTTCATGTCAGGGAGAGATGAGCGAGGCCGCAGCACCTGCGGCCTCGCGATAGCCGTATCCGTCGCAGCTACTTCGCGGCGGCCTCGACGTTGTCTTTATTGTAGACGGTAAACGGACCCATCAGGATACGGTTGCCGGCAGCGCGAGTGGGATCTTTCTCGATCTTGAAGTTGCCCATCCGTCCGGCCGCGATTTCTTCGCCGACTTCACCTTTGATAGCTCCGGTCGCCAGCAAGTAGCTGGTATAATACGTGAGGTATCCGAGATCGACGAAGCTCCACAGCGCAAACTCAGGCGCACAACCGTTCATGGTGTAACTCACCATTTCGGCCGGCACGCCAAGGCCCGAGACCTTGATCTTGTCGCACAGCTTCTCATCCTGCAAGGCCTTCGCCGCTGCCACGATGCCCACCGAAGTTGGCGCCATGATCACCTTGATGTTCGGATGCTTGTCCACAAGTGCCAGAGCGGCGTTATAGGACTTCTCCGACTGGTCGTCGCCATAGACCGTATCGACCAGCTTCATGTCCTTGTACTTGTCGCCCTTGAGTGCCTCGTTCATGGCGGCAATCCAGGCGTTTTGGTTGGCGGCGTCGGGTGTCGCCGACAACACCACGAACTCACCCGAACCACCCATCATCGAATGGGCCATGTCGGCCATCACGACGCCGATCTGGTTGAAGTCAACCTGCGCCACGAACACCGTTTCACCCTTGGCCGATGGAATGGGAGAATCCCATGTCACGACCTTCGTGCCGGCCGCCTGGGCCGCTTCCGCTGCCGCCGATATCTGGTCGCCCGCGTTGTTGGACAACATGACCACATGTTGTTTCTGCGTCGTCGCCGTTGTCAGCATTTCGATCTGGCCGGCCACGCTGTTCTCAGGCGTGGGTCCGATGTATTGCAAGGTGCCCTTGTTCTCGAGTTCGGCGTGGGCTTCCTCGGCCCCGCGTCTGGCCTGGTCGAATGGCAGGATGCCAAGGAATTTCGGCAGCAAGACGAGATTGGCCGTCTCGCCTTTCTTCGCCATCATGGCTTCGGCACTTGCGGTGCCCGCCATCAGAATTGTCGTGAGAGCAGTCAAGCACCCAAGCTTGATCAGATTGTTGGGCAGATTTGTCATCTTCAGCATGTTTTCCTCCCTTGCTGATGCGTTTGTTGTTTCCGCCTAGGCAGCGGAGAGTTTGTTGAGCTCCTCATTCCACGCGACAATCGCCTTAACCCTCTCTGGCATTGAATGGTCCAGGACGTGGGGTGGGGCAGCATCGCCAGCTATGAGTGAGTGGTTCACGCCAAAGGAGAGGCTTGACAAATCCTGCGCGCGGATGGTGCCGCGCACCCTCCCCTCGGTCAGAATGACTTGACAGCGTTCTCTCTTGTGCATGATGAGACCTTGCATGATCGATCAAAGTCGTCAACTTGCATTCATGGATGCTGCAATGCAAAACGGTTTTTGCGGCGCAAGAAGCATAGGGACCTGTTACCGGGCGATCAGGTTCGGACGTGCCGGTCACAGTCTCGCGGCAAGACATCAGCTCGATCAAGATTGATCGCAGCTTACCGATCAATTTTTGCGGTTTCGTTCTCAATACGCGTTCGCTTATGTTGATTGCCACTGGGCTGCGGGCTACGGTGGGCATATCTCCAGCGAATGGCTTAGCGCCGCGGATATCTTCGCTGGCATCGTCTGAGCACGAGAATTCAATGGGAGAAATGCGCATGGGTGAGAAATTCATGGGAAAGCGCAACAAGCGGGGGGATTGGAAACCCGACAATCCGCTCACAATCGCCCCGGTTTTTGTTTGGCCGCCCAAGCCCCTTGCATTCCTCAAGTATCTTTTTGGCTACCCCGGCTACTTCCTGCCTTGGGGCATCATCTATATGGCCGTGCCAACCATCACCTGGCTCTACTTCACGCCGGCAATGGCCGATATGAAGACGTTTGCCCCCGGCTGGATCGCCTACATCTTGATCCGCAACTTCATATTGATCACCGCTGTCATCGTACTCTGGCAGGGGTGGCTGCATTGGAAGAAGGCGCAAGGCACCGACTGGAAATACACCAACAAGTGGTTCGCGCGCGACAACCCAATATTCCTGTTCAGGAACCAGACGCTGGACAGCCTGTTCTGGACCTATGTCAGCGCAGTGCCGATCTGGACAGCATTCGAAGTCTTCACCATGTGGCTCTATGCCAACGCGTATATCCCCTATGTCTCGGCCGCTGAGCACCCGATCTACTTTGTTTTCATGATGGTGCTCGTGCCTTTGATGCGTGAAACTCACTTCTATTTAATTCATCGGCTGATCCACTGGGGTCCGCTCTACAACTGGGTGCACTATCTCCATCACAATAGCGTTGATCCCGGTCCGGCGACGGGGCTTGCCATGCATCCAGTTGAGCACTTGTTGTACTGGACCGGCGTGATAATTCACTGGATTGTCCCATCCCATCCAATCCATGCGCTATTTCACATCCAGCACGCTGCTATCACGCCCGCACAGGGTCATGCAGGATTTGAGCGCGTGGTGATCAGCGATGGTCTGCAAGTCAAAACCGGAGACTATTTCCACTATCTCCACCATAAGTATTTTGAATGCAATTTTGGCGGCGACGGGCCGGTGAACCTGGACCGTGTGTTTGGCACTTTCCACGATGGTACCGACGCCACCACGGAACGCATGAACGAGCGCTTCCTGATCCGCGCGGCACAGAAAGCGGCTGCGGAAGGAGGTTCGTGAATTTCCGTGCTTTCGGCCGCACCGGCTGGCAAGTCAGCGAAATCGGTACTTCAGGGAAGTAGGCTCAGCATTCCTGATGAACGTAATGGTCAACTGGCTAGTGTCGCAAGTTCGCATGGAGTTTTCAAACTAATGGCCTGAATCCGCACCATCTGTGTGCAGCAAGATTCATCGGCCACGTGCCATCTGCGGCCCGCGCCACATGAACGGGTTATGGTTAGCCGGTGGCGGCGCATCACGGGGGCTTTATCGCCGCGGCATTCGGGATCGCACGACTGTGTGCGATCCTCATCGGGATATGATCTCCGGCATCTTGCTCCTTCGCGAGAAGCCGGACAGACTTCAAGGCCATGAATAGCTCCGGCACAGCCCCTTCTTCCGACTCCAGTGTCATCATTGTGGGGGCGGGCATCGCCGGCCTCTATGCGGCGCGCAAGCTCGGCCAAGCAAACGTGCCGCATCTTGTTCTGGAGGCGGATGATCACGCCGGCGGCCGGGTATTTTCGCGGCAGGAGCGGCAATCGCACTTAGGCCTCACCATTGACGAAGGCGCGAACCTCATCAATTCGACCGACACGCTGGCTATCGGCCTTATGAACCAGTTCGGCATCCGCTATGTGCGCCGCCTGAAGCCCGGCACTGACAACATGCACTATCTGGTGAACGGCGAGGAATACGCGCAGGCGGATTTCGACCGGCTCTTGTTCAGAGAGAGCCGCGAGGCGCTGAACACCATTCAGCGCGATCAGGAGGTCTGGAACACGGATGCGCGCCGGGCCACGAACCCGGCCTACATCGACCAGAGCATCGCCGATTATCTCGCAGCGATTTCATCCGGGCCCGTATTGCGCACGATGCTCAAGTCGTTTTTCTGGAGTGAATATGGCCGCGAGATCGAGAACCTCAACCTGCATGTCTTCTTCGAATACGTGGAGATCGACCTCAACTGTCCTTGCTTCAGGCTGATCCCCAATGTGGACGAGGCCTACACGGTGCCGGGTGGCCTCGGCCAGATCGCAGCGAGGCTCGAAAGAGACAATCATGATCGGGTGCGCTATGGCCGCCGTGTCGAGAGCATCATCGAAAACGGCAACCGCATCGGCATCACCGCCCGTCTCCGCGGCGGCGCGGTCGAAACCTACTCGGCGCGGCATGTGTTCTTCGCCGCCCCGCTGCACAGTCTTCCGAAAATCCGGGTGGAGGTCGAAGGCCTGTCGGCACACGCTATCGGCAACGCTGGCATCGCCACTTACGCGCACGGGACCAAGCTGCATCTCAAATTCCTTGAGGGCTTTCACAAGGCCTACCGTTTCTCCGGGATTCTTTTGTCTGATACCGGCGAACAAATTTGGCCATCGAGCACCGGGCAAGGCGGCGCGGGGCTGCTCACCGTGCTCACCGGGCCACTGCCGCCCGGCCGGGCCCATGCGGTGGCGCACGCGGGTCGCGTTCTCCTGGCGCTCGACCGTGTGTGTCCGGGGCTGAGCGAACTCTATGTCGGCGTCGAACGGTCGGACGCGCCCGCGAGTTACTCGGGTTCCTTGCGCCCCGGGGAACCCGCGTGTCTCGCCATCCACGACGGCGGCGCGCACTGGACCACGATTGGCGAGGCGAGCCATCCGGAACTTCAAGGCTACGTAGAAGGGGCGTTGCGCAGCGCCGACGACGGCGTGACACGGTATTTGATGCTGCGGCGGCAAGCGAAGCGGGGGAAGATGCCGAGGTAAAGTCTGAAATTTCGGCTACCAGTCTAGCGCTTGCGGCAGCTCTGATGATCAGTCCACTGACGGGTCTCAGTTGGGGGCAGACTTCGATGACTGCTATCAGAGTTTATCACATTATTGCAACGAACTGGTGTCCATTTCGCTGGAAAAAATATGCTAATCGGCTAGCATGAGGCTTCCGGCTTTCCAGCCAATCATGACGCTGGCGCCATGGGTGTTAACGCCGACGATTTCGGGCATGATCGAGGCATCTGCGACGCGCAGGTTCTGGACACCATTGACGCGCAAGCTGGGGTCCACGACGCTGTCGGGCCCCACCCCCATGCGGCAAGTACCGGCGGGGTGGAACCAGGTACTCACGCCATCCTGGACATATTTGGCGATGGCGTCGTCCGATTCGACATTGCTCCCGGGCCACCATTCGCCACTTGTCCACTCGGCCAAGGCAGGCTGCCGCCCGATCTCGCGGCTCAGCCGCACAGCCTGGATCATCGCCCGCATGTCGTCGGGATGGCTGAAGTAGTTGGGATCGATTGCCAAAGGCGCTCCCGGGTTCGAGGAGGTGAGACGGACCGCGCCCCGGCTCTTCGGCTTCGTGATACCGGGGATTATGGTGAAGCGTGGTACACTGTCATTGGCCTCCGGGGCAAAGTGCGGCTTGGTGGTAAACGATATCTCGATGTCACAATCCTGGCGATGAGACGTTGACCGCGCGAATGCACAGCCCTCGGTGCACAACGCATTAAGCTCGGAGATTTCGCGCCGGGCACTGTAAACTATGCCGATCAACAGGTGATCGACAAGGTTTTCGCCCACCGGGAGGTCAGCGCGTATGTTGATGCCGAGTTCTTTTAGATGAGTGGCTGGCCCCAATCCCGAGAGCATCAGAATGCGGGGTGAGTCAAATGCGCCCGAACACAGCACAACTTCACCCGCGTCGATCCGTTCCCCGTCATTGAGCATCACGCCCAAGGTGCGTGTTCCCTCCATTGCCAGTTTCGCCACACTGGCGTGAGTGCGGATCGTGAGGTTCTTGCGATCACGAATAGGTTGAATGAAGGCGCGATTGGTGTTGTTCCGCTCGCCATTGACGATGCAGGACTTGTTCCAGCCCGCACCTTCCAATGTGCCGGCGTCGAACGTGGCGCTGCTCTGGAAGCCCGCTTCCACGGCAGCTTCTCGCATCGCCTGCGACAGTTCGTTGCGTGGATCGAGAACTGCAGGCTTGAGCCACGCCTCGAGACCCTCGAACTCCGGCACGAGACTCTGCCAGTCCCAGCCATGGCAGCCGCGCGCCGCCCAACCATCATAGTCGGACCTGGCGCCGCGCAGATAGACCATGCCGTTGATGCTGCTGGTGCCGCCGAGAACCTTTCCACGCGGCATCTTGTGTGTCCGGTTCGCGGTGCCGCGTTGTGGCGTCGAGACATACTGCCAGTCGACATCGGTATCCCAAAGCGAGAAATACTCCCGTGGAATGCGGATGGTATCGCGATCGTCAGATCCGCCAGCTTCAAGCAGCAACACATTGCGAGAAGCATCGCTGGACAAACGATTGGCCAGCGCGCAACCGGCGGAGCCAGCGCCTACGATGATGACATCAGGCATTGTCATCGATCAGCTCGTTGCGCCCGGTCTGAAGTGCCAGATTTCGCGCATTTCACTGGCATCAACAACACCGTCGTCGCGGTAGTGCATCAGCGGTTCCATGCGCTCTTTCGCCCAGCGATGATGAATCTCGGTATCCCAGAGCCGCTTCCACGCCTCGTCATCCTTGACGCATGAGAACAGAAGGACCTTGTCGTCAATCTGGTAGAGCGTGATCTCGGCGATGCCTTGCTTGGCGATCTCAGCCTTGAGCTCCGGCCAGATGTTATTATGCCAGTGGATGTATTCGTCGAGCGAGCCAGGCTTGAGCCTGAGCATGAAAGCCTTGCGGATCGTGTCACCCATCGCGAACCTCCCCAGTCGGCGCGCCGTAAGAAAGCTTCCCACACCCTATCAGTTGCACGCATCTGGAGCTAGGCCTGTCCGGGTTCAGGTCTTGTGGGACAGACTGTATGACTTGAAGACTGGAGGATTTCTGGCTCATCGTAGTGGTATGGAGAACGAAGAAGAGACAGAAATCCGGGCCGCAAGTGCAGTCGGCCGAAC
>JBJXGL010000061.1:0-10796 GCA_046160365.1 Aestuariivirga sp. | reverse complement strand
TTTGGGGCGCGCGCGCGTGGCGTCGATCGTCAGTTTTCCCTTCAAAACATTGTCGCCGATGGAAAGATCGGCATCGGCGAACGACAGCACCGCATTGGTCGAATCGAGTTTTGCCGCGAGCGAGAGGGGGCCTAGGCTGCCGCTTCCCGGCAATGTCGCGCTGAGCCATTTTGCGAAGTCGCGGGTTTCATCGGCGGAGATTGTGAGCTGTCCTGCAAGGGCGAGCGAGTCGCGCGAGGCGAGGCGGCCGCTGAAGCCGATTTTTGCGCCGGGCGATTCCAGATCGAAGTCGGCGGGTGAGCCTTCGCTTGCCGCTCGCGCCAATGATTTCACATAGGCCTGAAAGCTGACGAAGCGGCCATTGATGCTTGCGGTGCCGCGCGCGGCGAGTTCGTCGTTCCCGGCCAATGTTGCCTGGAAGTCGGCGTCCTTGATGACGAAGGCTAATCCGGACTTTTCGTTGAGATAGTTGATGACGCCCTCTTCGGCGATGAGCGTGAGCACGCGGCCTTCGCTTGAGGATGGCATGGCGGGATCGGTCCAGCTGGCGCGGCCTGCGGCATCGTTGGTGACGTTGAAAACCGGTTGCTTCATCGTCACCGTGCCGATGCGAAGTTGGCGGGTGAGCAGGTCGCGCCACTCGATGGGGACGATAATCGCCGCGGACTTGATCAGCGCGCCGTCCTGGCCTTCGGGATTGGAGAGGATCACGTCGGTGAGCCTCACGGAAAGCTGCGGGCGGAACATCAGGCTGCTGCCGCCCTTGATTTCAACGGTCCGGCCCGTGGCTTTTTGCACGTAATCTTCGATCTGGCCCTTGGCGAAGCCCGGGTTGAGAAACACCCAGACGACAATGGCCACCAGGATCAAGGTCAGCGTGGCGCCTGCGGCGGCGACTGGATTCTTCATTGCAACTCCGTCTTGCCCCGCGATAGATACCGAGGGTGCGGCGAAAATAGGTTGGCATGGAACGAATCGAAAGACCGTTATGGACACCCAGCAAGGCGCGGGTGCAAGAGTCGAATCTGACGCGCTTTGCGGCGTTTCTCGGGAGCAGGGCAGCGCCCGCGTTTTCGAGCTATCGCCATATTCATGGGTACAGCGTTGCCGAATCTGGGGAGTTCTGGGCCGCCCTCTGGGACTTTTGCGGCGTGAAGGCGGCGGTTCGCGGCGAACGCGTGTTCGAGCCCGGTGCAACCATGGCGGAAGGGCGGTTCTTTCCGGACGCGCGGCTCAACTACGCGGAAAACCTTCTGGTCAAGAACGATGACAGCGATGCGCTGGTATTTCGAGGTGAAGACCGTGTGAAGCAACGCATGAGCTGGCGCGAGCTGAATGCACTGGTTGCGAAACTTTCGCGGGCACTTCGAGCGGCGGGAATTCGCGAGGGTGACCGCGTGTGCGCGGTTGTTCCCAATCATCCGCACACGCTGGCGGCGTTTCTGGCGGTGGCTTCCATAGGTGCTATCTGGTCGTCGTGTTCGCCGGATTTCGGCGAGCGCGGAATTCTCGACCGCTTCGGCCAGATCGAACCCAAGCTGATGTTCGTGTGCGATGGGTATTTCTACGCGGGGAAAACCATCGATATTTCGGAGAAGTGCGCGGCGGTCTTGAAGGAGTTGAAGAGCGTCGCGCGCACGGTGGTGATCGGTTACGCGGGTGGCGAGGTTTCGCGCATTCCAGCTTCGGTGCGGATGGAAGATTTCATTGCGGGCTTCGATGACGGGCCGATTGAATTCGCGCAGATGCCGTTCGATCATCCGCTCTACATTCTCTATTCCTCGGGCACAACCGGCATTCCCAAATGCATCGTGCATCGCACGGGCGGGATTCTGCTCAAGCATCTGGCAGAGCATGTGCTGAATACCGATACCAAACCATCCGATCGCCTGTTCTATTTCACCACCTGCGGTTGGATGATGTGGAACTGGCAAGTGAGCGGGCTGGCCGCGGGCGCGACGCTCTTGCTCTTTGATGGATCGCCGTTCCATCCCGATGCGAAAGCGCTGTTCGACTACGCCGACGAAGAGGGCATGACCATCTTCGGCACTTCGGCGAAGTATATCGACGCGGTTAAGAAAACCGGGTGGCGGCCACGCGATTCCCTCAAGCTTGCGGCGCTGCGCACCATGATGTCGACGGGATCGCCGCTGGCGGCGGAGAGTTTCGATTTCGTTTATGACTGCATCAAGGGCGATCTGCATCTCGCGTCGATCTCCGGCGGCACCGACATTTGCGGCTGTTTCGTTGGCGGCAATCCGTGGTCGCCGGTCTATCGCGGTGAGATTCAAGGGCCAATGCTGGGCATGGCCGTCGATGTGTACGACGATGCCGGCAAGCCATTGCGCGAAGAGAAGGGCGAGCTTGTGTGCACCAGGCCGTTTCCTTCGATGCCCGCGATGTTCTGGAACGATGCGGACGGCCAGAAATATCACAATGCCTATTTCGCCCGTTTCGAAAACATCTGGTGCCACGGCGACTTCGCCGAGATTACCGCGCATGACGGCATGATCATTCACGGGCGCTCGGATGCGACGTTGAACCCCGGTGGCGTTCGCATCGGCACGGCGGAAATTTATGCGCAGGTGGAGACGATTCCCGAAGTTCTCGAAGCCATCGCCATCGGACAGGATTGGGACAGCGATGTGCGCGTGGTGCTGTTCGTGAAACTGCGCGAGGGAGCGGTGCTGGACGAAGCGCTGGTGACGAAGATCAAGAATCAGATTCGAAAAGGCGCATCGCCACGCCATGTGCCGGCCAAGATCCTCGCCGTCGCCGATATCCCGCGCACCAAATCGGGCAAGATCGTGGAACTCGCAGTGCGCGATGTTGTGCACGGGCGGATCATCAAGAACCGCGAGGCCCTGGCCAACCCGGAAGCGCTTGCGCTTTACAAGGATCTGGTGGAGCTGCGGTCTTAGGACGGATTGAACTGGGGCAGCCCCAGTTATCTCCTCTCCCCTGCAGGCAGGACTATCGCATGTGGTTTGATGCCCACCCTTCTCCCGCCGCGAGAAGGTGCCCCGAAGGGGCGGATGTGAGTTTTGAGGAATGGTACGGTCCTCAAACTTCTCACATCGAACTAGCGATTACGGTGATGTGGTGGACTGCCACCGTCATCCTGTTACCGAAATCCGGCTTCACATCGCCGTCGAACCGCCATCTACGTGCATCGGCGCGGCGGTGACATATCTGGATTCATCGGACGCCAGGTAGAGCGCTGCGCTGGCAATATCCTCAGGCGTACCGAGTCCAAGCGGATGCATGGCCAGAACGGTTTTGTGCACAGCGTCGGGATCGGCCTGCTTGGAAAGAAAGTTTCGATAGAGCGGTGTATCGATTGTGCCGGGACACAGCGCATTTACGCGGATGCGATCGACGGCGTGGCGCACGCCCAGCGAGCGCGACAGATGCAATACGGCCGCCTTGGAGGCACAATAGGCCGGGTGCATGGGAAAGGCGATGAAAGCGGATTCACTCGCGATGTTGATGATCGAGCCGCCGCCCTCCTTGCGCATCAATGGCACCACGGGCCGGCACATCAGATAGACCGATTTGACATTGACGTCGAACTGCCGGTCCCAGTCTTCTTCCGATAGCTCCTCGACGCCGCCGACGACAGCGGTGCCAGCGTTATTCACCAGCACGGTCGGGGGCCCGAACGATTCGCAAGCGGTGCGGACGGCGAGGTTGCAGTCGCTGGCAGATGTCACGTCGCCGACAAAAAATTTGCCATCGTTGTGCAGTTCTTCGACAATTGCTTCACCCGCCGATCGCTGCGCAGCGAGATCGGTGAAGAGAACCCTTGCACCTTCGGCGACGAACCGTTTCACAATGGCCGCACCGATGCCGCTGGCGCCGCCCGTGACGATCGCGACCTTGCCTTCGAGTCGTCCCGTCATGCTGTCCTCCCGTGCGAAGAAACGCTATCGAAGCCGACATTCTCCGGATGAACTCCCCAGAATGGGACGAGAGCTATCATTCGGCCGGGTTCCGGGCAAGCAATGGAGGGCACACGCAGGTTCCGCGCCACCTCCGCTGTGGACGCCCTGCCGCGTGCTGCAGCGGCCACCTCAGCATGAGGGGAATGGCTATTTCGCGTTCTGCAGATGCTCTTTTGCTCCCAAGATGCCGTTTTGGGCCTCGATTGTCAGGGCGGTGGGTTGCGGCTTCCAGTCCTCAACGATCTTCTTTGCTTTCGCTATCTCGGCATCCGACATCTGCGCGAGCATGCCATCCAGCCTGGCCTTGGCATCGGCAGTCCGTTTCGACTCCGACATGATCAGCCCGAGTTCGAAATAGGCGAATGCCAAAGCCAGATCCTTCGGCACGCCCTTGCCTTC
Source organism: Aestuariivirga sp. (assembly GCA_046160365.1). Lineage (GTDB taxonomy): Bacteria > Pseudomonadota > Alphaproteobacteria > Rhizobiales > Aestuariivirgaceae > Aestuariivirga. Next base: position 6,453 of record JBJXGL010000061.1, on the reverse strand, counting down.
ACCATATGAACTGGCAAGTGCAAAGAGCGCCCTGTCGTGGCCCTGATCCGCAGCCAACCGCAACAGTTTTCCCGCTTTTTGTCCGAAAGCAGAGCAGACAAGGGTCGCGTCCCCGGTCGTGATGTGGCTCGGTGGAGCAAGCCGTTCGCCCGCTACGGGGCGCCCGATGGGCGCGCTTCGCGAGTTGTGTTCATTGTATCTGGCAGTCACTGCGGCGAGGAGCGGCCTGATGCATTTCTCTTGAATCTACAGGAAAATCGTTTCATCAAGTTCAACGCCTGACATCAGGTACCTAAACATCAAGGGAGGAAACACATGGAACAAAGCACCAAGCTTGAAATGCTGAAAGGCCTTGCCGCGAAAGGCAAAGTCTCCCGGCGCGACTTTATGCAGTTTGCGATTGCCGCGGGTATCACCGCAGCGGCAGCAGACAGAATGTTTGTAACCGCTGCACGCGCCGAACCCAAGAAAGGCGGCACCATCAAGATCGGACTTGGCCATGGTGCGACAACTGACACCTTGGACCCCGGCCTTTATCCAGACCAATTCACCGGCACGGCCTTGTGGGGCACGCTCGCGAACAGCCTCACCGAAGTTGATGCCAAGGGCAATATCACGCCAGATCTGGCTGAAAGCTTTGAGCCCGCTGATGGCGCCAAGAAGTGGGTTTTCAAGCTGCGCAAGGGTTCCACGTTCCACAATGGCAAGCCGGTTACAGCCGCTGATGTGGTAGCTTCCATAGAACATCATCGTGGCGAGAATTCAAAGTCGGCCGCCAAAGCTTTGCTCACGTCCATCAAGTCGATCAAAGCTGACGGTGACAACACGGTAATCTTTGAACTCGACGGTGGCAACGCAGATTTCCCATTCACAGTGTCAGACTATCACCTTCCGATTATGCCAAGGAACGACGATGGATCTGTCGATTGGCAATCTGGCATTCGTACAGGCGCCTACACGCTCGAAAAGTTTGAACCTGGTGTGTCTGCGACATTCAACAAGAACCCCAACTACTATAAATCAGACAAAGGTTGGTTCGACCGTGTAGAGTTCGTTGCCATCAAGGACGTGACTGCGCGCATCAATGCCCTGCTCTCAGGCGAATTGCACTACATGGACCGCTGCGATCCAAAGTCGCTCGATCTGCTGAAGGCCAATTCCAACCTGACAGTCCAGGAAATCACGGGCTATGGCCACCAAATCTTCGTGATGAATGTGCAGCAGAAACCCTTCGACGATGTCAATGTTCGCTTGGCCCTCAAGCACTCGGTCAACCGCGAGCAAATATTGGAAAACGTGTTTCTGGGTCACGGCACAGTTGGCAACGACAATCCGATTGCTCCTACGGTGAAGTTTGCAATCGACCCACAGCCGCGCCACAGCTACGATCCGGAAAAGGCAAAGGCCTTCCTGAAAAAAGCTGGACTCGACAGCTTGAAGGTTGATTTGTCGGTTGCTGAAGCGGCATTCTCCGGTGCCGTCGATTCGGCACTCCTCTGGAAGGAAAGTGCCAAGGCCTGTGGCATCGACCTGAATGTCATTCGTGAACCAGATGACGGCTATTGGGATAACGTCTGGCTGAAGAAGCCATTTGTTGCTTCCTATTGGAGCGGCCGCCCAACAGTGGACTGGATGATGACCACAGCTTATGCAGCAGAGGCTTCATGGAACGACACGTTCTGGAAGAATCCACGATTCAATGAGTTATTGGTTGCTGCCCGCTCGGAAACGGATGAAGCAAAACGCGCTGCCATGTATGCGGAAATGCAGCAGCTGGTGCATGACGACGGCGGCTTGGTGAACCTTGTGTTCAACTCATACCTGGAAGCCCACGTTAACAATCTAGGCCATGGTGATGTTGCGGCCAACTGGCAGCTCGATGGCATGAAAATTGCCGAACGTTGGTGGTTCAACTCGTAACGAAGAAAAGGGGCAGGCGAAGATACCTGCCCCATTCTTCTTATGACTCAGACCGCTGCCCAAACTAGTGCCTGCGTATTTGTCGAAGACAAAGCCCGCGACCTGTCTAACTGGACCCGGACGATTTTCGACTTCGGCGAAACAGCGTGGCGGGAGTATGAGAGTGCGGCTTGGTATGTGCAGCGTTTGCGCGCAGAGGGTTTTGCCGTCGAAGAAGGTTCGGGCGGGATGCCCACGGCGTTTTCAGCGCGCTGGTCCAATGGCGCAGGTCCTTCTATTGGCATGTATGCAGAGTATGACGCTGTACCTGGCAATTGCCAATCGGCGAGTACGAAGCGCGAAGCTCGAGGCACTTTGAGTCTCGAAGCAGGCGGGCACACCGATCCTCATTCCGGGCTTGGCATTTCAGGGCTGGGTGGGCTGCTGGCAACCAAAGCAGCCATGGAAAAACATGGCATTCACGGTGAATTGCGTTTCACGGGTGAGCCTGCGGAAAAGGTGCGGGGATCCAAGCCCATTCATGCGGCCAAAGGCTACTATGATGGCCTGGATGCGATATTGTCCTTCCACCCCTTTTACATGCTACCGATGTGCAACACTGTGCGATGGGACACGCATTGTGGCGCTGCGTACGCCATGGTTTATCGCTTCATTTGTGACGCGCCTGAGAAATGGGGACACAGCGACGATGCACCGATCGCGCAATCCCATTCAGCTGTTCGTGCGCCCGGCGCCAATGATGCGCTGATGCTGATGTACATGGCGTCAAAAACGCTTCGTGACTCGATGCTAACCCATTCGGGCGGCTGGTCCATTTCGGAAGCCATTCTTACGGCGGGACAGGCAACTGCAGACAATCTACCGGCGGGGCTTGCGGAGATCCAGTACATCATCCGTGTACCAACGATTGAGATGGCTGAGCAAGTAACGGCGGTTCTAGATCGCAACGCAAAGGCGGCAGCGGCGATGTCGGGCTGTCGATTTGAGCGACACTGGGTTTCAAAGTCGCGGCCAGGGCTGGCCAACTACGCCATGGCCAACGTGGTTTGGAGTTCGATGCAGAAAATTGGGGCGCCGGTTTGGAACGAGCAGGCGCGGAAAGTCGCGCGCGAGATACAAGTCAATCTCGGCCTCGCGCCAATGGACAGGCCATTCATTGATGCTTGTGAAACCCTGATTTCACCGCAGGAAGCGGAAGCCATTCTGCGGCGTGACCTGCCGCCGTCACAGGCCAATTCGACGTCTGACGATTACACCGACATGTGCTGGCATGCGCCAACTGCCAGGTTCTATGTGGCCAGGCCGGCCCTGAAGGCACCTAAGAACTTCGCGTATCCTTCGTGGGTGATGAATGCGTTGGGTGGCATATCCGAAACCATTGATCCTATGGTGGTGACGGCTGCAAAGATCATTGCCAGTTCCGCACTGCGAATTCTGGAAGACAAGACGGCGCGAGATGCCGCTCGTCAAGAGTTCAATGAACGGACTGGTGGCGGTGTAGGCGGACGCAAGTGGTTAGCGCCTCTCTGCGATTACCCGGCTCCCATCCATTTTCGCTGGCCAGAATATGTGACAACAGCACGGGGCAGGGAATGGTCGATCCCCAGGTTTCCAGAAAATCTGTTCTGATATTCAGCCCGAAGCCAAGGGTATGACAAGTCTACTCTCCTCTCGCAATTCTTGGGTAACGGCTACGAGACGGGTTTCTCCACCTCGCGTAGTCCGCTTGTTGCAGGGCCGTCTCCCGGAGCAACGATGGCAGTGGAGGAACGGTACAAGAAATTGCTGTCGTTCACCCAATCTCGCACTTCACAGCATGCGGACGTTCAACGCCCCACCTCGCCCCGAGGCGCCTCCGCACGCGGCTTCGAAGGGTTTGTTCGTCAGTATACGGAGTTTTTCGGCGGCCTGCCAGGGCAGGGTGACTATCCGTGGAGCTACCTGCAACTCTCCATTTTTGGGCATCAAGCCGCGGATTGACTTGCCCTCTCCCTGCCCCCGATCAAGTCGGGGGCCACCCTCTCCCATTGCTACGCAACGGGAGAGGGCGAATCTCGAAGCATCGCGCCTGATGCTCACGAGCGGAAGAACGGCAGAAGTAGAGGGAAGGTCGTCCGGCATGGCCCTCCCCCGTCCCCGGGCTTGCCCGAGGATGGGGGAGGGTGGCCGAAGGCCGGGAGAGGGCACCTTTCTAACATTTCTCCAGCGCCAGCAGGATGCTGTAGCAGACGCCAATCAGATTTTCGAAGACCTCCGCATCCCATACCCGCAACATCCGCCAGCCTTGTGCTTCGAGGTATGCCGTGCGCCGCGCGTCATGCGCGGCGGTTGAGAGTTAGCGCGGGCGACCAATCCAGCGTGGGGTGCGGGCGGCATAGTCCTGCCATGCCGCCCCGAACTTTGCGGCGAGGTGGGCTTCCTCGCGTTCGATGGCGAGTTTTTGCACCAGGATCGCGCCCGCAAAAGCCGCGGGGATGAGCCACGCCACGCCAAGCAGAAGTCCGGCGCCGGCGACGAGCAGCGTGTTGCCCACATAGATCGGATTGCGGGACCAGCGGAACGGACCATCTGTGACAAGCGCGGTGGCGCCGCGATGCGGCCTGATGGTGGTGTGGTGCGAACGGAAAGTGTTCATGGCGGCCATGTCGATCGCGATGGCGGCGGCGATGAGAAAAATGCCGGCGGCGGCGAGGAGATACTGCACCGGCCCTTGCGGCCAGGGCAGAGGACGGATGTACCAGTGCAAGGCGAAGGCAATCGCGGCGGTGATCGCGTAGAGCAGCGGCGGCCAGGGAATGCGGTTCGGGCGTTCGGCGAATTCGCTCGTGTCCATGGCGCGCATGATGCACGCGTCTTGCGCTTTTCGCCAGAGAAACGAGTGCGTGCAGGCGGTGAGTTACACCGCCTGCCTGCGATTTGTACCGCTTACGGCGACTGGACAATGCCAGCGCCGCGGTCATCCATGTCGACGCCCGGTGCGAAGGTGGTTGTCGAGGCTGTGGCGCGGAGCCTGGCCACGACGTTGGGCGCCGTGGCGGGAATGCCGAGCGCGCCCATCCTTTCCCACCACAAGGCGGCACAGCCCGCGACATGGGGCGTTGCCATGCTGGTGCCGTTGAAATCGACAAGACCGCCGCCCTTCTTGGCGGAGGTAATGGCAACGCCGGGACCCGAGAGCACTGGTCCCGTGTTCGAGAAGTTCGCAATCGTAAGGCCGCCGGTCGATTGGCCAAGCGCGCCGACCGAGACGATGCCTTCGGCAGCCGCGGGGATCGACACCGAGACCTCGTGGTTGGGGCTGATCTCGCGGCGACTTTCGTTGCCCGATGCAGCGACAAGAACGACGCCACCGCTGAATGCTTCGCTGGCGCGGACCTGCGCCATCAATGCATCGAACATGCGCAGGTTGGCGCGATAACCTTCCAGCGCGGCGGACGTGGCAATATCGGCCGGCCAATTCTGCTGGTTGATCAGCATGTCGACGAGGCCTGGAAAGTCAAAGCCCAGCGACATGGAAATGACCTTGGCCCCGCCGTTCACCGCCCATTGAATGCCCTGGAAGATCATGGCGGAATCGCCGCTGCCCGTGTTGCCAAGAACCTTTCCGATCATGGCGTCGGTGACGCCGCGGGCAACGCCGATGCGGGTGCCGTTGACATCGCGCCCGAAGATGGTGCCGGCGCAGTGCGTGCCATGGCCTTGAACGTCTCCGTTTCCATCTCCGGAGAAGTCGTGCTGGTCGAGATTAACTCCGGCGAAGGCCGGATGGCTGGCGTCGATTCCGGTATCGAGTACGGCGACCTTGACGCCCGCACCCGTCGCGGTCGAGTTCGCGGCGCCAACGGCGGTAACGCCCCAGGCTGTCGTGGTGGCGCTCGGCGTTGCCGTTCCCGTTGGCATCACGAGCTTGGTCGGAATGCTGCGGGTGACGCCAAGCACCGTTGGATCGCGCGACAGCGCCTTGGCTTCCGACGTTTTCATTTCGCCAACTTCGATCACTGGCGCGGCGGGCGCTGCCATATCCTCCGGCCTTGGCATGGACATGGGACCGGAAAAGGGTCCCTGCCGGCGCGGACGGTTGAACGACAGATCTCTGAGGACGATGAATTTCTCCATGGGAGTCTCCGAATTGGGTGATGCCCCCTGCGCGGGACGAGCGAGCCATTCGCAGCGGCTCGCTTTCCGTTGCGAACATGATGACGTAAAGGCAGTCCGAAATCTGTGCGGAAACGCACACGTGATGGCAATGGTTCGCAGAGTTGACTCATGACCTGGGCTTGGTGGCAGGGCCCAACTGACATGAGGCCCTGCGGGGCTTCCGAGAAGATATGCGTGGAAGACGTTCGACGGCTCTCCGCGTCTGGAGGCTACTTGCAGTGTCAATTCAAGATGCCGCTGGGAAGTGTCTCATACCGACTCCGGTTGATTGAATCCTGCGTTGCGATTCCGTTGGGAGGCCGAAGCGGTTAGTTTGGCGCGTCATGATTCGCCTTTTGGGAGATGATGATGACGTCACTCACGCCCCACATGAGC
>JBJXGL010000060.1:0-13498 GCA_046160365.1 Aestuariivirga sp. | reverse complement strand
TTCGTCGAGGCCGCGAGCTCCGGGGAAGTCGCGCAAGGGTTGATCGCAGGAAAGTCGATCTTCATTGTGGGCCAGGATGGCCAGGATTATGGATTCGAGTCCGTAACGATTTCGCGGACAACGGACGACGCGGATGTCATCGTTATAGCCGGATCCAACGCGCCGCACACCAGCCTCGATGAGTATCGCGCGCTATTCGAGAGGCAACGGATTCCTGCGATCTGCTGCAATCCCGACAAGCTGATGCTGACGCGCCATGGGCTTCTGCCGGGGCCGGGCGCCATCGCGCAGATCTATGCGGATATGGGCGGCCACGTGACCTGGGTCGGCAAACCCTATCGCGCTATCTACGATCACGCATTGGCGCTCCTTGGCAATCCCAAACGGATTCTGTGCATCGGCGACAGCGCCGAGCACGATGTGGTGGGTGGACGTGCGGCGGGGCTGTCCACACTTCTGATCCTGACCGGCGTGTCGCAAGGCCTCGACACAGCCACGCTCTCTCCACAGCCCGACTATGTGATGGATGCATTCAAATGGTAGAGCTCGCGGAATTACGCGATTTCTCCGCGCGGATTGGCGCCGATCCGCTGCTGGTGCAGGCAGCGGGCGGCAATACCTCGCTTAAGGCCGATGGCGTCATGTGGATCAAGGCATCGGGTACCTGGCTGAAACACGCGGCATCGCGCGAGATCATGGCGCCAGTCAATCTCCCAGCGCTTCTCGATGCCATTTCGCGCGACGATCCCGCTTGCGAGACGTGTCAGGATTTCGTGCGGAGCGATCTTAATGCTTCGGGTCTCAGGCCGTCGATCGAAACCACGGTGCATGCGCTGATGCCGCAGCGGGTGGTGGCGCATGTCCACTGCGTGAACACCATTGCTTGGGCGATCCAGCAGAACTCGCGGGAAGCGCTCCCGGCACTGCTTGCGAAATTCAATTGGGCCTATGTGCCTTATGCCCGTCCCGGGCGGCCACTCGCAAAAACCATTTCGCAGGTGTTACGGCCTGGCGTCAATGTCCTCGTTCTCGAGAATCACGGGCTGGCCGTCGCAGCGAATTCCGTTGCGGATACGGAACGTCTTCTAGGTGAAGTCGTCGCGAGATTGGTGCGTCCGGTCAGACCGGCCCTACCCGCCGATCTCGATTCGCTTGCGGAACATGCGGACGGTTCGGGTTACGAGCCCGCGCGCGACTTGGAAACGCATGCGCTCGCCACCGATCCGGTCGCACAGGCAAAAGCCTACCGTGATGTTTTCTATCCCGATCATGTGGTTTTCGTCGGTGTTGGCGTTCCAACAGCGCCAGGGATTGGGCCGGCCTATGTTGTACCGGGCAAAGGCGTGTTTATCCGCAAGGATGCGAAGCCAGCAGTCGAGCCGATGATACGCTGCTTGGCCGATGTGATGCGCAGAATTGCGCCGGACGATCAGCTTCGCGCGCTGACGGCGGACGATATCGACAAGCTGGCGAACTGGGACGCGGAGAAATACCGGCAGACGCTCAAGATTCCTTAGTCGCGCACATCCTTTTCGCCAAACCGTTCACACTTTGGCGGGATGTGCGCGCATGAGCCACTCGTGCTCTGGCGCGTTGTAAAATTTCCACGTGCGCTTTGGGCCCGCCATGACGTTCAGATAGTAGAGATCGTAGCCATGCATGGCGGCACAGGGGTGATAGCCCTTGGGCACCAGCGTCACATCGCCGTCCTCGACGGCCATTGCCACATCGAGCGAGCGGTCGTCGGTGTAGACCCGTTGCATGGCGAAGCCCTGGGGCGGATTGATACGGTGATAATAGGTTTCCTCGAGCAGCGACTCGTGGGGGAGATTGTCCTCATCGTGTTTGTGCGGCGGATAGGATGATGAATTGCCACCGGGCGTTATCACCTCCACGACAAGCAGGCTCTCGGCCGGTTTCCACTCGGGGATGATGTTGGTGACATAGCGCGTATTGCTGTCGCGTCCGCGGGTTTCGATTTCGAGCTCATCGGGCGCGATGATGCGCGGCGGCAGTCCGCCCTTGCCGGGGGCGGTGCACACGGCGAGCGTCAGCTCTCCGATGGCCTCGACCGACCAAACAAGCCCCGGCGGCACATAGACCGACCAGGGCTTTCCCTCGAAAGGCGAGCGGCGCTGACCCAGCGTGCCCATATCCTGATGACCCACCCGCACCTTGCCCTTGCCGCCAATGAAAACCAGACAGGTTTCACGGTCGCCGTCATTGCCGGTGGTAAGCCCACCTTCAGCGAGGTTCCAAAGGTCGAAGCCGACATAGGTCCATTTGGCGTTTTCGGGCGTCACGTGAACCACGCGTCCCGTGCCCGGCTTCTGCCTGATGTGAAGTTGCTGCTGCATGGCTTCCGCAATACACCAAAATCCGCGCCATCATAACAACGGTTAGGAGATTTGACTAATGGCGCGTGACTTCCCGCCGCCGGACCGCTCCTTTGCGTTTCTTGCAGGAGCCCGAAACTGTCAAGGGCGGGATGCGCCCACTGTCTTGCCCGCAAGGGGAGGGAGGCTCGCCGCGATTTCGCCAGACTTCATTGCGCACTAGGCGGCGCGTCTTTCCTTTGCCTTGTTCCACAGCTTCACAAGGCTGGCAAAGCGCTGCGCCATGTCGTTGGTTGCGGCACTGCTCGTCATGGTTCCCGCAAGCCAGGCCTGCGCCGCAGCGTTGAAGATGGTGCGGCCAATGGCGAAGCCTTTCACCGCCGAATGACCAGCGGCGGCAGCGAAAGCCTTCTCCAGCTCCTTCTCCGGCGCTTCGAGGCCGAGCAGCACGATGCCACGGCACCAGGGATCGTGTTTCGCAATGGTTTTTCCGATCTTCGTCCAGGCGGCGGACGAGGCTTGCGGTTCGAGTTTCCACCAGTCTGGCTTGATGCCCAGCGCATAGAGCTCCTCGAGCGCGCGCGGGATCGTGTCGTCGGCGAGTTTGCCGTGTTTGCCGGCGATGATTTCGATCAGCAATTCGCGGCCCACCTTGCGCGCCGCTTCATAGAGTGTGCGGAGCTTCTGTGCCTGTTTGGTCTTCAATTCCGCCGGATCGTCGGGGTGGTAGAAGGCGAGGCACTTGATGGTGTGGGTTACAGGCCAGTCAACGAGGCGCGCGCCGACATCCTGGGTGAATTCGAATTGCAGCGGACGCGAGCCCGGTTTTTCCAATGGCCTTCCGACCCAGAGCCCAAGCTTCGCGGCATCGAACATGGCCTCGCGGCCATAGGTGTCGTCGAGCAGCGTGCCGAATCCCGGCTTGCCCCCGGAGACTTTTCCGATGGCCGCGATGGCGAGTCGCTTGAACTCGGCAATCTTCTCGCGCGGCGCTCCCGCCTTATCGGCCATATCCTCAAGCTGCATGCGGTGATCGATGGCGAGTGCGAACAGCTGACTGGATTGCGGCCGGCGCGTTGTCGCCCAATGAACGTGATTAATAACTTCGTCCTTGCGTAGCGCCCTATGCGTGCTGCCATGCTTGAGGAAGTACTGCAATTCCTCGAAGGTCACGTATTCCGGCGAACAGAGCAGGCGCGACACGGCGAAGGCGCCGCAGGCATTGGCCCAGGTGGCGCAGGTCTCGAACGGCTCGCCTTTCAGCCATCCGCGCAGGAAGCCGGACATGAAAGCATCGCCGGCACCCAGCACATTGTAGACCTCGATCGGAAAGCCCTTGCCCACAAGCCCCTTGTCGAGGGAGTCCGGAATCTCGTTGGGGTAGACAACGCAGCCCATGGGACCGCGCTTCAAAACGATGACGCCCTTGGAAAACTTGCGGATGGCGCGGAGTGCTTCGAGCGTGTCTTCCGTTCCGCCGGCGATATGCACTTCCTCTTCGGTGCCGACGATCAGATCGCAATCGGCGAGAATCGCCTGCAAGTGCTGTGTGACCATGTCGGACTTGATGTAGCGCTCCTCGCCCGCGGCATGACCGGCAAGACCCCAGAGATTGGGACGGTAATCGATATCGATGACGACGGGACGTCCCGCCTTCTTGGCGATCGCCATTGCCTTCTTCTGCGCGGCCGACGTGTTGGCGCGGGCGAAATGCGTTCCCGTGACCAGCAGTGCCTTGGCAGAAAGGACGAAGGCCTCGTCCACATCGCTTTCGTCCAATGCGGAATCGGCGCAGTTGTCGCGATAGAAGATCAGCGGGAAGGTCTTGTCGTTTTCAACCGAGAGCAGGACCAGCGATGTGAGGCGCTGCTTGTCGGTCGCGATGCCTTTGGTGGAGACGCCTTCGCGCTCCATCTGCTCGATCACAAAGCAGCCCATCTGCTCGTCGCCCACGCGGGTAATGAGGCCCGATTTCAGGCCAAGACGGGCCGTGCCGATGGCGATATTCGACGGCGAGCCGCCCACCGACTTGGCGAAGGAGGCCACGTCTTCCAGGCGCGAGCCGATCTGCTGGCCATAGAGGTCGACGGAGCAGCGGCCCATGGTGATGATGTCGAGGGCACTTGTATCGGAAGCAGGGTTCATCGGGGCCTCCCAGCGGTCTTTTGTTGCCGAAACGAAACAACAATTCCAAATCCAAGTCAATTCGGAATGTTTGTTCCGTTTGCAACCAGGCTATTCGGCTGGAGCAGGGCGGTCGCCTTGAGTTCGATCGGCTCCGGTGCCAACGTCGCGAGAATATTCGGCGGCTTGAGGGGCAACAAGCGTGAACATCTCATCACTTTCGAAACTTTCGATGGACGCCAAGGTCGCCGTGGTCACTGGATCCACCCAGGGGCTGGGAGAAAGCATCGCCCATCTCTTCGCCGATCGTGGCGTGAAAGGGTTGGTCGTGACCGGGCGCAATGCCGAGCGCGGAGCTGGCGTCAAAGCGGCGCTGGAGAAGAAGGGTGTGAAGACCGTCTTCGTCCAGGCCGATCTCGCGAAGGTCGATGACACGCGCAAGGTGATCGCCGCATGCGGCAAAGAGTTTGGCCGCATCGATGCGCTGGTCAATTCCGCCGCCATCACGGACCGCGGCACAATCTGGGACACGAGCCCGGAACTCTTCGACAGGATGTTCGCGATCAATGTGCGCGCTCCCTTCTTCCTGATGCAGGACGCGCTGCATCTCATGAAAAAGACAAAGACCAGCGGAACCATCGTCAACATCATTTCGATGTCGGGCCATGGCGGGCAGAGCTTCATCACCGCCTATTGCGCGTCGAAAGGCGCGCTTGCGACGCTCACCCGAAACGTCGCCAACAGCGTCATGGCCTACCGCATCCGTGTGAACGGCCTGATGATCGGCTGGATGGACACGCCCGGCGAACACAACACGATGAAGACCTATCACGATGCCGAGGCGGACTGGCTCAAGAAGGCCGAAGCAGGCCGCCCCTTCGGCCGCTTGCTGAAGCCCGAAGAAATCGCCCGCGCCTGCGCCTATCTCTCAAGCGAAGAGTCGGGCCTGATGACTGGCTCGATCATCGATTTCGACCAGCAGGTGCGCGGCGCCGCAGATTCGACTGTCAATCCGCCGGCGGCGGAGTGGTGACGCCGCCGTCACGCATAAAGTAAATCAAGCTGCGCGGTTGCCGTTGCGCCGGTCTTGACCATGCCGCGCGGCGCTATTCGGTCCAAATCCTTGATAGCACTCCGGAGAAAGCTGAATTCGATCACATCACCACCTCAGCCACCTCTACATCTCCCCCGCCTCCACCTTTGGCAAGCAGCACTTTTTGAACTTCTTGCCGCTCCCGCAGGGGCAGGGGTCGTTGCGGCCGGTGTCGCGGAATTCGTTTATGGCCGGGCTGTGTTCGGCGAGCGCCAGGCCCAACATTTCGTCGATGGTCAAGCGGTCCTTGGAAGGCTCCCACTCATCGCCTGAATAAATCCAGCGCCGCATTTCCTCGACGGGACTGCCTTGATTGCGGCGGCCTGGGTATCCGCCCGCCTCTGCTTCCCGCAGATCGGCTTCGAAATGATTGTAGCCCATCACAGTGATGTCGGCCACGTTCTCGTCGAACAGCCGCTTCACCTCGGCGGAAAGGTCCGCGAATGCGAGAGAGGACGTGGCGTTGATGACTGCGATCCAAACATAGTTGGGTTTGCGCGGCAGTTGGGCGAACAGGCGCTCCACGAATGCGCGGGCATCGTCGCGGGGGATTTCGCCGTCTTGGGTGAGGCGCACATAGGCTTCGATCGCCTGTTCGCGCACATACTCGTCCGCGGTTTCGTCGAGCACAAGATTCTCGAGTGCGCCACGGTCTCCATCGTAGAGCCTGACCAGCAGCATCTGCCCGTCTTCGGTGATGCCGTCGCCCAGCAGTTCACGTGACTGCGGTGTCGCGAGGAAACGCAGGACGGGCTTGAACGCGGACGGTTCGCGCCATTCGGCGAGCAAGTTGATCGCGATCGCGGCCAAGTCGTAATATTGGTCCTTTGGATAGCCTCTGTCTTCCGTCCATTCGGCGATTTTGTCGAGAAATGCCTGCACAAGTTCCGCCCGCCGCGCATCCGCCGCCGCGATGGCTTCTTCGGGAAAGGCATGCGGCTTGACAAAGGCTTCGAGTATTTCGTCCAAGGTCATCGCGCCATGCTAGCGCAATTCAAAGTGCGGTGATACGCGGGCCTGTGGATATCGTGGGCCGCTCGCGGCGTTCGGCCACCGCGACGGTGAGGGTCATGGCGAGCGTCAGCGTCGCCACCATGGAACGGAAACCTTCGAAATTCGCTTCCGACACTTCGAGCCAAGGGTCCGAGATGGGAGCTAACGGCGAGAACGGGCTGTCGGTGATCGAGATGAGCGGCACGCCCTTGGCGTGGGCGGATTGGGCCAGCGCCACGGTTTCCGAGGCATAGGGGGTGAAGGAAACGGCGAAGACCGCGTCTTTCTTCGAGGCGAAGATCAACTGTTCAGGCCCGAGGCCGCCCACCGCGTCGATCAATATGCTCCGTATACTGAGCTTTCCGAATGCGTAAGCCATGTATGAGGAAATCGGAAACGAGCGCCTGAGGCCGATCAAGTATATGGTTTCGGCGCGCGCCAGATGCTCGACGGCGCGATCAAGCAAAGCGGGATCGAGCTTGGCCCTGAGCGCCGCGATCGAGCGCTCGGCCGTTTCGCCGAAGCCATGCAGGATGACATTGGGCTTGGTCGCCTCGAGCGCGTGCTGGCGCAGCTGTTCGATCCGCTCCTGGTAGTTGGGAATGCGGTCGCGCAGGCGGTCGCGGAAGACATCCTGCAGGTCGGAGAAGCCCTGGTAACCCATGGCCTGGGAAAAACGCACCAGCGTCGATGGCTGAACGCCGGCCTGAGTGGCGATCGACGCCACCGTGCCAAAGGCGATTTCGTCGGGGTGTTCGAGGGAGAAGGCAGCGACCTGGGAGAGGCGCCGGGGCATGGCCGCCCCGCGCTCTACAATCAGCGCCTTGAGGCCGGCGAAGTCCTTTGGAGGGGATTCGAGCTGCGTCATGTGCGCCCCAAATTGCCTGCTTCGCCGCACCAAAATGCCAAACTTAGCGTATGGTTTTGCAGGCCATTTCGCGCCCGCGCATGTGGCGAAGAATGGGCAGAGATGGTCGCGGCAGGGGTCATATCCGGGGCGGAGTAGATCACAGACTGCCAATGACGCTCAAGGAAAATGGAACGGACATTCCACATTCATGATTGGGCGCACCAAATCTTCCGGCAAGCTTCAGACCATCCCCTCGATCTCGCGATAAAGCCGCTCGGCGATGGGAATGTGGGCATCGAGGTTCACATGCGTCATGTCGACGAAGCGCTCCACGGGATCATCCGCGAAGACCGAAGAGAGATCGCCGAAGCGGCTGGAGGCGGAGGGCATGCGGTTTTCGAGCGCCAGCCGCGCCTGCCGGGTTTTCTCGTAGAGTTTCAGAATATGAACATAAGCCGGAGCCGCGGGCTTGAACTTCGCCTCGGCTCCGGTCTTGATCTTCTTGCCGGCGACGACGGGTTGCAGACAGCTATAGGCTTTGAAGCCATAGAAGCCGGCGAGCTCGTGAATCTTGCGCAGTGTCGAGATGTAGGCGGCGACCAGCGCATTCTCCCAATCCTCGGTCCGCCAGCCGAAAGTCTTGCGCAGTTCGTTGCGGCGCACGCTTTCGGCGCGCACGATGTCGAGTTCCTGCAGCCTTCCCTGGCCCAGATACTCGTGCATCAGCTCCAGCATGTAGTGATTGTAGGTGAAGCCGGGGCGCGGATCGTAGGTGAGTGGGATCGCAAGATCGACGTAACCGTCATAGGTGATGACAAGGTCGGGCTCGAGATCGATGCCCTGCTGCACCAGATACATGAGGAACTGGCCATTGATGGCGCTGGCGATCCCCATGTTGTAGACGCGGACATCATTGCGGCCATTGCCGTGGAACTGTTTCTCGAGACAGGCGGCGATCGACTTCTGGAAACCACCGGCGCGAACCGCGGAGTTGCCGAAGATAAAGACGCGTTTTTCGTCGGCAGGTTTGGGAACGATGGCGGATTTCGCATTGATGAAACCGTACCTATCAGGGCCGCGCCCGTCCGCCTCGCCCGGCTTGTCGTGAAACATCGAATATGGAAAGGGAAAGCGAGCGAGAGAGAAAAGAGAGAGAAGCGGATTCCTGGCCGCGCTCGGCTTGGCCTCTTCGAGGCCTTCGATGGGATCGTCGCGCACGGATCAGGCCGCCATCTGTTTGCGGAGATAGTCGATCAAGTCTCCAACCGTGGCGAGGCTGTAGAAGACATCCGTGTCGAGCCTTACTTTGAAAGCCTGCTCGGCGCGCAGCATGATGCGGCTGTGGGCCACCGAATCCCACCCCGGCACATCATCGGCGGTCGACTCGCGCGATAGTTCCGCATCATCGCCCGTTTCTTCGCTGACGATCAGCGATAGATGTTTCAAGATTTCTTCGTCGGTCATGATGCGGCGGTTTCCATGAGTTTCCTGAGATTTTCCTTGCGGCTGATCTTGCCGCTCGTGGTTTTCACAAGCCAGCCCTGGGGCACGAAATGAATGGCGTGCGGGGCAACGCCCACGCTGTTGTATACCCTCGCCATGATCGCCTTCTTTGCGTCCTGAAGAATTTTCTTCTCGAAGTTTTCGGACTCCGCGATGATGGCGAATTTCTGCGTGCCTGAACGCTCGTCATTCACGATGACCGCGACATTGCGGCCGGGTTTAAGGCCAGCGACGGCATTCACCTCAGCTTCGACGTCATGGGCAAAGATATTCTTGCCGTTGCAAATGATCACGTCGTCGTTGCGGCCCAGCACGAACACTTCGCCGCCGCTGACAAAACCGATGTCGCGGGTCCAGTACCAGCCGTCCCTGATGCGTTCGGCGGTGAGGTCTGGCGCATTGTAATAGCCGCCGAAGACGCAGTCCCCGCGGATCGTGAGCTCGCCGATTGTTTGCTCTGGAAGTGTCTTGCCATCTGGATCGCGCGCGACAACGGACAGGCCCGCAATAGGTTTGCCGTTGCTTAGAAGCGCGATCGCAGTGGGATCGGAGGGGGCAACCGGGCGGGCGGTTTGTCCGGGCTCAAGGTTGGTCCGATCGAAGTGCCGCACGGGTGACGGCTTGCCGAGCTCGGTCTGACTCACCGCGAACACCGTCTCCGCCATGGCGTAGCAACACTGAAGCTTCTCGGTAGTGAGACCGGACGGCGCGAATGTTTTCGCGAAGCGTTCGAAGGTTGTCGCGCGGCAAGGCTCGGAGCAGGATATGATGGCGCGCATGCGAGAGAGTTGGCGCGCTTCCGCATCGGCTGCGGCAGTGTTGACGAGGTGTTCATAGGCAAAATTCGGCAGCCACGCGAGGCTGGCTTTATGCTTTTCAGCTAGGTCCAGCAGTAGCGAAGGCCGCGCCAGCCAATGGAAGGCGTCCATGTGCACGAATGGCGTCCCCGTCATCACAGGCAAGACAAAGCAGGCGATGAGACCCATGTCGTGATAAAGTGGAAGCCAGCTCACAATCACATCGTCCGGCGAGATTGAGAGAGACGCGGCGTAAGGGCCGATCTGTGCATCGATTACGCGATTGGTGAGCGCTACACCCTTCTTGAGGCCAGTGGTTCCCGAACTGTGCTGAAGAAAGGCAACGGCTTCCGGCTCAAGCGCCGCCGACATCTGGCGCGAACCGGATGGCGGCACGCCGGCGATATCGACAATGCGTGTGCCGGTGAGACCTGCCTCGCGCATCTGGGATATATGATGGGCATCCGAGATGATCGTGCAGTCGCCGATCCGCTCCAGGAGTTTGAGATGCGATGACCAGTATAGCCTGGGGTCCTGCTTGGGTGTGGGGCATGGCATGAAAGATGGGATAGCGCCCGCCGTCATGGCTCCCAGAAACGCCGCATAGAGATGCGGTGTGTGCGGAAGGAAGATGAGAACCACCGAGCGCGATTCGGCCCCAGCCTTGCGAAGCGCGCCCGCATGGCCGCTGACGAGGCGCGCGAGTTCCCCGTACGACAGCCGTTCCTCACCATGCGGCGACACGAAATGGCAGAACGTCGCTGACGGAACCACTTCCGCCCGGCTCCAGAACTCGCCGATTATTGTCTTCATTTCCGGCATTGATCCACTACGCCCAAAGTGAGGCGCGCGGAACCTAGTGATTGGAACCGGGGCCGTCAATGCAGCGATTGGCAAACGTTACACCACAATCACCTGCCGGAAGTGCAACGGGCCGGGTTCGGAAAGCTGTAGCTTGACGTAGCGGGCCTCGCCTTTCCAGTGAAGATCGATCAGTGTGCTGAGGGCTTTTTTCGAACGGTCGTACACCGCCCAGAATTCCTCTCCGTCGCGCGACAGCTGGATTTGCAGCGAGGCGGCTTTCGCTTCGTGATCGGCGCGGTCGAGGAACAGGATGCGCGTGATGGATGTCATTTCGCCCAGGTCCACTTGCCACCACGCGGCCTCGTCGTTGAGCCTGGTGTGCACGTTGAAGGGGCCGGTCAGCACATTGTCGATGCCGCGCCCGGCCTTGAAATCGTAGTAGGTCGAGCTTTGCCTTGCCTCTTTCCCACGCGCCAGGTTTTCGGCGCTGAGCCGGTGAAGCGCTGTCTCTGGCCGCGAGAAGAAGGCGTTGCCCCAGCCGTCGCGGACCAGTTGCACGTCGCGGATCAGGAACCCCTTGGCGGCGAGAAAGCCATAAATCTCGAGGAAGGTGCAGCCGCCCACGTAAATCGGCTCGATCGAGACCTCCACGAAGACCGCATCGATACGATCCAGAATCGCCTCGCTGCCGTTCAGAACGTCGAGGTCCGCGCCCTGCACGTCGATGGCCAGGACATTGAAGCCGTGCCCGGCATATCGCTCCGCGACAATGCGGTCGAGGCGTTCTGTCTTCGCCTCGAAGGTGCCGACATATTTGATGCTGGGGCGGATTTCCTTGAGCCGGCCCATGTCCATGTAGCTCGACGAGCGGCCATCGCCGTTCGAGACATGAAAGGTGACCGACTTCCCATCTACCGCGCCCGCCACGGCCTGGCAGACGAAATGCGGTTTCCGTTCGTCGAGTTTTTCGGCGATCTCCGCCGCGTGCTCCGGAAGGGCCTCGACGAAAAGGATCGGTCCTCTCGTGGCGCGGGCGTATTCGGGGTATTCCTCGGCCCGGTTGGCGCCCACGTGGATGATGCCCTCGACAGGCACGCCATGGGCAGCGCAGGAACCAAGCAGCCTCACGCCGGGGCTCCGATGCCCGCTCCGTGGCCGCAAGAGAACTGTGACATATCAACCCTATAGAGCCATTTACCAGCACTTGTCACGGGCTCCGCGAAGGTCAACTGGCAACTGGACGGGGGCGGTTTGGCCGTCTAGAACCACACCCGCCACAAAGGGGATCCAAGATATGCCGATCGTGCGTCAGTTGCGGAGAGACCAGCGTAACAAGGAGAGCGAATATCTCAAGCATTTCGCCAGGAAGGTGACATCACAAACCGGCGAGGATGGCGTGCTGGAGAAAATTTTCGAACTGATCGGCGCTGCCAACAAGTGGTGCGTGGAATTCGGCGCCTGGGACGGCAAGACCCACAGCAACAGCTACAACTTGATCGCCAACCACGGCTGGAGTTCGGTGCAGATCGAGGGCAACTCCGGGCGTTTCGCAGACTTGCGGAAAACCCATGGCGAGAACAAGAACGTTCATTGCCTCAACGCCATGATC
The DNA here is from genome assembly GCA_046160365.1 of Aestuariivirga sp. Lineage (GTDB taxonomy): Bacteria > Pseudomonadota > Alphaproteobacteria > Rhizobiales > Aestuariivirgaceae > Aestuariivirga. Next base: position 1,389 of record JBJXGL010000060.1, on the reverse strand, counting down.
GGCTATGATCCGCGCAAGGACTCGATTGAGTATTTTCTGCGCGGCACGCCTATCCCTTCGGATTTCGATCTGCTGTCGATCGACATCGACGGCAACGACTATCACATCTGGGCCTCGATCGGCTTCTTCCGGCCGCGGGTCATCATCATCGAGTTCAATCCGGTGATCCCCAACGACATGGTCTATGTGCAGGACCGCGACTTCTCCATCAACCAGGGCTCGTCGCTGCGCGCCATGGTGGAGCTTGGCAAGCGCAAGGGCTACGAGCTTGCCTCCGTGATCGGCGCCAACGCCATCTTCGTTGTGAAGGAGGAGTTCCCAAAGCTCAACATCGCCGACAATCACATCGACTCGATGTTCTACGCGCACCGCGACGCCAAGCTGTTCCTGCTCTACGACGGCACGCTGGTGAACTTCGGGCTGGGCCAGCTGCGGCTGCGTCAGGCCGACAGCAAGCCGCGAGACGTCGATCCCTTCGAGTTCCAGGTCTACGCCAAGGAACAGCGCTTCTATGGCGGCAGGGTGCCGGAGACGATGCGCCCACCGGGAGAAGCGGCGGTCCAGGCGGCGCATGGGGCGGAAGCCGCGGCTCCGGTGACCGAGACCCCGAAGGCCGAAGCGAAACCTGCCCCGCAGCCGAAGGCTCCGGCGCCGAAGGCCAAAGCATCGACGGGCGGACGAAAAGTGAAAGCGGGTCCGGCGGGTGCCGCGCGCAGCAGGTAGTTACTTCACCGCTTCCAAATTCAAACTCACCAGCGTGCCGTGTTCCTTGTCCATGTGTGGCAGATAGGCCTGGCTGTAATCGTCGACATTGGCGTGATCGGTCTTGCGCCAGTCCCAGCGGCGGACTTCGCGGAAACCCAGTTCGCGGAGCGCGCCTCCCAGGAAGCGCTCGTCGAAGATCACCTTGTGATAATCGTACTGGTCGCGCTGGCCACCCATGACGAGGCCCATCACTTCGTTGAGATTCCCGATCTTGCCGCTGGAATAAAGCTTCATCACCTGTTCGAAATCCGGAACCGCCAGCCGCAGCACGCCGCCTGGCGCCAGCACGCGGAACCATTCGGCAAGCGGCTTCCTGAATTCATTTCGGCCGAAGTGTTCGAGGAGATGGCAGGCGTAGATCAGCTTGACCGAATTGTCCTTGATGAAACCAAGATCGTCCACCGGGCCTTGATGGTCGATATGATCGAAGGGGAGGATATCGACGTGGTAATAGCCGGGGATGAACTTCTTGCCGCATCCCAGATGCAGGCGTTCGGTGGAAACACTCAACAGTCGCACTCCTTTTTGGACGCGCCCTCTTAGGGGATAACGAAGCGGCTGTCAGCCCTCGTCGAAACCGCGGGCGCGGCGGGAAGACACAGGCTGGCGTCTGCGCCCGGGGCC
>JBJXGL010000059.1:0-29791 GCA_046160365.1 Aestuariivirga sp. | reverse complement strand
CAAGGCCGTCGACAAGAGATGCGTCGAACTCACGAGCCAAACCGAAGCAATCGGCGCCAGCACCCTCTTCAACTGGTGGCCGTGCAAATCCGACAAGAAGTGATCAGCCGGAGTCGGTATGAGAGGTAGGGTCGTTGTTGGATGTTTATGGTGGGTCAAGTGGCGTACTGATTCACGGCTTGCCGATTGTGAAGCGAGATTCAGAGACTCTTCGTGACACCAAAAAAGACCCGCTCATCGAATATTGGCGACAGACAGAAAGCGGAAATTGACTCAATGGAATTGACGGGAACTCTGTCCCACATTGCGGTCATTCGAACATCATTCATGTGGGGGTTCGAAACGACTGGGTCAGACCACTAGCAGCGCGAACTTAGTCCTTGACATGTAGTTCTTCTTATGTTCCATGATATGATCATGCCTGAACCGGCCAAAATGGACTGGCCCAAAGCCATCGAACGCAACCGCGACGCGCTGCTGCGCATCGTGGCCACGCTCTTTGCCATGCTGGGGTTTTCGGATACCGCCAGTATTGAGCGGCTTCCGCGTGCGCTTCGTAATGCGATCCTGCGCATTCTTCGGCCTGCCGAAGCCGCTGTCCGCCGTCTGATCGTTGTCGCGGCACGGGGGATGGCGCTCAAGCCCTCGGCTCACCGGCCGATGCCCAAGGGAAAACAGATCGTCAAGAAAGGAACAGGCAAAGCTCGCTGCCCTCTCTTCCGCCTCGAAGACATCCGTCCGCCCATGGTGCCGGGGCCGCCGCGCAAGAAGTACCGCAAGAGCATCGGCATCCACTTCTATCCCTACACCACGCTGATCGGACCGGGAGCAGTCAAACCCGCTCCGCTCAATGACGGCAAGGTCGATGGCGCACATCTGATGCGCAGGCTTCAGGCGGCCAGGAACGCGCTCGAGAATCTCGCGCGCGAGGCCCAGCGCTACCTGCGCTGGAAGGCCAAGCGCGAGAAAATCTATGAGACCCGCCTGATCTACACCAACCCGATCCGTCCGGGTCCTCCTCCCTACGTTCACAAGAAGCCCGGCCACGAAGTCGAAGCAGTTCTGAGAGAATGTCACTGGCTCGCCTGGGAGGCACGGGGTCTCGACTCCTCCTAGCCATCCAAGCCCCTCGCATCCCAGCTTTACTCACGGTGGACACGTGTCCGCCGCCGGACGGATTCGCCCTTCTCAACGCCCGCCGGGCTTCAAACCTGCATGCCAAACGCGCAAAAGATAAATCCAGCGGCATCCTGAACTGACACTTGCAGATAGCGTTTGAATGCGGACTTTGTCCTGAAAACTCAGCCCCGCAGGGCCTCAATTCAGCCGGGCCAGTCACCAAGCCAAGATCAAGAGTCAATTCTGCGAGCGATTGGAATAATAAGTACATAATAGCACTTGATTCACGTAGGAATACAGTGTAGCTCGACCCTCCGATTAGGAGAAATGTCATGTCAAAACCCTACACTGATCGTGCCTTCGCCCGCCTGTCGCGCCAGGTCCTGCGCCGCCTGAAGCTCGCCAGCCCCACAGTCCTGGTGAGAGGAAACCTTGGCTGGCAGCTTGCCGAAGACCAGGGCGGGGAGCCTATCCCTGCGGACTTGATCGCCGCCATGGCCGCCAAAGGCCTGCTCGCCAGCGACGGCCCTGGCAGAATCAAACTTCCGCATCGCGAAACAAAACACAGCGTGCTCGATTGCGAAGGTGCGGAGAGCCCGCTGTTGAGGCTCCATAGAAGATCCGATCCCGATGGCCGCCCGTTGATCAGCGCCATGCAATTTGCCGCCGGCGAGAAGCTCCGGACCGATTATTCGCTGGCGCATTTCGAGCGGCGCACCACCGTCACCTGGGACATGCCGCTCGGAGCCGCGCCCGGCCACGCCTCGCTCAGCGACAATCGAATCGCCAACCTGACCGATGCATCGATCGCCGCAAGGCAGCGGGTACATCTGGCCCTCGATGCCGTCGGCCCCGAACTGGCAGGTTCCCTCTACTACGTCTGCTGTCTCGCTTCGGGCATCGAACAGGCCGAGCGGATGCTGCAATTGCCAGCCCGCAGCGTCAAGGCGGTGCTTGCCTTGGCGCTCACGCGGCTCGCCCGGCACTATCGCCTGATGCCGCGCCCGCCGTCGAACCGCAATGCCGGCACGATCACGCGCTGGGGGCTGGCTGATTTCCGGCCGGAGATTGCTCCGCCAGCACAGCCCGCGCCTCGGCCTTGATGCGGGCCACCATCGAAGCAAGTCCATTCGAGCGCTGCTGTGTGAGATGCGAACTGAGATCAAGTTCGGCCAACGCGGCCAAGGCATCGAACGAAGCAATTTCCCGCGCCGTGCGCCCCGAGAACAGTGCGAAGAGTATCGCCATCAATCCCTTCACGATCAGCGCATCGCTATCGCCGGTGAGATCGAGCCGCGCACCTTCCGGCGATGGCGCGCGATCGAAATGGATCCACACCTGGCTGGCGCATCCGCTCACCTTGTGAGCCGCGTCGCGGTAGCGCTCGTCGAAGGCCGGCAATGCCTTGCCCAGCTCGATGATGTGCCGATACCGGTCTTCCCAGTCCTCGAGAATCTCGAAGTCCGACTTGATCCCGGCGAAAACCTGAGCCGCTTCCGTCATGCCCATGAGATAATCGTTCGGCACCCATCTCACAACACGCGAATGCTCATGGAGGCAGGCCGCGCCATCGAGCCGCAACTTGCGCCCGAAGGGCGGCACAAAGCCTCTTTGGTATTAGGCGAGATCGGCGGGCAGTTTTGCGTTGATGTGGCCGCTCGCCATATTCGCCCATTCGATGATGACGTGCGCGCCGAAGCGGGCCTTGGCTTCAAGACTTTCCGCCGCATGCGCCGCGGCTTCGCACACGCTGGACGTACCGCCGCAGGTGGCCACCAGCTTGGGCGTCAACAGCGACAGTCTGGCGCGCTCGGCCTCGGGCGGCGCCGGCATCAGCGCCAGCACCAGTGCTCCGGCAGCAATCGCTATGAACGTGCGCATCCCTTAGTCTCCACTCCCGCCAATGAATAACCGCCAAAAATTTCCGCGATATGAATGGAGCCCATCGAAGTTTCGCGAATGCGTTAACCTCCGGGTAACCACCCGCAAGCTTCGCGAAAGGTGACATTAACCCTCGTCATGCAAGTTGAGCCTCTTGTGTGTTCAGGGTTTGCGTAATGCGTGACGTGCTTGACGATGACGCCGGAAGGCTTTCGCCTCCGGCCGTGGCGGCCGTTCTGGTTGCCGCGTGTCTGTCGTTGGCTGTCGGCTACAATGCATTGCTTGGCCAGGACGCCGGCCACGTCAGAATGACCGCCACGACAGGCAAAGCCAGCGCGCGGATCGATGTGATCGCGGGCCAGCCCGCAACCGGCGCGGTGACCGTCCGCTACGATCCCGAAGTCGAAGCAGTCCAAAGGCAATTGCAATCCGCTGGCCTCTACGAAGGCGACATCGATGGCGTCGCCGGCAAGCGCACGCGCGCCGCAATCGAGTCCTATCAAGCAAGCGCCGGATTGGACGTGACAGGCCTCGCCAGTACCGAACTGGCGGAACAGATTCGCTTCACAATGGAAATCGCCCGCGCCTCGGAATTCACCGGCACCACCGGAACGCCTCCGGCGAAAGGTCCGGACGCGCGAACCATTCGTTTGGTTCAAACAGGTCTCGCCGAACTCGGCTACGAACCAGGCGAAGTAACAGGCGAAATGTCGGCCACCACCGAAAGCGCCATCCTCGCCTTCGAGAAGGACCGCCAACTCCCCGAAAGCGGGCGCATCTCCGAAGCGCTCATCGAAGAACTGAGCCAAGTCAGCGGCGACACATCCGCGCCGGTGCAGTAACGTCGCGCGCGGGAGAGCGCCACGTGTCCGTCAAAACCGAAATCTGGGTTCAAGCCTTCATGCGCCGCTGCGCCGCTGAAGGGCTCTATGGAGCAGTCATCGCGAAAGGCGCCGCCGAAGCAGGGGCACTTTTCGTGATCGTCAATCATCTCGACGGCACCTGCCATCTCTTTGGCCCCGCCCCCGGGCCCGCCTACGACGACCAAGGCGAGCGCCGCTGGATCGAGGAAGTGAAAGGGCCGGTTGCGGAAAGCGAAGCGCTTACGGTTTTCGCCCGCCGCCGCAAATCCGACCCCGACTGCTGGGGGATCGAGATCGAGGACCGCAAAGGTACGGCGGGGATTTCGGCAAGTTCGCAATGATCGGCCAAATCCATGCTTGCGTCACCCCAGAGCATCGAACCGGCACGATTGCAGGATGTTCCCGAGGCAATCTCTGATCTAGGGGCCGAACTCTCGGCGGAATCCTGACATCACGAAAAAGAACCTTTTGATTCCAGCGCCCATTCAACGGCTTGCGGGAAATTTACCGGCAATTTGCAACAATTCCACAAAACGTGAGAATCATCACAGCGCCCCCCCATCCGCTTAGGCCAATGTTAACCATCGCGCTTCTTAATTCAAAACTGGCAGGCTCTGAATAGAGGGGCCGGGGCGAAAGGGCTGCAAGATGAGTGTCGTTATTGAGTTTCCAAGGTTTCGGGCGGCGCCGGCGAGGCACCATGTGACCAATGGCAACGCCGAGATCGTGATTTTTCCAGGCGTGCGGATCGAACGCCGCGAGTTCAACATCTCTGATCGCGTCGCAAGCCCGAGGAAGCGCCGCAATAGCCGCGCGGTGAACGCCGCTCTCGAAGATCTGGTCGACAACGCCTGATCAGCTTTTCGCGGGCGCGCATGTAGTGCGCGCCAGAGCCTCGGCGACGCGCGGCCTGTGCAGCATGTCCTGCGGCTGCAACCAGAACACGGCCAATCCTTCCGGCACGCTGGTTTCGACCTTCCAGCCCGCCGTTTCGATATCGTTATCCGGCGTCTCGCGGAAGGCATCGAGCAGCGAACTCGCCTTCGTAAGCCTCACGCTGAAGGTATTCGTGCCCGACTGCCGGTCGTTCAGCACGTAAAGAGTCTTGCCCGTCTGCGTGTAGATCGAAAGCGTCCAGAAGCCTCCGGGCAAATCGGCGTTGACGACGATATCCTTCTCCGCCACATCGAACTGGCAGATGCCGAACACGCTGGTCGCCGGAAACGCCGGAAATAGCGCCGCCTGCGCATGGGCTTCGAGCACGGTGAACTTTCCAGCCTCGGGCGCCGTCAGTACGCGCTCGATCTGCCGCTCCAGCGCCATCGCCGGCACGAACAGCACGTAGAACACATGCACCGTGACGGCGACGAGAAGCGAAGCTGCGAGCCAATAGAGTCGCGACATTCCTCAGCACTCGATCCGCGACATGGAGAACCGTGGTGCAGGGGGATCGCCGGTGCCCGTTCCCGCCACAGTGAATTTCAGTTCGAACGATCCGGCATCGGGAAGTTCGAGCCAGTTTTCGGCCTGCGGATGCCGCGACAGCCTGATCCGCAAGCGTCCGCTCGGATCGACAACAGTTTCCGCGGAAGTCATCTGGCCGCTCAGTCCGTCCGCTCCCGCCGTTAGGCCCCACCAGCGCGCCTCTGGCGAAGGCCCCGCCAACTCATAGGTGCAGTTGGTCGACAGCCGTTCGCCCTCATCGTCTCGCGCGCGGTAGTACTCCGCGACAAGCGGCGCTGGCGGCGGCAGATTGCCTTGCAGCAGAAAGTGGGCGAGAGCGTATGGATCGGCATCGGTCGCGGAGGTCCGCTCCCACACGCGCCAGGCGCTCCCTCCGGCGGCGGGAGCCGAGCCTGCGATGTCGATGGCGAGCGTGGCACTCACCGCACCCGCGATAGCGCCGCCCAGCAGAAACAGAAACCCGTTCCGGGTGGATTTCATCTGGCCGTCAGAAGCTGAAGAACGGCTTGCTGCGCTTGCGCTGCCGCTTCTTCTTCACATTGGGGCCGAAGATCTTCTCGATGAAATTTCTCTCGTCGCGCCGCGAGATGTTGGCGCGGGGAAGCTCGAAGGTTTGCCTCCGCTGCCTCACCACGAATACTTCGCCGCCCGTATCGATCTCGGCATAGCGCTTGGGCCTGCTCACCTTGCGCCGCGAAACCACGACATTGCGCTTTCTGGCTTTCCTCTTCTCGACTGTGACGGCGCGTTTCGCCTGTTCCGGCTTCTCGAAAAGATTGAACATGTCGTTCAACACCGTGGTCACGCCCCCGTCCTGGGAAGGAGGCGCGGCGTCGGATGCCTGCGTTTCGCTCTGCTCGTCCGTCGTCGGCGTGAGTTCGGGAGCCTCCAGCGAGGCAACCTGCGTATAAGTGTCGTCGAGCGGAACGCCGGCGAGGCTCGTAGGCGTCAGACCTTGCTCCGCCACCATCATAATGTTCTTCCAGATCGGCGCGGGGATCAGGCCGCCGGTCACATCGTTCATTGGCGTGAAGTCGTCGTTGCCAACCCATACGCCAGTCACGTTGTGCGCGGTGAAGCCGATGTACCAGGCATCGCGATAACTCTGGTTCGTTCCGGTCTTGCCGCCTTGCGGCGCGAAACCAAGATCGGCGCGCCGTCCCGTGCCGCTCTTCACTACTGCACTCAGCATGGAGTTGAGATCGGCGATCGTTTCTTCGGGTACCGCCTGCTGCGGAACCGGCGCGTTGGCGGCGCGATCATAGATGATGTCGCCATTGGGACGGCGCATTTCGAGAATGGTATAGGGCTCGGCCAGCTTTCCACCGCCCGCGAATGTGGCGTAGCCGGTGGTGAGATCGAGCAGCGTGAGAGCGCTGGTGCCCAGCACCATCGGCGCCCAGGTTTCAAGCTCGGCTTGAATGCCGACGGCGTGCGCCGCTTCGATAATCTTCGGCCGGCCCACGTCGAGCATCAGCTTCACCGGTATCGAGTTGTAGGAATGCGCCAGTGCGTTCGTGAGCGTCGTCCTGCCGGCATATTTCTTGTTGTAATTGGCGGGCGACCAGTTGCCGACAGACACCGGGCCATCGACGACGATCTGGTTGGGCTTGTAACCCTCCATCAAGGCAGCGAGGTAGACGAAAGGCTTGAACGACGATCCCGGCTGGCGCTCGGCATCGGTTGCGCGGTTGAATTGGCTCTGTTCGTAGTCGCGCCCGCCGACGATCGCTTTCACCGCGCCATCAGGCGCCATGGTGACGGCGGCGGCTTGCGTGAATTTGTAGTTCGGCCCTTCGCTGTCGACTGCCGCGTTGATCGCCTTTTGCGCTTCCGCCTGAAGCTTGAGATCGACGGTGGTTTTCACCTCGATCACGAAGTCGCCGTCGAGCCGCAATTCGTCGAGCAGCGCCAACGTATCCTTGTAGGCCCAATCGAGATACCAGTCGGGAGCGGGCAACAGGTTTTGCGCGACGATGCTGGCGGTCTCGCGCCGCGCCTGCAGCAACTCGCCTTGCGTGATGAATCCCGTATCGAGCATGCGGTAGAGCACCACATTGGCCCGCGCGCGTCCCGCCTCGATATTCACGTGCGGCGCATATTTCGATGGCGCCTTGAAAAGCCCCGCGAGCATGGCCGCTTCCGAAAGGTTCACATCGCGCACCGACTTGCCGAAATAGAACTGCGCCGCCGCTTCGACGCCATAGTTGCCGCCGCCGAGATAACCGCGGTCGAGATAGAGCTTGAGGATTTCCTGTTTCGAAAGCCGGGCCTCGATCCACAGCGCCAGGAACGCTTCATGCACCTTGCGCCTGATCGTGCGCTCGGGGCTGAGGAACAGGTTCTTCGCCACCTGTTGGGTGAGCGACGATCCGCCCTGCACGACTTCGTTGGCGCGCGCGTTCTGCACGATGGCGCGCAGCGTGCCGACCACGTCGACGCCGAAATGCTCGAAGAAGCGCGCGTCTTCAGTGGCCAGCACCGCCTTGATCAGATAGGGCGGAATGTCGTCGAGCGGGATCGCGTCGTCCTGGCGGATGCCGCGGCGGCCAATGATCTCTCCATTCGCATCGGTGAAGGTGATGGCGTAGGCGCGCCCCCGGTTCCAGACGTCACCCGTGCCTGAGAATGGCGGCAACGCAAAAGCTATCAGTCCAAAGATAAAAATGGTGCCAAAGGTCGCGCCATCGTCCAGAAGATCGACGGAAAGCCTGCGCGAGCCGGTGATCTTGAACCGGTGCAGGAACGAGGAATAGGCCGACCATCCGCGGCGGATGCCGTCCCATATTTCGAACATGGTCGAACTGAAACGCGCATCGAACGCCCAGAACAGGCGATAAAGTGCATTTTGCTTTGGTAGTTTCGACACTTGGTTCCCACCGGTGGCGCCGTTGACAGCATGCATAGACGGCACCCGGCACGCTTGCAAGTTAAGGGCCGAATTTGTCTAAATCGCGTTGATCGAGGCAGCCGAGCCAGCCTCACGCGACCGTTCGATTATTCTCTATGCATAAAATCTGGGCATGGGTTTGGTTAAACCCTGAGCGAATGCCTATTTTCCTCACAATTTTTCCCGTGGATACGTTTTCCTGCGCCAAATCAATGCATTGTATTCTTCTCCCAAGTGTTGCAATGCGTGCCCAATTGCTGTGCAGGTGGGGCTGTGCCGCAAGGGGATACAGGGGAAAACCAATGATCAGGCTGCTCTGTCTACTTGCCGCTGCCGTGATTCTGTCCGACGCCGCCGTGGCTCAGGAAGCACAACTCAACGGCGCGGACACGGCCTGGGTTCTGACCGCCACCTGCCTCGTCATCATGATGACGATCCCCGGCCTCGCCCTCTTTTACGGCGGCTTGGTCCGAAAGAAGAACGTGCTCTCCACCTTGATGCAGAGTTTTGCCGCCTGCTGCCTCATCACGATCCTCTGGATCGTCGTGGGCCATTCTCTCGCTTTCAGCGGCGATGCCCCTTATCTCGGCGATCTCGGCAAAGTGTTCCTCGCCGGCATCGGCAAGGACAGCCTCGTGGGCACCATCCCGGAAACGCTCTTCATGGTGTTCCAGATGTCGTTTGCCATCATAACCCCCGCGATCATTTGCGGCGCCTTCGCGGACCGCATGAAGTTCTCCGCACTTCTGTGGTTCCTCGGCGCATGGGTGCTGATCGTCTATGCGCCGGTGGCGCATTGGGTGTGGGGCGGCGGTTTCCTCGCGCAAATGGGTGTTGCGGATTTTGCCGGCGGCACTGTCGTTGAAATCAATTCCGGCATTGCAGGGCTTGTCGCCGCGATCATGCTGGGCAAGCGTCGCGGCTATCCGCAGGAACCAATGCCGCCGCATAATCTCGTTTACTCGCTGACCGGCGCGTCGCTGCTCTGGGTCGGCTGGCTCGGCTTCAACGGCGGCTCGGCGCTCGCCGCCAATTCGCTGGCTGCCATGGCGCTGGTCAACACCCAGATCGCCGGAGCCGCCGGAGCGCTCGCCTGGATGGCCGCCGAATGGATCATACACAAACGCCCCAGCGTTCTCGGCATCATCACGGGCGCGGTGGCGGGACTCGTCGCCATCACTCCGGCATGCGGCTTCGTATCGCCAGCCGGCGCGCTCGCCATTGGCATCATTGCCGGAGCGGCCTGCTTCTATGCCTCCACCAGCCTCAAGCGCCGCCTGGGCTACGATGACTCGCTCGATGTCTTCGGCGTTCACGGCATTGGCGGCTTCGTCGGCACACTTGGCATCGGCGTATTCGCGGGGCAGGCCTGGGGCGGCAAGAGCGGCCTCATCGAAGGCAACATCGAACAGCTGGGAATTCAGGCTTTTGCCTGCGTAGTCGTTGCTGTGTGGTGTGCGGCCGCAAGTTTCGCTATTCTCTTCGTCATTGAAAAAACCATTGGGCTGCGCGTCACCCGCGAAGCCGAAATCGAAGGACTCGACCTGAACCTGCATGGCGAAACCGTCCCCTGATCCCTACTGGAAAACCAAAACCCTTGGCGAGATGACCCGCGAGGAATGGGAAAGCCTCTGCGATGGCTGCGGCCGCTGCTGTTTGAACAAGCTCGAGGACGACGATACAGGCAGGTTTCACTACACCCGCGCCGCCTGCAAGCTTCTCGATCTCGGCACCTGCCGCTGCTCGGACTATCCGAACCGCGCCAAACGTGTCTCCGATTGCGTGACGCTCACACCCGGAAATGTCGGCTCGCTTGGCTGGCTTCCCCGGACCTGCGCCTACCGCCTGCTCGATGAAGGCAAGAACCTCGCCTGGTGGCATCCCTTGGTGTCCGGCGATCCGGAGACGGTGAAGCAGGCCGGCATATCGATTGTCGACGAAGCCTATTCCGAAGTTGGCATCAAGACAAAGGAACTCGTCGACCACATCTGGAAGCTGCCGAAGGCGAGAAGGAAGCAGCCCTGATTCTCTCCCTCACGCGCAGCGTGGGGGAGTGGCGCGAAGCGCCGAGGGGGTGTCTACACGGTAAAGGTCTCTGAAAATCCGTACACGGAGCAAATTGGAATCGCGCCCTTCATCGGCACCCCCTCGGCCCTTCGGGCCACTCCCCCAACGAAGTTGGGGGAGAAAACGAACGTCACCTCACCTGTTCCGCCACCTGACAGCGTTGCCGGCCGCGCAGCTGCCTCGCAATTCGTCTAGAAAAAGCGGCAGGCCTTGGGCAATTTGCGTTCGGACCAGAGAGCAAGCCTGATTGGCTTGAATTTGATCGGCAGTGGCTTGTCCTCATTCAAACGTTTTGCCGCAACGCCTTTGCCGGACAAGAAATTGATGTCGCAGCCTCCCATGGTCGTCTCGACATTGGCATCGGAGGTGTGAACGTTCCACTCCCAGCTCCGGGTGAAGCCCGCGACCAGGAATTCGCCTCGGCGGCTGACAATCGTGAGGCTCTGCTCCCAGGACTTTCTTGCGCCACAGCCGTAGCAAGACGAAATGGTCAGCGAACCTTTGACCTTGCTTTCGAGCGCGAAGACCATTTGGGTGTTCTCGGTATCGACGATGTTCGTCTTGATGAATGTTGGCCCGCGCGACAGATCGGGCGTCTCGCCGCCAGCGTCGAGATAGATGTAGAGATCGACACTTTCATTTCCAGAGAGCATGTGACCCTGCTCGCCGATTGTGCCGGCATGAGGGTCCTCCGGATTGACCAGCACCAGCATCGCCCGGTCCATTTTGCCGTCATTGTCCAAGTCGATCGCGATGTTGGACAGGATCGCGCGCGTCTCCGTTCCCTGGCCGGATGCCGGAATGACGCAAAACCCAAGAGCGGCAAGCGCCAATGGAACGAGCAGGCGGTAGGTCATGAGCAGCTTCCTTGCGAGTCTTGACCGAGAACGGAAACGCGAGGTCATCTTACCGCTTCCGCCTCCACCAAATACCGCTCACACTTCCTTGTCACCGCTTATCGGGAGACCCGCTTCCGTATCGTTGAAAATAGGCCGTCAATCTGATCTGCAGAGCGTCTTGCGTTGTTTTCAGCCCCTGACTAGCAATGATCAGACCATTGACCCCAAGCAGAGCATTGGGGCCGCGCATCAGCCGCTGGATTGGGTTTAATTTCAGTTTGGCCTCTTCGCCAGGCTTCAGTGCGAGGATCAGGAGCTTCTGACGCGAGTAGGACCGAGTTGAGATGCGGTCAATTGCAGACCAAGCGATGACATCGGGTGTTATGCGGATGTCAATGAGGCCTGCAGGCGAAAGTGTCACCAAGGTACCTCGTTGCGTGAGGAGTCTCCACACAACGGAGAGCGTAACAGGGCCAATGGTGAACAACACCACCCAGCCCAGGAAATTGACTGTTCCAGCCGAGTAGCGGGCCATTCCGTCCGTCACCTGAGTGAGGTACCCGCCCCCGATCATGATAGCAACGCCTCCAGAGGCGTGCAGCAGCATCTTGATTGGGGAGTTAGGGTCTGGACTCATAACTTGATCCAGTAGAGCGCGCCCACCATTTGGTTTGCGGAGAGGAAGTTTCGGGCGAGTTTGTCGTAGCGAGTAGCGATGCGGCGCCAGTCCTTGATCCTGCAGAAATAGTTCTCGATCTTGTGCCTGAGCCGGTAGATGCGCTTGGGGCACCAGGCTTTCTTGCGGGCATTTCTGCGGCTTGGAATGGCCGGCAAAGCCCCTCCGTCCTTGATGTGCTGGCGCACCGCCTCGCTGTCGTAGGCTTTGTCGGCGGTGACCGCGAGCGGCTCTCTGGGCGTTTCGAGCACAGCTTCGACGGCTTGGCTATCGTGAACGTTGCCGCCGGTCAGGGCGAAGTTCAGCGGGCGGCCCTTGCCATCGACAGTGGCGTGGATTTTCGTCGAACGGCCGCCGCGGCTGACGCCGATCGCCTGATTTTGCTCCCCCCTTTTGCGCCGCTCGCCGCGCGATGGGCTTTGACGATGGTGGAATCGATCAGATGCAGGCTGTCGCGCGACTTCGCCGCGAGTTTATCGAAGATCGCCTTCCAGACGCCGCGCCGGGACCAGCGATTGAAGCGGTTGTAGGCCGTGGTGTAGGGGCCATAATGGTCCGGCATGTCGCGCCATGGCGATCCGGTGCGCAGAATGAAAAAGATCGCGTTCATGATCTTGCGGTCGTCCACGCGCGCGTCCTTCCGCTTCTGCGGCATCAATGGTTCAAGCTCCGCCCATTCCTCGTCGGTAAAATCGAATCGCATGGTTCACCTCCGCCTACGGTGAATCAGCTTCTCTGTTGCAAATCAACAGCCTATGTGAGTACAGACCCTATATCTCCCCATGATTGATGGATTTAGGATGCGATCGACGCTTTCAAGAATTTGGTGCTGTACCGCAGATCCGCATCGCGCAGCGAAAGCTCGCAAAAACAAGCCAATCGAGCACATGCCGGATTCGGAAAATTCTCGGGAGAGCCCACGATAGTCCGATCATGCCGTCGGCTGCGCGGTTGTGTGCGCGATAGTGGGTTCGGGTCGGCGGCCCCGCCAGCGGATTCTGCCCCGGGCCGTCGATGTCGATCAGCCAACCAATGATGCCGGTGTTGATCCATCGCGGCATTGCCTCCGGCCAACTTGTACGCTCACCCTTGGAAGATGACCGCCGATGCGAAATGTGATTGATCACTCCGGAAGCTCAAACCGAGACGCTGACCTAACTGCATTTCGAATAACCGCAGGCCATGCAGGTCGAACAGCCTTCGCGGAAGACCAGCGCCGGCTCTCCGCAGCGCGGGCAGAAAACGCCGGGACGTTCGCCCGCCGTCAACGCCAATTGGAGCTGTGGCGGTTCGGCTGGTTTCAGGAAGCCGATCTCGATCAGGTGGCGCTCGATGATGCCGCCGATGGCCGCAAGCAGGCTCGGCACATAGCGGCCCTCCATCCATTGTCCGCCGCGCGGATCGAATACGGCCTTCAGCTCCTCGACCACGAAGGAGACATCGCCGCCGCGGCGGAACACCGCCGAGATCATCCGCGTGAGCGCAACCGTCCAGGCGAAGTGCTCCATGTTCTTCGAGTTGATGAAAATCTCGAAGGGCCGCCTGCGACCGCCTTCCACGATGTCGTTGACCGTGATGTAGATGGCGTGATCGCTATCCGCCCATTTGAGCTTGTAAGTGAATCCCGGCAGCATCTCGTGGCGTTCGAGCGGTTGCTTCATGTAGACGATCTCGCCGGCCTTCGACGTTTGCGTCTCGGCGGAAAGTACCGATCCCGTCACCTCGTTCGGTCTGAAGGTGGTGCAGCCCTTGAGGCCGAGGCTGTAGGCTTCATCGTAGACGGCCTTGAACTCCTCGAAGGAAAAGGTCTCGGGAACATTGACCGTTTTCGAGATCGAGCTGTCGACATGACGCTGCACCGCGGCCTGCATCACAAGGTGGTCCTTCGGCTTGAGGTCGGCGACGGTGACGAAGGCGGACGGCAGGGCTGCGTCCTCGCCCTTGAGCGAGCGCCAGAGCCGCGCGGCATAGTCCTCGACCCTCTCGGTCCTGCGCGTGCCGTCCGGCATCAGCACCTTGCGTTCATAAGCGAGGCTGAAAATCGGCTCGATGCCGCTCGAGACGTTTCCGGCGATCAGGGAAATGGTGCCCGTCGGAGCGATGGATGTGAGAAGGCCATTGCGCAGGCCATTCTTCTTGATCTGCGTACGGACGGATTTCGGAAGTTCCCTGGCGTGGCCGCCGGCGAGATAGCGATCCGCATCGAACAACGGGAACGCACCCTTCTCCGCGGCAAGCGCCGCGCTCGCCGTGTAGGCTGCTTCGGAGATTACTTGCATCCATTGGCCTGCAGCTTCCGCCGCGTCCTTCGCGCCATAAACAAGGCCGCACATCGCCAGCGCATCGGCAAGCCCGGTCACGCCAAGGCCGATGCGCCGCTTGGCCTTGGCCTCGGACTCCTGCTGCTTCAGCGGATAGTTTGAAATGTCGATCACATTGTCCATGAACCGGATGGCCACGGCGACAGCGCCGCTCAACGCCGCTTCATCGATTGCCGCATCGGGCTCGAAGGCGTGGGTGACGAACCGCGTGAGATTGATCGAGCCGAGCAGGCAGGCTCCATAAGGCGGAAGCGGCTGTTCGCCACAGTTGTGCGCGACGAAGCCATTGGCGTCGAAACGGTTAGCGCCGGGAATATTGACGTCGAAGACTTCCGCTTCGCCTGCCGGTTCAAGCGCCACCACCCGGGCGTGGAAGCGGTCACGATTGGGACTGCGCTTCAGCGACTTCAAGATGGACTCGAGTCTGATTTGCTTTTCCGCATCCGAAAAGCCGATCTCGCGGGCAAATCGCGCCATGCCCTCATTGGCGATAACGAGCTCGTGCTGCGCCTTGATAGGATAGTCGCGCATCCCACCCCGGCCATCGGGCAGGCTCTTGAAACCGGCATCGCGCCTGTTGCGATAGATTGTCGAGGTGATTCCAAGACGCAGCAGTATCCGCTGGCAGGCTTCGAGGATTTCAAGGTTGCTCTGGGACAACCGCACGCTGGCGCCTTTGAGATGATCCCCCTGGACGCTGCCATCGGTATCGAGCAGGCCTCGGATGAGGCCCTTCGCAAAATCGGAAGAAGCGCCTTCCATTGCCGGTGTGATGGTCTTGTTCCGCGTCGACATGCCGTAGAACAGCGCCAGGTCGCGAAGCGGCGCGCTCGCCATCCGCCATTCGCCGCGGCCACTAATCTCGAACCAGCCCGCAAAGTCCGCGCGATGCGGCAATTTGAATGCGGCTTCCTGGGCGGCCCGCATCGTTCCGGTCAGGCTTTGCTGCTGGCCGTTCACCACGGCAGCAAGCGGCCACGCCGATAGGACGGCCTTTTCCGTCTTCAAGTGGCCGTCGCCAATCAGAAGGCCAAGCAGAAAACCCTCGTCCAACGTCCCTTTCCCCAGCCAAGAATGAAGTTCTCGATGATCATTGAGGACAATTTCATCTCCCGCGCCAAGTTCTTCCGCGGTAATCCACTCAGTCTCGCGGTTCCAGCGGCTGCGCCCCTTCACGGCAAGAACCGGATGATTTCCGGTCAGGGTCAATGCAAATCCGCGATCGGTCGAGAGTCTGTAGACCGGCTTGCGGCCTGTCGCAAAGAAGCCCTTCGCGCCAGATTCGAAGCGGTTGCCGTCGATCACTGCGACAAAAGGCCGGCCGACCAAGTCCTGAACCTGCCGCGGGCCATCGGATGTCATCACCCAGGTGTCGCCCGTGACGCACGGGTTGGTGCTGTGGATGGTTTCGCAAAAAGCCAAATTGTTGGCGGCGTTGATGCGATCGATGAAGATGACGCCGGGCTCGGCGTAATCGTAGGTCGAGCGCATGATGCGATCCCAGAGCGCGCGGGCCTTCAGTGTACGGAAGATGTCTCCGTTGAAAATGAGCGGCCAATCGGCGTCGGCGCGCACCGCCTGCATGAAGGCGTCGGTTACCAAAACCGAGAGATTGAAGTTGCGGAGACGGCGCGGGTCGCGTTTCGCGTCGATGAAGTCCTCGATGTCAGGATGGTCGCAGCGCATGGTTCCCATCATGGCGCCCCGCCTCGAGCCCGCCGACATGATGGTGCGGCACATCGAATCCCACACATCCATGAAGCTCAAAGGTCCGGAGGCATCGGCGCCCACGCCCTTCACTGCCGCGCCCTTGGGACGAAGCGTCGAGAAGTCGTGGCCGATGCCGCCGCCCTGCTGCATGGTGAGGGCTGCTTCCTTCAGGCCGTCGAAAATTCCCACCATCGAATCGTCGATAGCGCCCATGACGAAGCAGTTGAACAGGGTGACGCTGCGGCCTGTGCCAGCGCCCGAAAGGATGCGGCCCGCGGGCAGGAAGCGGTAGCCGTCGAGGATATCGTAGAAGGCCTGCTCCCAGCGGGCGCGATCGCCTTTCGCCTCGGCCTCGGCGGCGGCCTTGGCAACGCGGCGCCAGCTGTCCTCGATTCGGTCCTCGCCGGTAAAGCGATACTTCATGGCCGAGATGTCGTGGGAGATGGGATCCATGACGCTATGGTTGGTGTCGGACATGGGCCCACCATAACTCAAAGCTGGACCGGAGTCGATGGTTTGTTCTTATTTTGTCCGTTGAGCCACGAGGGCGCGGGTCGAGGTTTCGATGGCCTCTTCTAGCCGCTGCTGAAACTCCTTACGCGGCAGGCCCGCCGGAATGGGCGGCAGGAATTCGACGACAATGGTTCCGGGGTAGCGCAGGAACTTGCGGCGCGGCCAGAACAGGCCGGAGTTCAGGCCAAAGGGGACGCAGGGAACGTCCAGCGCGCCATAGAGCGCGGCGGCGCCGGGCTTATAGTCCGGCGGATCGTGGGGGCCGCGGCGTGTGCCTTCGGGCATGATGACGATCTGGCGGCCTTCGGCGATCTCGCGCTTGCCGCGCGCCACCATGTTGCGAAGGGCGCTGGAGCCGGCGCTCCGCTCCACCGCGATCATGCGGAACTTGTAGATGAACCAGCCGAAGAAGGGGATCCAGGTGAGCTCCTTCTTCAACACGATGCAGGGGTCATCGAGGAGAGGAAGAATGGCGAAGGTTTCCCAGAAGGATTGATGCTTGCCTGCGACCAGCGATGCGCCGTGCGGAATGTGCTGGCTCCCACGCACTTCCATGCGGGTTCCGCAAATCATCCGCAAGATCCAGATCGATGTGCGGGCCCATGTCTTCAGCGCCTCGATCGACCATTTGCGCGGGGTCACGAAAAAAAATGATCCCAGCACCAGAAACAGTGCGAGGTTCACGTAGAAGACGATGTTGAAGAGGGCCGACCGCAGCGCGATCACAATGCCGATCCGAGCATGCGCACCAGCGTGATGCGCGATGTCAGCAGACTGATGATTGTCGCGACCAACGGCACGGCGAGCAGCGCCACGTACCCGCGCAAAGCAGAGCCCGCGGGCGCGAAGAGCAGTCCCCGGCTTGCGTCTGCGACACCTCCGGTTCCGGGCGATCCCGTGAGGCTCAGGAAGAAGAAGGTCAGAACGCCGAGCGCCACGCCGATCAATCCGGCCCAAAGGCCTGTCTTCAAGAAGCGGCTGTCGATCTGCCTTGCGATGTAGCCGTCGCGCGCGCCGATCAGGTGCAGCACGTCCACGACGTCGCTGTTCGAATGGAGAACTGTGCGCGTGGCGAAGATCACCATGGCCACGGCAGAAACGCAGATGAGAATCAGGATGGCCCAGGACAGCGTCGAGAGCGCGCGGGCCATGCGCGTGAGTTCGCCCTGCCAGCGGCGATGCGTATCGAGCCTGACGCCAGGCGCTGTTTGCTGGAGGGCAGCTTCCAGTTCCTTGTAGTCCGGTGGGCTGCTCGGATCGACGGTGACGCGAATCAGGCGTGGGATTGGAAGATCGTCGAGATTGCGGTTGCCGAGCCAGGGTTCGAGCAGCTTGGCGCCGGCATCGCGGTCGAGGGTCTCGGCGCCGACGACGCCGGGGAAGGTTATGAGTAGTTCTTCGGCATCGCGGAGTTGTGTGTCCATGTCCGCGCCTTGAACCTGCCGGACTTGAACGGTGACCTCGCGCAGAAGTCCCCCCGTCCAGCTATCGACGGCGCGGTTGATCACGATCAGCGAACCGATGGCGAGGCAGGCAAGATAACACATCACCGTCATGGTGACGGTGAGGCTGCGGAGAGGGGCTGCCTCGGGCGGAATGATGGCGCCGACGGGCGTATCGCTGGCGGCAGTCATGCGGCCCTCAGCTCTCCGCGCTCGAGATGCAGCACCGGCGCATTGGCCTGCGCCACTAGCGCGCGGTCATGGGTGGCGAGAAGAACGGTGGTGCCAAGCCGGTTCAGTTCGAGAAAGAGATGCAGCAGACGGCGGGCGAGGATCGGATCTACGTTGCCCGTGGGCTCGTCGGCGAGCAGCAGTTCGGGTTTGCCAATGACGGCGCGGGCGATTGCGGCGCGCTGCTTTTCGCCGCCTGAAAGCACTGCGGGAAAGGCATGGGCCTTTCCGGCAAGACCCACCCATTGCAGCAAATCCATGACATCGGAGCGGTAGCTTTCGACGCGCTTGCCGGCGACGCGGAGCGGCAACGCCACATTGTCGAAAGTGGAGAGATGATCGAGCAGGCGGAATTCCTGAAACACCACGCCGATGCGGCGGCGGAACTGTGGGAGGTCGCGGCGGGCAACGCCGGTCACGTCGCGGCCGAAAATGCCGATCAGCCCGCGGGTGGGCCTGAGTGCTAAAAACAGCATGCGAAGCAGGGAAGTTTTGCCGGCACCGGAAGGACCGGTCAGAAAGCAGAATGCGCCGGGATCGAGCGAAAAGCTCACGTCCCGCAAGATCTCCGGGCCGCCATTGTAGCGGAGCCCAATGTTCTCAAGGCGCACCAATAGAAACGCTCCCTCATTCTCCCTCCGCCCACAACAGCATAAGGGGTCTTAACGCCGCATTAACCGTAACCGCAGTTAAGCTTCTCCGCCGGGAGGCCCAAGCCGCGCTTCCGGCGCCACAGCTTATGATTGTTCACTGCCCATCCTGTTCGACCCGGCATGACATACCGACCTCCCGGCTATCCGCCTCGGGAGGCATGGTGCGTTGCTCCGGGTGCGGGCATAACTGGATCGAGGGGAAGGCCATCGAAGTGGTCGACCTGCCCGCCCGGCAATCGCCTCGGGTCATCGAGCATGGCTTCGAACCCGATGGCGAGGTGCGGCGGCTTCTTGAAGCCTCACGTGAGGCGCGCGACCGGTTCCAGGCGCAACGCCGCCGCAAGCTGTCGCGCATTCGCGGCTGGAGTATCTTTGCGGCATTGGTGGCCGCACCCTTTGCCGCCGCCGCTGCCTTGCCGGAAATGGTCGTCGCTTACGCACCCGCCAGCCTGCGGGCCTATCAGGCGGTCGGCATGGACGTGAACATCTATGGCCTCGAAATCCGCCGGGTAGAGCAGCAGCACGCCATCGTCGACGGCATGCGCGTGCTGTCGGTCAAGGGCGAGATCGTCAACGTCACCAACGATCCGGTGAAGATGCCCTGGCTACGATTCGGTCTCGCCGACACGGCCGGGGCGGAAGTATATTTCTGGACACTGGATACGGGTGCTCGTCCTTTGCGGGCGGGCGAATCGACCACTTTCACGACCCGGGTGGCGGCTCCGCCGGAAACCGCTCAAAAACTCCACATTCGCTTTGCCCGCGCGGCGGAAATCGGCTCAAATCCTGCTCCATGAGCGAACTCACGATCGACGGCCACCGCATTGCGGTGCTTTTCTCCGAAGCGGAAATCGCCCAGCGCATTGAAGTGCTGGCGGGCGAAATTGCTGCGCGCAAACCGAAAAACCTTCTGGTCATTCCGGTGTTGAAGGGAAGCTTCATCTTCGCGGCGGATTTGATCCGTGCCATGCATCGCGCCGGGCTTTCGCCGGAAGTCGATTTCATGATTCTCGCGAGTTACCGGGCGGCCAAGCGGTCATCGGGGCAGGTCGACGTGCTGCGCGACATCGAGACCGATGTAAAAGGCCGCGATGTGATGCTGATCGACGACATTCTCGAATCGGGCAGGACCCTTGCGTTCGCGAAAGACCTGATCATGGCGCGGGGAGCAGCTGGCTGCATGACGGCGGTGCTGCTCGAAAAACCGGGCCATCTCGCCGCCCAGATCGCCGCTGACTTCCGCGGCTTCGTGTGCCCGGACAAGTTCGTCGTCGGCTACGGCATGGACATGGCACACCAGTTCCGGGAGCTGCCGTTCGTGGGGCATGTGTTGCAGGGGTAAGCCAAGCAGCTGTTCGTCAACAAGAAAGCGCAATTGTTATTCCGCAGCCGCTACCACGCGGTGGGACGATGCCTGAGCGGCGTAGTGCAGCGCCTCGGTGATGTCTTCGTCCTCCAGATAGGGAAAATCCTCGAGGATTGTCTGACGTGAGTTTCCCGTGGCCAGCAAATCGAGAATATCGCTCACACGTATGCGCAGGCCGCGGATGCATGGACGTCCGCCGCAAACTTCGGGGTTTGTCGTGATGCGTGAAAGGCCGGCGCTCATTGCCGCAATCATCTCTTTCAGATTCTTCGATAGCATATCGGATCGCTACTACTGTGTCATCCCGATCGATAACCCAAGGCGATCCAGAGGCATCAGTACAGACCGCGTAACAGCCGATCCAGATAATCTCGGTCCAACTTCGGGAGCTCCGGCATGTTGGCGCGGGAGCGGAGCATTTCGAGAATCTCGCGGGCGCGGCGCAGCGCTTCCTCGCCCGGCACCATGTCGCGGTCGGGGCCGTGGTTTTCGCCGGAGTAGGGCAATGGGCGGCCGAGCGGGTCCTGATCGCCGCGGGCTTCGCCATGCTGGCCGTCGGCTCCCGCCTGGCCCATGCCTTGCTGCAACATCTGGCGCGCCATTTCCTGCGCGCCCTCGCGGAGCTTGCTCAGCGCATCGCCTTGCTGGCCAAGGGCCTGGTCGCGGTCGCTGCGGCGGAGCGAATCGGCGGCGCCATCCATTTCGCGGCCCGCGTCGCCGAAGGACTCGGGCGCCGATAAGCCGTTCTGGCCCAATTGCCGCATCATCTGATCGAGGAGATCGCCCAGACTTTCCTGCTCGCCCGCGAGGCCGTTGGGATCGCCGCGCTGGCCATTGGCTCCGGGCTCGTTGCCTTCCTCTCCGGAAGGATCGCCCGCACCCGGCTGTGGCAGCCGTTGGGTTTCGTCCATCAACTGCTGCTGCTTGCGCATCAGCTCGGTCAGCTTGTCGAGCATTTCGGACATCGGGCCGCCATCCTGGGATGGGCCTGCCTGACGCGGCTGTCCGGGTTGCAGGTTGCGTAGAATTTCGTCGAGTTGGGCCAGCAGGTCCTGCGCCGCTTCGTTGGCGCCGCTCTCCGCCAGCTTCTCGATCATGTCCATCATCTTCTGCAGGTCCTGCGGAGAGATTTCGCGGCCTGCCTGACGTTGCTGCTGCCGGTCCTGTCCCTGTTGCTGGCGTCGCAGGCTCTCTTCCGCGAGCTGGCGCATGTATTTGTCCATGGCCTCGCGCATCTTCTTCATCAGTTCCTTGATGCGCTCGGGCGGTGCACCTTCGGCAAGCGCGCGCTGAAGTTCCTTGCGCAACGCTTCGAGCTCAGCTCGGGCGCCGGCGAGATCGCCGTCCTCGACCGCGAGTGCCGTCTGCCAGAGAAGATCGATCGCCAGCTTGATGTCGTCATGGCTTTCGACATTGCCCAGCCGCGAGGAGATCGACGCCATCGAAACGTGAACGCCGCTCTCGGGGACAAGGCCATCGGGATAGATGAGCAATGCATCGATCAGCCGCTTTACAGGTGCCGCGTTTTCGGGATCGAGCACGAGTTGCTTGCGCTGTTCGACCAGCGCCTTGGCGAGCGGATGGACGAAGAGGCGCTCCGGCAACTTGAAGGTTTTGGTTTCGGACTTGCCGGTTCGGCCTGCGGCGTCCTTGGCTTCGAGAGTCATCTCAACCATGAGCCCGGCCCAGGGATGGGCCGAGAGATTGGCGGACGAAGCGCCATCCTCTTTCTTCGGAGCGGCGCGCTTCAATGCGACGGGAAATTCCGGTGCGTCGAACAGGAACACGCCATCGGTGGCAAAGCCCATGCCGTCTTCCTGATTGTCGGAGAGGCCGATCTCGGAGGTGACGCTGGCAACGCCATAGTCGTCGGACGCATGCCAATCGATGGTGAGATTGCCGAGCGCCTCGGATTTGGGCTCGTTGCGGAAGTTGATCTGCGGGGGAGCGTCGGGGATCACTGCCACGGGCCAGCTTGCAAGTTCGGTGGCGCCATCGAACACTTTGATGACCGATGGCCTAGGCACCTGCGCTTCGGCTTTGAGTTGGCCCTTGTCCAATTTCACCTTGGACTGGACGTCCGTGAGTTCCGCTCCTGCCTCGTTCTTGCCGGTCATGGCGAAGAAGCGGAGCATGGGTTGGGTAGCGCCGTTGACCTGAACGCTGAGGCCGCTGTTCTCGGGAACGAGTATCTCGCCGCCCGCCTTTAGGCGTTCAGTCATGGCCGGGCTTGTCAGCATCAGCGGCGGCTTGCCGGTGTAGGCGGGAGGCTTCAGCCATGCGTCGACGGTGACGGGGATGGCAGCGGCTTTCGGAGCGAGCCTCACCGTGTCCGCGAGGTTACCGCGGATCGAGCCAGCGCCAAGGAAAAGACTTGCGGCCAGCAGCAAGAGGGCAGGGACGCGCAGCGCATTCGGGTCGAGATCGCGCCAGGTGGAACGGGGCGTTCCGGCGCGGAGGTTCTTCAGCTTTTCCAGAATGCGAAATTTATGGGCCTCCCATAGCGCGCGGCCTTCTTCGCTCGCGGCTTCGGGGGCGAGGCCATCCTCGTAGGTGGAGACTGGCCTGTGACTAAGGCTGGATTGCCGTTCGAGACGACGCATGGCGGCCTCACGGCTTGGCCAGCGCGTCGTGGCCAGGCTCCTGAACGACCAGCCAAAGGCAAGTGCCAGTGCTATCAGAAGCCCGTATCGTGGCCATTCCGGAAGGCGCGGAACAAGGCCGGAAACGATGGCGGCCACGGCCACCGCTGCAATCACCAAAGGCCACAACAAGGCCGACCACGCCGCCTCGAAGACCATGCCGAGGCGGGCCAGCATTATCTTGCGCTCGATGCGGCGGCGGGGGTTTTGCTCCATTAGAGCAGTATTCTAACACAGATGGGCCGAATTGTGCCCATACCGGTCACCAAACCAACGTTAATGTGACCGGAATGCCTAATTTTGCCATGGAGCCAGGCGGTCCTGCCCGATCAGTTCCTCGTAAGTCTGGCGCGGACGGACCAGGGACCAGCTACCGTCCTTGACCAGGATTTCCGGCACCAGTGGCCTCGAATTGTAGCTACTCGATTGCACGGCTCCGTAAGCTCCGGCGGTCATTAAAGCGATGAGGTCGCCCTGTTCGAGTTTCGCCATGCGGCGGTCCTGGGCCAAGTAGTCGCCGGTTTCGCAAACCGGGCCGACGACATCGGCGGTCATCATTTCGCTGCCGCCTTCGCGGACGGGCAGGATGTCGTGCCAGGCATCGTAGAGGGTCGGGCGAATCAGATCGTTCATCGCCGCATCCTGGATGACGAAGTGCTTGCCCTCGTTCTCTTTCACGTAGATCACGCGCGAAACCAGGATACCGGCGTTGCCGACGATCATGCGGCCCGGTTCCAGCACATATTTGAGGCCGAGGTGCCCCAGCGTGCGCTTCACCATTGCGGCGTATTCGTCCGGGTGCGGAGGAACATCATTGGTGCCGCGATAGGGGACGCCAAGTCCGCCTCCCAGATCGAGATGACGGATCGCATGGCCCTCCGCCTTCAAGCGCGTAGCGAGTTCGGCCATCAGCTTGAAGGCCTGCTCGAAGGGCGCGAGTTCGGTGATCTGGCTGCCGATGTGCATGTCGATGCCGGAGACATCGAGGCCGGGAAGCTGAGCGGCGCGGGCATAGACTTCCGGCGCGCGTGTCCATGAGATGCCGAACTTATTTCCCGAGAGGCCTGTGGTGATCTTGTGGTGGGTCTTGGCATCGACATCGGGATTGACGCGGATCGACACGCTGGCGCGCTGTCCCGTGCGCTCAGCGACGCTCGAGAGAAGTTCGAGCTCCGGTTCCGACTCTATGTTGAAACAGGAGATGCCTTCCTTCAATGCAAACGCCATTTCCCGCGCCGTCTTGCCGACACCGGAGAATACGATCTTGCGGCCCGGAACGCCCGCGGCGAGGGCGCGGCGAAGTTCGCCTTCCGACACCACGTCCATGCCGGCCCCCATGGCCGCCATGGTCTTGATCACGGCTTGGTTGGAGTTGGCCTTCATTGCGTAGCAGATCATGTGATCGGTGCCCGCGAAGGCCTGCGCCATCACCTTGTAGTGGCGCTCGAGCGTGGCCGTCGAATAACAATAGAACGGCGTTCCCACCTCCTCGGCTAGGGCGCGAAGGTTTACGTTCTCGGCGTGCAGCACGCCGTTCCTGTAGGCGAAGTGATGCATTTGCTACTGTGCCTGGGTGAATTCCGGCGGCGGCTCGGGATCGCCTTTCACGCCACAAGCGGAGAGGACGAGAAGAGTTGCCAGAAAAAAATATCTCATGATCGATCCTTCAACAGTTTGAGCCAGCGCTGGGCCTCGGATTTGACATTGGCAGGTGCTGTTCCGCCGAAGCTTGTGCGCGAGGAGACGGAGGCTTCGACGCTTAGCACCTTGTAGACATCTTTGGTGATGCGTTTCTCGATGCGTTGCATATCCGTGAGTGCAAGACCAGGTAGGTCCACGCCCTTCTTCTCGGCAAGCGCAACCAGCGCCCCGGTCACGTGATGGGCATCGCGGAACGGCATCTTCAGTGTACGGACGAGCCAGTCGGCAAGGTCGGTCGCGGTCGAGAATCCGGATGCCGCGGCCTTCCACATATTTTCCTTGTCAGGCTCCATGTCGCGGACCATGCCGTCGGTGGCGGCGATTGCGAGCGACAGCGAATCGAGCGCGTCGAAGGCCGGTTCCTTATCTTCCTGCATGTCTTTCGAATAGGTGAGCGGCAGGCCTTTCATCACGGTGAGCAATGAGATGAGCGCGCCCAAGATGCGCCCCGGCTTGGCGCGCACAAGTTCGGCGGCGTCCGGGTTGCGCTTCTGCGGCATGATGGAGGAGCCGGTCGTGAACTTGTCCGACAGCTTCACGAAGCGGAACTGGGCGGTGGACCAGATGACGATTTCCTCGGCCAGCCTCGAGAGATGCGTGGCGCAAATCGCAGCGGCGGCAAGTGTTTCGAGAATGAAATCGCGGTCGGCCACCGAATCGAGCGAGTTGCGCGTGGGCCGGTCGAAGCCGAGCGCTTTCGCGGTGGCATTGCGGTCGATGGGGAACGATGTGCCTGCAAGCGCCGCGGCTCCAAGCGGACTTTCGTTCATGCGGCGGCGCGCATCGGCAAGGCGCGAACGGTCGCGCGCCAGCATCTCGACATAGGCGAGGCAATGGTGACCGAAGGTCACGGGTTGGGCCACCTGCATATGGGTGAAGCCCGGCATGATGGTGGCGGCATGGACCAGAGCCTTCTCCGCGAGCGCCTTTTGCAGGTCACGCAACTGGCCATCCAGGTGATCGGCGGTGTCGCGCACATAGAGCCGGAAATCGACCGCGATCTGATCATTGCGCGAGCGCGCGGTGTGAAGCCTTCCGCCGGCCGGGCCGATCAGGTCCTTCAGCCGCGACTCGATATTGAGGTGAATGTCCTCGAGCGCCCTCGAAAACTTGAACGAGCCCGCCTCGATCTCCGCTTGAATCCGCTCCAAGCCCTGCCTAATTGACTTGGCATCGGTCTTCGAGATGATTCCCCGGTCCGCGAGCATGGCAGCATGGGCCTTCGAGCCCCGGATGTCCTGCGCGAACAGGCGCTTGTCGAAGCCGATCGAGGCGTTGATCTCCTCCATGATCGCGTCCGGTCCCGACTGAAACCGCCCGCCCCACATCTTGTTGGCCATTGAGAGTCCTATGAACGCAAATTCCAAGGCTGGAGCCAGCCGGTTTCTTCCCCTGATCCTCGCCGTGGTGGCGGGCGCCATTGGCATTTACTGGTTTCAGAGCGATGGGCGCAAGGTTGAACCGCAAGTCATCGCCGAAGCCGCAAGCGGAGGCTTCAAGGCCTACGCCAAGGGAGCGCTGGCGGCGTTCCTGGTGAAACCCGAGCGGCCGCAAGTGGCCGACCTTCAGTTCGCGGATGGTGCGGGAAAACCAGTCAAGCTCAGCGATTGGAAAGGCAAGGTCGTGCTGGTCAATCTCTGGGCCACATGGTGCGCACCGTGCCGCAAGGAAATGCCGGCTTTCGCGGAATTGCAGAAGCAGCTCGGAGGGCCGGACTTCGAGGTGGTGGCAATCAGCGTCGACCGCAAGGGTGCCGAGGCCTCGGCGGCATTCTTGAAGGAAACCGGCGCGGACAATCTCAAGCTCTATGTCGAGCCGACAGCGAAGGTCCTCAACGACCTGCAGGCGCTCGGCCTTCCCGCGACGGTGCTGGTGGACAGGAGCGGCAGGGAAATCGGGAGGCTTCTGGGGCCAGCCGAATGGGCAAGCCCCGAGGCGGTGGAGCTGATCAAGGCAGCGGTGGCGGAGCCGAAAGCCTAGATGTCAGCGTGTCGGCACCGGCTTCTCGCCGCGATAGTCGTAGAAGCCGCGGTTGGTCTTGCGGCCGAGCCAGCCGGCCTCGACGTATTTCACGAGAAGCGGGCAGGGGCGGTATTTCGAATCCGCCAGGCCCTCATAGAGCACCTGCATCACCGAGAGGCAGGTATCGAGGCCGATGAAGTCAGCGAGCTCGAGCGGGCCCATGGGATGGCGGACGCCCAGCCGCATCGCGGTGTCGATCGCTTCGACGCCGCCCACACCTTCGTAAAGCGTGTAGATCGCCTCGTTGATCATCGGCAGCAGGATGCGGTTGACGATGAATGCCGGGAAATCTTCGGCGACCGCGATGGTCTTGTGCAGCGAGATGGCGAATTCCTTGGCCGTGGTGAAGGTCGCCTCGTCGGTGGCGATGCCGCGGATCAATTCCACGAGCTCCATGACCGGCACCGGGTTCATGAAATGTATGCCCATGAATTTTTCCGGCCGGTCGGTGGCGGCGGCAAGGCGCGTGATCGAAATCGACGAGGTATTGGAGCCGACGAGACATTCGGGTTTCAGATGCGGGCAGAGCGCCTGATAGATCTTGCGCTTGACCTGTTCGTCCTCGCTGGCGCTTTCGATCACCAAGTCGTAGTCGCCGAAGCCCTCGAATGATGGAACGCCGGAGATGAGCTTCAACGCGGCGTCACGCTCGGCCTCGGCGATCTTGCCGGATTTCACCTGGCGGGCGAGGTTGCCGTTAATGGATGCGAGCCCCGCCTCGATCCGCTCGCGGCTGACGTCGTTGAGTCCAACTTTGTATCCCGCGAGGGCACAGACATGAGCAATGCCATTGCCCATCTGCCCGGCGCCAACGATGCCGACCTTGTTGATTTTCATGTCTGTCGCGGACCGCGTATTTCCAAAAGGATGCAAACCCTATAACGAGGGCGGTTGCACTGCAAGAGCATTTCGCGGTTGCGAAATGAGGGGGTTAATGAGTGCTGGAAAGACCTTGAAATGCGTTCGGAACCGGATGCGAAAGCGCGCGGTCGGCAGCGGCGAGGCCGGCAATGGTTTTGGCGAAGGCGGGGCGGGCCGCGAGCGTCTGGTACCAGCGATTCAAGTTTGGCATCTCGCCAAGCCCCGGCCCGCCAAGACGCAAGTTCCAATGTACGGTCATGAAGGTTGCGATGTCCGCGACCGAGAAGTCATCGGCGAGGAACGTCCTTCCTTCCAGAGCGGTTTCGATCCGCGTGAGACTTTTGACAATATGAGGATAGGCGAGGAGCGCCTGCTCTTCCTGAGAGACGCGCTCCGCACCCGGCGACTCGGTGCGGAACATGAGCTTGCGGATGGGCTCCAGCAGCACCTCATCGGCTTCGAGTTCAAGCACACGCACGCGCGCGCGATCCGCGGGTGACTTGGGATAGAGCGGCGGCTCGGGATATGCCTCATCGAGATATTCGACGATCACGGTTGAATCATAAAGCGTGAGATCGCCGTCGATCAGAACCGGCACCTGCGCCTTTGGATTGGCCTTCAACACCGCTTCGTGTTTTGGCGTGTAACCTTTCGTCTGCGTGAACGGCACAAGGACACGTTCAAAGGCCAAGCTTTTCTCGGCGAGCGCGATTTCGATTTTCTTGGAGAAGAGACTGAGGGGGCCGGAATAGAGGAGCATGGTCTTCCCCAATGCGGCCCGCTGTCAGTCCATGTCAGCAGTTACTTCGCAATCTTCGCCAGTTCGGCGTCGAATTCGGGAACGGCGGTGAAGAGATCCGCCACGAGGCCAAAATCCGCCACCTGGAAGATCGGCGCTTCCTCGTCCTTGTTCACCGCCACGATGACCTTGCTGTCCTTCATGCCGGCAAGGTGCTGGATCGCCCCGGATATGCCGATCGCGATGTAGAGCTCCGGCGCGACGATCTTGCCGGTCTGCCCGACCTGCCAGTCATTCGGCACATAGCCGGCATCCACCGCGGCGAGCGAGGCGCCCATACCGGCGCCGAGCTTGTCCGCAAGGGGCTCGAGAACCTTGAACGCCTCCGCCGAGCCCATCCCACGGCCGCCCGAAACCACGATCCTGGCTGCGGTCAGTTCCGGGCGCTCCGACTTGGCGACTTCACGACCGACAAACGACGAAAGGCCCGCATCCGGTGTAGGGGCGAGGGATTCGACCGCAGCGCTGCCTCCCGTGGCCGCGACCGCATCGAATCCGGTCATCCGCACCGTGATCACCTTGATCGCGTCCGGTGACTGCACGGTGGCCAGCGCATTGCCGGCGTAGATCGGCCGCACAAAGGTATCGGCCGACTCGACGGAGATGATTTCCGAAATCTGCTGTGAGTCGAGGAGCGCGGCGATACGCGGCGACACATTCTTCCCGCTGGTCGTCGCCGGGGCCAGGATGTGGGCGTAGTTCTTCGCGATCGAGACCACCAGCGCGGCCAGGCTTTCCGCCAGCGTTTCGCCGAGATGAGGCGCGTCCGCGTGCAACACCTTGGCGACACCGGCGATCTGCGAGGCCGCCTTGGCGGCGCCGCCGGCGTTCGAGCCCGCGACCAGCACGTGAATATCCCCGCCGATCTTCTGCGCGGCGGCAACGGCGTTGAGAGTGGGCTTCTTGACCGAGGCGTTGTCGTGCTCGGCAATGACGAGAATGGCCATGTTCAGATCACCTTCGCTTCGTTGCGCAGCTTGTCGACGAGTGCAGCCACATCCTTCACCTTGACCCCGGCCTTGCGTTTCGGCGGCTCGTTCACGATCAGGGTCTTGAGGCGCGGCGTCACGTCGACCCCCAGGGCGTCCGGCTTCAACACCTCCATCGGCTTCTTCTTCGCCTTCATGATGTTCGGCAGCGTCACATAACGCGGCTCGTTCAGACGCAGGTCGGTGGTGAGCACCATCGGCATCTTCAGGGTCAGGGTCTCCAGGCCGCCGTCGATTTCGCGCGTCACCGTCGCCTTGTCACCCTCGATCTTCACCTTCGAGGCGAAGGTTGCCTGCGACCAGCCGAGGAGCGCCGAGACCATCTGCCCGGTCTGGTTGGAATCATCGTCAATCGCCTGCTTGCCGGCGATGAAAATGCCGGGGCTCTCCTTCCTGCATACCGCGGCGAGCAGTTTCGCCACCGCCAGCGGCTGCAGTTCCACGTCCGACTCGACGAGGATGGCGCGGTCCGCGCCGATCGCAAGCGCCGTACGCAGGGTCTCCTGACAGGAGGTGGTGCCACAGGAAACCACCACCACCTCGGTGACCACACCGGCCTCCTTGAGGCGCAGCGCCTCCTCGACGCCGATTTCATCAAAGGGATTCATGGACATCTTGACGTTCGCGGTTTCGACACCGGTGCCGTCCGACTTCACGCGGACCTTGACGTTGTAGTCGACCACGCGCTTGATGCTGACGAGGGCTTTCATAGGCTCTGGTTGAGTGAGGAAGGGAAACTGGG
>JBJXGL010000058.1:0-4284 GCA_046160365.1 Aestuariivirga sp. | reverse complement strand
CCGTCGTGCCAAATATATTTGGCACAATCAAAACCGGAGAATTCATAGTCAAAAATCCAACGACGCTGGAGGAGACCGGCAGGGTCACATTGAAAGGCGAATCCGCCAACAAGCAATTAATAATTGTAAATAAAAGCTCCATCGAAACAACACTCGCAGCCATCGCAACGGGTGCGGACTCGAATGTCGATTACTCGAATGCAGGCGTAACACAGGATGAGATTAAGCTGTTCGACAATCTGGAGAATGACCGGGTCACGCCCAACTTCCGCAGTTTGGGCATTTTTGCGGGGTGGAATTGGCGGAATTGCTGGGGTTTTGGGGGTTGTGGTGATTTTGTGGTGCTAAATCGCTGTTTTTATTTGCTATATGTGTATGGAATTATCTTGATCAAACCAGAGAATATGTGGTGCTCTGTCGCGAACAGGGTGCGCACGCATGTTTGTCCGCGTCAAGAAAATCGGAGCCTATGAATACCTGTACCTGGTGGAGAACGCCCGCGAGGGCGGCCGCCATGTCCAACGCGTGGTCAAGGCGCTCGGCCGCAAGGACGAGATCGTGGAATCGGGCATGCTCGACGGGTTGATCGCGTCGGCGGCGCGTCATTCCCGGCGCTCGATCGTGCTGTCGAGCTTCTATCGCGGCGAATTGGCCGAGCTTCGCCGCGCCAGCATCGGTCCTGATCTGGTGTTCGGGCGGCTATGGGAAGAGACCGGCTGCCGCGATGTTCTGGCGGGTCTTCTGGACGATCGCCGCTTCGGCTTCGACGTCGAACGCGCGGTCTACCTCACGGTGCTGCATCGGCTGATGGTGTCGGGTTCGGACCGCCATGCCAGCGCATGGCGCCATGCGTTGCGCATTCCCGGCGCCGAGCACCTTGACCTCGATCACGCTTACAAGGCGATGGCCTTTCTCGGCGAGATGGACACCTCGGGCCGCAGCATGGCGGAGGCGGTGGAAGAGGCGCTATATCGCCATCGCCAGCCCTTGTTCGGCGAGATATCGGTGGCCTTCTTCGACACCACCTCGCTGTGGTTCGAAGGCGCGGGCGGCGAAACGCTCGGCCAACGCGGTCATTCCAAGGATTATCGCGGCCATCTGAAACAGGTCGTGCTCGGCATCGTGCTCGATGGCGAGGACCGGCCAATCGCCTCCTTTCTGCTGCCCGGCAACACCGCCGATGTGACGCAATTGCTGCCGGTGGTGCGCCGTCTGCGCGAGCGCTTCGGCATTGCGCGCGCCTGCATTGTCGCGGATCGCGGCATGATCAGCGCCGAAACCATCGCTGCGCTGGAAGCGGAGGGTGTCGAGTACATCCTGGGCGCGCGCGAACGCTCGACCAGCGAAGTGCGCAACAAGGTCATGAACGACGACGGCGCCGCCGTGCCGCTGACGATACCGCGCCAAAAGGGCGAGACGGAACTCGCCATCAAGGACGTGACAGTTGCCGGGCGGCGCTATGTGGTGTGCCGCAATGAGGAGGAAGCAGTGAAGGACGCCGCCGCGCGCGCCGAACTCATCGCGGGGCTGGAGCGCAAGCTCGCGCAAGGCGACAAGGCGTTGATCGCGAACAAGGGCTTCCGCCGCTTCGTGAAGACCCAGGCGAGCGGCCGTTTCGCCATCGATCGCGCCAAAATCGAAGCCGATGCAAAATTCGACGGCATCTTCGTGCTACGCACCAACACCAAACTCTCCGCGCTACAGACCGTACTGCGCTATCGCAATCTGCTGGCGGTGGAAGATGCCTTCAAGACCGCCAAGGCGTTGATGGCGACGCGGCCGATCTTCCACAAGACCGATGCCGGTATCCGTGGCCATGTGTTCTGCACCTTCCTCGCGCTCGTGTTGCGCAAGGAGTTGATGGATCGCCTCGCTGCACGCAAAACCAAACCCCTCGAATGGCAGCGCATCATCGATGACCTCGCCGATTTAAGCGAAATCGAAGTGGAGCAGGAGGGCAAGCGCGCGCTGCTGCGCACCGCCCCCGGCCCCACCATCGATACCATCTGCCGCGCCATCGCAATCACGCTGCCGCCCGTCTACCAGGAGGCGCCGCCCGCCCGCTGATCCAGCACAAACCTGTGGTGCCTAAAACTCAAACTGGGTAACCGGGGCAAATTTTCGGGCGGCCTGGGTCGTCAGGTTGGGGCTTGACGGAGGAGGCTGGTCAGGGGCGGGATTTTCGGCCCGGGAATTCCGAGACGCGCCCCGATGAAGTGGTAGAAGGAAACTTTGAGTTTCATGCAGGTTTTGGCGAGGCCGAGCATGACATCGCGCGCGTCGCGGCCCCTGTCGCTGATGGTTCCGCCGGAGATTTTCCGTTTGGTGACGAAGGTGCGAATGTCGTTTTCGGACGCGTTGGTATTGAGCGGAATTTCGGGCCGTTCGAGAACGCGCAGCAATTCGTCCTTGCGGCGAAGCAGACGCCGCAACAAGCGGTCGAGCATAGTGTAGCGCGTCTTGCGTTTGAAGATGCGTTCGAACCTGTCTCTCAGGGCTTGCGCCTGCTCTTTGCTGGGCGCCAGTTTATATTCCTTCAAGCAACGATAGAACCACCAGATCATCCGCCTGGCGATTTCGATGGCGTTGCGCTGCATGTCGTTGGCGGGGATGAGTTTATGAACAAGCCGTTCGGCGTGGACCCAGCACAAGGCGTGCGCGCCGATACGGAACTGTCCCGCATCGTCGGAAACAATGACCGTGTTTTGCAGCAAACCCTGATGGTGGATCGCCCCCCAGAGCGCGGCTTCCGTGGCAATGCGCACCGGATCTGGCGTGACTTTCAGATCGGTCAGGCCCAGGATTTTCAGATGACTTTCCCATGCCTCTGCGGACGAGAAAATCCGTTCGGCGTGATTGGCCAGCGCGTCGATGGCTCCCTGTTGCAGATCGCGTCCGCGCATGTAATCGAGCGCCTCGCCGTTGATCACGTAAAGCGTTCCGCTGCCGCGAAGCCGCGCCAGAAACGCCAGCCGCGATTTGGACGGGCCGGTACGAAACACCGTGAAGCGGTCCGCGCCGATCTGCGTGGTGTAACCCGCCTTGCCCGCGTGGCGCGCGCCGGTGTCGTCAACCGTGATAAAGGGCGCATCGGCCAGAGCCGCCTTCAGCACGGCTTCGTCTTCGACCTGGAATGTCTCAAGCTTCACCGTCAGCAAACGCACCACCTGCCGCTTCGAAATCACCACGCCCATTCCGTTGAGGAGGGTAACAATCCGCTCGCAGGTCATCTGGCCGGAAAAATGCAGCATCAACACCAGACGATGCAGATTGGGGCCGTAGCCGCCGACGATTCCGGGGGCGAGTTCGGCGATGATTGCCTCGCCGTTTGGTGTTTCCCAACGTTCGCGCCGGTAGCGCGTTACCTTCGGATTCAGGCTCAGGTCCTGAACCACGATCTCCTCGTAGCCTTTATGGCGCGATCCTGCCGGCGCCTTTGCCTTCAACACCACCGTCTCGTTGATGGTCAACTTGTCGAGTTGACTGCCGCGGCGGCGCGGCGAACGGCCGTCCTTGTCCCCATCGTCGCCCGGCTCTTTTCCATTCGTCGCCTTTTCCATGCCGGATGGGTTTTGCGGCGGACGCGGCGGCAGATGCTTCAATCGCGCCAGTTCGTCCTTGACCGCCTGATGCTCGGCCTTCAGTTTCTCCAAGGCGCCGGCAAGCTTCGCATTCTCCGTCCGAAGACGCCCCACTTCGCCAATCAACCCTCGCACGGCGCCGATCAGTTCGGCCTGCGGCAAACCTTCCAGCGAATCAGTGTCGAGTGGACCCATCTCCAGCTTGAATCATACTTTTGAGCTCTTGACTCCCCCCTTGCCCGGAAATCTGCCCCGGTTACAACTGGGCATTGGTAAGTGGCAGGTTTCGAAATGGTTTTCCGGGATGAGCCCGAATTGGGAGATCGACACCATTTCCGATATCGCATGGGCGCTGAACCTCGATCTGAAAATAGAGGCAACAGACCGGGAAACCGGTCAAGTCTATACGGTCCATGGGCGGCTTCCGGCAACGCAGGTAACGAACCCGTCTTCCGCACCGAAATCCGATTCGTCGCGAGCCCCCCTCAATATTACATCGGCATGAACTTCGATCCGGCGTGGAAAATGTTCATTGTCAGCGCAAGCCGGCCAAGCGTTCCACCGCATCGATAAAACGGGCGGCGCCGTGTTGTTTGCGGTATTCCGCGGCTACGGACGCGGCGCGGGCGCGCAGGGCCGGCAAATCCGCCCGCGCGGCGGCGATGCAGCGGATAATCTCCGCAGGCGTGTAGTCCTCAAAGAC
>JBJXGL010000057.1:0-19731 GCA_046160365.1 Aestuariivirga sp. | reverse complement strand
AAATGGCCAAGCCGGCTTCAAGGCCGCGGCTCGAAATTCGGAGTCTGTGGCGCGGCCGGAGCGGCGCCGGTCCTTGACCCCGTCTTGTCCATTTGCATGGTTGTCACGACGCAATTCAAGATGAAATGCGAGCTGTCGATCAATGAGGCGCGTAATTTGCCATCGAATGCGTCGTTGCACACCTGCATCGCGGGCAAGCGAAGTTAATGACTTGCGCCGCTCCGGCCTTGCGGCTCGCTCGACTCTTCGAGCAAGTCATTGAATTCGATTGGCCGCGATGCGACCATCGCACGAGCATTCGGCGGCTCATGGCGGTATGCGAGATGTGTGCATCAGACAGGGTGCCCGAGGGGCGTTAACCCTTTATCGCCGCAAGGCGGGTTTCGAGCGTGCCCACCTGGAGCGCTCCACATCGCTCACGGCGAGTGTGACGTGGTTAAGGCCACTGACCGAAACCTGCTTTCCCATGTCACTCCTCGATAGCAATACGCACGCCATCCGTCACCCGGTCGCTGGGGTGGAGGATCACTTTGTCTCCCTCCTTCAGGCCTTCTTTCAATTCGGCATGGGACAGATTGCGCTCGCCGATCTTGACGAGGCGCCGCACGGCTCTGCCCTCCTCGGCCGCGAACACCGACCATTCCTCGCCGGTGCGGAATAGCGCCGAGATCGGAACCGCCAGCGCATTTTCGCCGCGCCAAGACTCGATGTGCACGAGAACGCGGAAGCCATGACCCAGGCGCTGCCACTGTTTGGCATCGCCTTCGAACCGTAAGACGGTATTTACCCTTTGCTCTTCGACGCCAAGGGCCGAGACCTTGGTGAAGGCCGTGGGATCGATCTTCGACACCCTGGCCGCGATCGGGGCGCCACCCCAGCCTTCGATGGTCGCCTTGGCGCCGGGAGCGATCCGCACGGCATCGCGCGAGAGCAGGTCAGCCTCGATTTCGAGATCGGCTGGGTCTCCGATTTCGAGGATCGGCGCACCCACGGCCAGACTCTGCTCGCTTTCCGCCAGCACGCGGAGCACCACACCGCTTGCGGGTGCTATCACCTGCGAGCAGCATTGGCCCTCGCCCGCGCCCGACGACTCGATCAATGCCGCGCTGGCGCTTTCGCTTTCCTTGCGGCGGACCTGAAGCGCCGATTCGGCGCTCGCCACGCGGGCTTCCGCGACAGCAAGATCGAAAGCAGACTTCTCGAAGGCGCGCTCGGAAATGGTGCCACGCTTGGCGAGCGCGGTGGCGCGCACGTGCTCGCCTTGCGCGAACTTCAGCGCGGCCGCGCTTTCCTTGAGTACCATGTCCGCAAGCCCGACGGCCGCCGCCGCGGCATCCGCCGTGGCGCGGGCGACCTGCCGCGAC
The DNA here is from genome assembly GCA_046160365.1 of Aestuariivirga sp. GTDB lineage: Bacteria > Pseudomonadota > Alphaproteobacteria > Rhizobiales > Aestuariivirgaceae > Aestuariivirga. Next base: position 18,367 of record JBJXGL010000057.1, on the reverse strand, counting down.
CTCTCATCAAGAAGGCCTGGGTTCGCCGGCCGCAACGTGGCGACGATGCTCCGTCCGCTTGTTACCGAATCCCCCGCGTGCAGGTTCGATCGCAGCATGGTTCCCGCAATCGGGGCGGACACGGTGTAGATTTCGCGGATTCGGGTGCGCGCCTCCTCATCGATCGTCGCCACGAGATTGTGGCGCGCGATCGCGCCTGCGGTCACCGGGACCGGCTTCGGCCACAAGGCCCAGACCAGCGCCGCCGCAATCGCAGCCGCCGCCAAGAAGTAAATAATCCGTCTCAGCATGAGCTACTCCCTGGTCTTCAAGACCGCGATCAGATCGAGTTCCGCAATGCGCTTTCGCACCGCAAGCGCGCTCAGAATGGCCGCACCCACTACCGTGAGGCTTGCATAAGCGTAGACATCCCGGTTGATGACCAGCGGCACGCGATAAAGCTCGCTGTCGAAGCCGCTCACGATCGCATAGGCGAAGCCGATGCCGATCAGCCAGCCAAGCGGCTGCGCCAGCAGGATCACCACAGCGAGTTCCGCATAGAGCAGCGCGGACACTTCGGCGCCGGTGAAACCCAGAACCCGGAGGCTTGCGAGTTCCCGCCCCATCTCGGAAAGCGAGATGCGCGCGAAATTGTAGACGACGCCGAAAGCAATGATGGCGGAGAGCGAGACATAGACCGACGTCATGATGAACACGTTGCGCGCCAGGGTTTCGCGGAATTTGAGCAGCGAGGTTTTCTGCAACACGGCAAAACTCGCCACTGGCGTTGCCTTGACAGCCGAGAAGAACTCGCGGCTTAGGCCTTCATCCAGAGTCAGATGGACGCCCGAGATCTGCGATTCCTCGCCGAGCAGGCGGTGCAATGCATCGATATCCATATAGGCCTGAAGGCCGAAGAAGCCCTCGTAGATGGCCGTGACCGGCGCCAGCACGCGCCGCCTGTTTCCTTCCTGTATGGCAACATCGAGAATGCTGCCGGTCTCGGCATGCAGGATGTCCGCGAGCGCGCGCGACAGGGCAATGCCGGATTCAGGCAATGTCTGCGGTTCGAGGCCGGCATTGAGGACGCGCGAGAGATCGCCGCCATGGGGCTTGCCGATCAGTGGCACGGTGCGTTGCACAGGGCCATGGCGGAGCTTCACTGAAATTGTCCGGAACGGTTCCGCCGCCATGACGCCCGGCAATCGCGCGGCGCTGAAGGCTGCCGAGAGTGGCCTCGACTCGGTGAAGGTGATGGAGACATCCTGCCGGTCGGCGCGGAAGAAGGTGGCATCGATCATGTAGTCGATCGATCCGAAGGACCACAGCGAGCCGACCAGAATTGCAACAGCAAACGCAATTCCCAGAATGCCGCTTGCGGTGCGCCATGGCCAATGCAGAAGATGCCGCCCCGCCATGATTCCGGCTGTCCCAAGTTTCACCAATGACGCAACGCGGGTGAGAATGGTGCGGCGATAGCGGGCGGGTGCGGGAGGGGCCATGGCGACCGCGGGCGGAAGCCGCACCGCGCCCGAAACCGCCTTCAATCCACCGGCAAGTGCCGCGCCCAGCGCAACAACGGCAGCCAGCGCATAGGTATCGGGATTGCGCCGGAAGATGAGGAAGGGGAAGCTGAAGAAGTCGGCATAGAGTATGGTCAGGCCATAACCAAGCCAGGTGCCGGCGATGAAGCCGATCACCACGCCGCCCGCGGCAATCAAGGCGACGAACTCAAGATAGTGCTTCGCGATCTCGAAAGCCGAAAATCCCATGGCCTTGAACAGGCCGATCTGTTCGCGCTCGAGCGCAATCAGCCGTGCCAGCGTCATGTTCACGAGAAAGGCCGCGACCGCCAGGAACACCGGCGGCAGAATACGGCTCATGGCTTCGAGCTGCTTTAATTCCGCATCGAGGAAAGCGTGCGAGATTTGATCCTTGCGGAGATAGGCGCCCTGCCCGCCATAACGTTCGATGATGACATCGATGGCCGCGATCACTTCATCCGCATCGGTTCCGGGAACCAGGCGCACCAGCAGATCGGAGAAAGCGCCGGTCTTTCCGTAAGCGGCGGCAAGTTCCGCTTCCGGCATCCACACCACGCCGAAGCGGCGTTCGTCGGGCATCAGATCGCCGGGTCCCAATACATAGATGAACTCGGGTGAGAGCGCGGTGCCGCTCACCCGCAGTTCCCGCATCCGGCCATTGATCAGTACACGGAATGTATCGCCCGGAGCAAGGTTGTGCGCGAGTGCGAAGCCTTCGGTCACCACTGCTTCGTTCGAGGCTCCGGCGAAAGGCAGCCTGCCGGAACGTAAATGCAGCAGGTTGATGACAGGCGAACCCGCAACGGGCAAACTCACGAGCCGTACGGCGGCGGGCTCCTGCATGCCGTCAAGGTCCGCAATGGCGGTGGCGGCAATGCGGCCTTCGGCGGCGGCGATACCGTCGATGTCCCTGATATTGGCCAGCACAGACTTCGGCGCCCGCGTGAGGCTGGCGAAAACATCGGCGAAGCGGTTTGCCTCGTAATAGGATGCGCGCGTTTCGGAGAGCGAGTCATGGGCGCCAACGCCCAGGATCAGCGTGGCGACACCGGCGGCCAGCACCAGAGCAATCGCCAGCGATTGAGCCCAGAGTCTCCTCACATCGCGGAACAGCTTATGGTGGAGCGCGCGCATTTCTACCAGGCCACCTCCGAGGGCTCTTTCCGATGCGCGTTCTCTTCAATCGTGGCAATGCCGCCGTTGGCGAAGCGGATCACACGCGAGGCAATGGCGCCGATTGCCTGATTGTGGGTGATGACAAGCGTGGTGGTGCCGAACTCGCGGTTCACCTTGAGCAGGGCCTCCAGAACCAAGATGCCGGTTTTCGAATCGAGCGCGCCGGTTGGTTCGTCACACAGCATGAGATCGGGCCGTTTGGCGACGGCGCGGGCAATCGCCACGCGCTGCTGTTCGCCGCCCGAGAGCTCCGAGGGAAAATGATCGAGGCGGTCCGCGAGGCCAACCAGCGCCAGCGCTTCCTCGGCCTTCATGGGGCGGCTGGCGATTTCAGTCACCAGCGACACATTCTCGCGCGCGGTGAGGCTCGGCACGAGATTATAGAACTGGAAGATGAAACCGACATGGTCGCGGCGGTATCGCGTCAGTTCGCTCTCGCGCATGCGCGTCAGTTCGTGATCGAGGAACCACGCCTCCCCGCCCGAGGCCTGATCGAGTCCACCGATCAGATTGAGAAACGTCGACTTGCCGGAGCCGGATGGGCCGAGGATGACGATAAACTCGCCGGGGGCCGCTTCGAAATCGACGCCGCGCAGCGCCTGCACCTCCACCGGACCGCTGCGATAGACTTTGGAGAGACCGCACGTGCGGATGACGGGTTGGATCATAGCGCTTTCCTTGGGCACGGGCTGGAACCTCCGAGGCTATTGCTAGCGCCCTCCGCCTCTCCCTCCTTTGATACCGGTCAATAACGGCGTCGCGAAGACGGGGTATTTCCCAGCTTCGGGAACCGGCGTGCTACCGCTCTTCGCCGCCGCGTCGATGGCCGCCTGCATGGCGTTCGATTGATCCTTGTTGCCGTTCGCAGGTGACGCAGGTGCGGCGCCCAGGCAGGCGTTAACCCTTCATCGCCGCGAGGCGGGATTCGAATGTGCTGGCAGCCTGCACCTCTCCAACTTCGATGTTTCGCCAGTTGTGGAGATGCGAGTCGGAGAATTCCCGCAGGCTCGCCCGCTCCTCCGCCGTCCAGCATTCGAGACCGGCGAGCAGGCCGGCGATGGCCACCTCGGCGGCGCGGGTTGCGCCGTCGTCGCATTTGAGAGCGAAACCCAGTCCGGCGTGTGTCACGGCGCCGCAATAGACGCCTTCGGCCCCGGTTTTCACAAAGGCGCGGGGAACTTTTGTCATCAATACGGTGTCGAACCGCCCGCTGCCAGCGACCATAAAAGGATTGGCGCGCACTGCGGCAAGGATGCGTTGGCCCGCCCTGTGACCGGGCGCGGCAAGTTTTGCAAACCCGCGCGCCAAGCTGCGAAGCGGCAAGGCCCAGGTGGGCACCGAACAGCCGTCGATTCCGCATGGAGCCGCGCCCAAATCCTCATCGCACAGCGAACCGATCGCCGATGCGATGGCGCGCTGAACCGGATGATCGCGGTCCGTGTAGTTCCGCTCGTTCGTGCCAAGCTGCCGCGCCAACGCCAGCATGCCGGCATGTTTGCCCGAGCAGTTGTTGTGAACGGCGAGCGGCTTGTCCATGGCGCGCACGGCAGCGTGGTGCGCGGCATGATCGAATGGCCAATGCGCACCGCATTCGTATACGCCCTCGGTTACGCCCACTTTCGCTAGTATCGCCCGTGCCACTTTCACATGATCCGCTTCGCCGCTGTGGGAGGCGCAGCAGAGTGCTATCTCCTCAGGGGTGAAGCCGAAGCGATCCGCGGCGCCGCTTTCGATCACCGGCACGCATTGCAACGCCTTGACGGCCGAGCGCGGAAACACCGGCCGGCCGATATCTCCCGCCGCCATGACGATCTCGCCATTGGCATTCGCAACGGCGAATGCGCCGGCGTGGCGGCTCTCGACGATTCCGCCGCGGGTGACTTCGGCAATGATCGGGTTTGGAAACATTGCAGCTCCATTAGCACGGGTGTCATGTTTCGTTAACAGCGGGCTGCGACATTCGCGTCAATTGCGATTCGCGGCGAGCGCCTTATGTGCGGCGTCTTGAAATTGGGACGACAGTCATGATCAAGCGCGCGCTGGTTTTCAGCATATGGACGACGAGCCGCCGGGCCTCTTCGGAGAGTTCCTCGAGAGGCACGGTGCGAAGCTGGATATCGTGATGCTGCATCAAGGCGAACAGATTCCGTCTCTCGCGCCTTATGATTTTCTGCTCGTCATGGGCGGCGCCATGGATGTGTGGGAAACCGAAACTCATCCCTGGCTCGTGGCCGAGAAGCAGGCGATCCGCGAATGGACGGTGGAGCGCAACCGGCCCTATCTCGGCATCTGCCTGGGCCTTCAGCTTCTGGCGGAAGCGCTAGGCGGCAAGGTGGGACTCGCGCGCGAGGCGGAAGTCGGCGTCGGTGAGGTGACGCTTACAAGCGAGGGTCTCAACCATGCGCTGACCTGCGGATTGAAGCGTGTCATGGCGGTCATGCAGTGGCATCACGCGGAAGTGACCAAGTTGCCTGCCGGGGCAACGGTGCTTGCGTCCTCGCCTGCTACGCCGGTTCAGATCATGGCCGTGGGAGACAATCTGCTCGCCACGCAATTCCACGCCGAACTGACGCCGGCACTGGTCGCGCGCTGGGCCCATATTCCGCAATACATCCGCTGGCTGGAGGAAGCCCTTGGCCCCGAAGCTTACCAACGCGTCAGCTTGCGGGCGCTTCCGCTGATGCCGGATATGGCGCGAATGAGCGAAAATCTGTTTCAAAATCTGCTGAACGGAAAACTGCGCCGCGCCGCGGCGTAGCCCCATACCACTGAACCGTTTGCAAACCCGCTCAAACCGGCTAGTTCAAAAGCACCGGGGCATTGGACGCATTCGTTGGGGCAAAACGAACCGCGATGGAACGCCGTCTGACAACCATCTTGTCGGCCGATGTGGCTGGTTATGGCCGCTTGATGCAAGCGGACGAGACCGGTGCGCTCGATGCCTTGAAGGCGCATACGTCAACGATCGTCGATCCGCTCGCCGCGCGCTATGGCGGCCGCATCGTCAAGCACATGGGCGATGGATTCCTGGCGGAGTTCGCGAGTGTGGTGAATGCCGTGCAGTTCGCGGCGGGGCTTCAGGCGGAAGTGGCCGGCCGCAACGCCGGCCTCGCCGAAACAAAGCGCATGCGCTTCCGCATCGGCATCAATCTTTCCGACGTGATCGCCGACGGCGACGACATCTATGGCGATGGCGTCAACATGGCGGTCCGCCTGCAGGGCCTCGCCGAGGCGGGCGGCGTCTGTATTTCGGAAACCGTCTATCAGCATGTGCGCCGCCACACGATCTATCAGTTCGAGGATGTGGGCGAGCGGCAGTTGAAGCATGTTGCGCAGCCGCAGCGGGTCTATCGGTTGATGTTCGAAACAACCGAGCAGACCAACCGCCGCCCGGGCGATTTCAAGGCGTCGATTGCGGTGCTGCCGTTCACCAATCTGAGCGGCGATCCGGAACAGGAGTATTTCGGAGATGGCATCGCCGAGGACATCATCACCGATCTTTCGAAGGTTTCGGCGCTCTTCGTCGTCGCCCGCAACACGTCGTTCACGCTGAAGGGAAAGGCTGTCGACATCGGGCAAGTGGCGCGCAAGCTCGACGTGAAATATGTGTTGGAAGGCAGCGTGCGCAAATCCGGCGCGCGCGTGCGCATCACGGCGCAGTTGATCGACGGCGAAACCAGCGGCCATGTCTGGGCGGAGCGTTACGACCGCGACTTCGAGGACATCCTCGGCATTCAGGACGAGATTTCGCACGCCATCGTCGATGCGCTGAAGGTGAAGCTGCTGCCAGCCGAACGTTCGGGCATGGCGAAGAAGCCGACCGAGAGCACGGAGGCCTACCGCTACTATCTGATGGCACGCGGCATCTTTCACCGGGGCGGCCTCACGCGCCGCTCGCTGCGCATCGCCAGGCAGATGTTCGCGAAGGCAGTCGAAATCGATTCGAAATTTGCGCGCGCTCACGCAGGCATCGCCGATTGCAATTCCCTGCTGCTCGACTCGGGCGACGCCTCGATCCGCTTCGAAGACATTCTGGAGCGGAGCGAAGCCGCGCTTGCACTTGATTCCACACTCGCCGAAGCCCACAGCGCGCGAGGGCTAGCACTCTATGCCAGCGGCAGTTATGTCGCCGCGGAAACCGAGTTCAAGACCGCCATGGCGCTCGATCCCAATCTCTTCGAGGCGTATTTCTTCTATGGCCGCAATTCGATGAACCAGCGGCGCTACGACCACGCGGCAGAGCTCTTCACCCGCGCCGGCGAACTCAAGTCCGACGACTTCCGCTCGCTGGGGCTTGCGGCCTTGTGTTACCAGGCCATGGGCGAGGAGGGCCATGCGAAGACCGCCAACCGCCGCGCGCTCGCCCGCCTCGAGGCCGCGGTGATCCAGCGCCCGGACGATTCCGATGCGCTGGGTTTCGGCGCCGGCGTTCTCGCGATGCAGGGCGAACGCGAGCGGGCGCTCGATTGGGCCGAACGCGCGCTGGTGATCGAACCCGAGGACTACGATCTACGCTACAACCTCGCCTGCGCCTTTGCGCTCATGGGCGAGACCGAAACGGCGGCGCGCCTGCTTGACGAAGCCATGGCCGGCATCGGACATAAATCGCGCGTCGAGTACATGCTGCAAGACAAGGATCTCGATTCGGTGCGGAACCACCCGCGCTATGTCGAGATGGTTGGGCGGTTGAAGGGTGCGTAGGTTCTCTCCCTCGTGCGAAGCACGGGGGAGTGGCGCGAAGCGCCGAGGGGGTGTCTCAACAAGCTCGATCTTTCAATGGGCCAGCCGTACCTTACCAAACACCCCCTCCCCGCCTTCGGCGGTACTCCCCCACGCCTTCGGCGTGAGGGAGAGAAGGTGTCTGCCGTCACTCGCCATACGGAATCCAGATGTTTTTCACCTGCACCGCGTGCCGCAGATAGTCATGGCCCTGACCCTCGACGCTTGAGAACCAGTCCCGCGCACGTCCGCCATCGCACCATGTGGGCTTGAGATTACCGGCGGAGGCCTTCTCCACCATCGCGGTTCCCTCGGCCGTGCCGCAATACCAGAGTGCCGCCACATCGTCGTGCTCGGCGAGAGTCTTGGCGAGTTCGTCGCGCTCGCCGGTGACGATATTGACGGCGCCCGCCGGAACATCGGAAGTCTCCAGCACCTGATAGAAATCGGTGGCCGCCAGCGGTTTGTGCGGCGAAGGCACGGCAATCACGCGATTGCCCATGGCGATTGCCGGCATCACCAATGAAACGAGCCCCAGCAGCGGAACCGAATCGGGGCATAGAAGCCCAATGGCACCGTAGGGTTCGTTCATGGCGAGTGTCACGTTCCGCGAGCGCGTGGAATGCACGCGGCCATCGTATTTGTCGGCCTGCGCCGCGTACCAGAAGATGCGCCGGATCGAGGCTTCCACCTCGCGCGCCGCCTGTTTCGGCGTATCGCCCATGCGAGCAAGACGGCGCGCGAACTCCTCGGCGCGGGCCGAGAGATTTTCGGCGATGTAGTAGATGACCTGCGCCCGGTTATGCGCGGTCGCGGAACCCCAGCCCGAGGCCTTGCCCGCGGCTTCGACGGCGTTACGGATATCCTTGCGGTTGCCCAACCCCGCCTGGCCGATGGCTTTGCCATTCGCTCCGTACACGGAGTAACTGTAACCCGAATCGGGCCGCGCCTGCTTGCCGCCGACGAAGAGCTTCGCTGTGCGGTCGATGGAGGGAAGCCCGTGGATATCCACTTCGCTGGCAGGCGCGGCGTTCAGTTTAACCTTCTTGGCCGCGCGACCAGCGGGCAATGCTTTCTCCCAATCGGCCTTGAGATATTCGTACATGCCCTCGCGCCCGCCTTCGCGGCCAAAGCCGCTTTCGCGGTAGCCGCCGAAGCCCGCGGCCGCGTCGAAAAGATTGGTGGAGTTGACCCATACGACACCCGCTTTCATGCGCGCCGCGGTGTCGAGGGCGAGGTTGATGTTCTCCGACCACACGGTGGCCGCAAGCCCATAGCGCGTGTGATTGGCAATCTGAACGGCCTCCTCCGGTGTGCGAAAGGTCATGGCGGCGGCCACGGGGCCGAAGATTTCGACCTCCATCACTGTCGATGCTGCTTCCACATCGGTGAAGAGTGAGGGCGCGAAATAATTACCCGTCTCCGGCACCGGCACATCGGCCTGGGTGAGCGTTCCGCCTTCCTCCTCGCCCTTCTTCACCAGTTTCACAATGCGCTCACGCTGCACGCGGTCGACGACGGGCCCCATGTCCATCGACTTGTCGAGCGGATCGCCGATCCGCAACGTCTGCATGCGGCGTTTGAGCTTCGAGAGGAACCGTTCGGCAACACCTTCCTGCACCAGCAGTCTCGATCCCGCGCAGCACACCTGTCCTTGATTGAACCAGATGGCATCGACCACGCCTTCCACCGCCGCATCGAGATCGGCATCCTCATGCACGATGAAGGGCGACTTGCCGCCAAGTTCGAGCGACAGTTTCTTCCCCGAACCCGCCGTGGCGCGGCGGATCAAGCGCCCCACTTCTGTCGATCCCGTAAACGCGATCTTATCGACGCCCAGATGTTCGACGAGCAGCGCCCCCGCCGATCCATCGCCCGTCACCACATTGACGACGCCCGGCGGCAATCCCGCTTCGGTGCAGATTTCGGCGAAAGCAAGTGCGGTGAGCGGAGTCCATTCCGCGGGCTTCAGCACCACGGTATTGCCTGCGGCAAGGGCCGGCGCGATTTTCCATGCCAGCATCAGCAGCGGAAAATTCCACGGCACGATCTGCCCGCACACGCCAACCGGTCCATAGCCGGGAAACTCGTCGCCCATGATCTCGGCCCAGCCGGCGTGATGATAGAAATGCCGCGCTACCAGCGGAATGTCGATGTCGCGGCTCTCGCGGATGGTCTTGCCGTTGTCCATGGTCTCGAGCACCGAGAGAAAGCGCTCGCGTTTCTGGATGATGCGGGCAAGCGCATAAAGATAAGCCGCGCGCTCGTGCCCCGGCCTTCGCGACCATGACCCAAAGGCCTTGCGCGCCGCTTCGACCGCGCGATCGACGTCCGTCTTGGTTCCTTGCGGCACACGCGCAAGCAGCGAGTTATCCGCCGGATTCAGCACATCGAACAACGCGCCGCCCTTCGAGGCAACGAAGGCGCCGCCGATGAAATGTCCGAAGCCCTTCTCATGGACCTTGAGCCAGTCTCTTACATGGTTCGAAGCTTCCGGTGCGGGGCCGTAGTCCATGTCTTTCAAGACGTCGGAAACTGTTGGCATTGTTGGCCTCAGGCAAGTGCGTGATGGGTGAGGGCCGAATAGCGGCCGGTGATGAAGTGTTCGAGTTGACGCTCGATATCGGCAAGCATCGAGCTCGCGCCAAGACGGAAGAGATCGGGCTCGAGCCAGCGCCGCCCCAATTCCTCTTTCATGAGGATCAACCAGTTCAGCGCATCCTTTGCCGTGCGCAATCCGCCCGCCGGCTTGAAGCCCACCATTTGCCCGGTGAGTTCGCCGTAGTCGCGCAGCGCCCTGACCATGGTGAGGCTTACCGGCAGCGTGGCGTTCACGTCTTCCTTGCCGGTGGATGTCTTGATGAAGTCGGCGCCCGCCTGCATCGCCACAAAACTTGCCTTGTAGACATTGCGAAGAGTCTTCAGATCGCCGGTGGCGAGGATTGCCTTGAGATGCGCAGGCCCGCACGCCTCGCGCATGGCCTGCACTTCGTCGTAAAGCGCCTGCCAGTCTTGCGTTAGCACTTGCGCGCGATTGATGACGATATCGATTTCGGCAGCACCCTGATCGACAGCGTAGCGAATTTCCGCAAGCCGCTGCGGCAGGGGCGTTAGACCGGAAGGAAACCCTGTCGCGACTGAAGCCACCGGAATCCGCGAACCTTCAAGTGCCTTCACCGCTGGCGCCACCATCGTGGGATAAACGCAAACGGCGCCCACCGTTGGCGGATTTGCCGCAAGCCCCAGCGCTTCGACGATGTCATCGCGCAGCGGCCGCCTGGCCTTCCAGCACAAGCGCCGCACCCGGCCCGGCGTATCGTCGCCCGCAAGCGTCGTGAGATCGATGCATTGGATCGCTTTGACGAGCCAGGCCGCCTGATACTCCTTCTTCACCGTGCGCCTGGTGCCCATGGTGGCGGCGCGGCGCTCGGCGGCCGAAAGATTGACGGCGTGTGACTCGAACCACTCGGGGCGCAACGGCGTGCCGGTGTTGCGCTGGGCGTGAACCGGCTTCTGCTCGTTCATGAACGCGGGCTCCGGAAAGATAGGCGGAGAATAGAAGCGGCGCCAATGGTTGTCAAAGTCGAGAGGAGCGTAGTTTCGCGCTCGAACTTTCACCTCCCCCTTGTGGGGAGGTCGGAATTTGCGAGCGGAACGCGAAGCAAATTCCGGGTGGGGGTCGTTGGGACTCGTCGCAATTTCTCAGGTCAGCACGCGCTGCACCACCCCCACCCTAACCCTCCCCACACTCGCTGCGCTCGCGGGGGAGGGGAAAACGGAGTGCTATCTATTCCTGCTCCGCCCCTCGAGCAAATCAAGGATCGCACGGGCCGATTCGAGCACTGGACTTCCCGGACCAAAGATGGCTGCGACGCCACGATCATAGAGGTATTGATAATCGCCGCGCGGCACGACGCCGCCGCACACCACGATGATGTCGTCTCCGCCTCGTGCCTTAAGCGCTTCGACGAGTTGCGGCAGCAGCGTCTTATGCCCGGCGGCGAGCGAGGAAACGCCAACCACCTGCACCTTCTCTTCCACAGCCATTGCCGCGGTTTCATCCGGCGTTTGGAATAGAGGTCCCGCCAACACTTCGAAACCGAGATCGCCGAATGCCGAAGCGATCGTTTTTGCGCCGCGGTCGTGCCCGTCCTGGCCAAGTTTGGCGATCATTACTTTCGGTTTGCCATTCGCGGCAGTGAAACTCGCAATCCGCTCGGCCAGCATCTTGTATTCGGGATCACCCTTGAAGACCCCGCCGTAGATGCCCCTCACCACTTTGGGAGTGGCGCTGTGTTCGCCAAAGGCCTTGCGCAGACAATCGGAAATTTCGCCGACGGTTGCCCGCGCCCGTGCCGCTTCCACTGCCGCCGCCAGAATGTTGCCGTCGCCGGTGCGCGCCACGGCTTCGAGTACGGCCAGCGTCACGGCAACGGCCTCTGGATCGCGCCGCTCCTTGATGCGCTTGAGCCGCGAAACCTGCGCATCCCGCACCGCTTTGTTGTCGATCTCGCGGGTCTTGACCGGCCCCTCGGTCTCGGGCCGGTATTTGTTGACGCCGACGATTACCTCATCGCCGCGGTCAACCGCCGCCTGCCGCCGTGTCGCCGCTTCTTCGATCATCCGCTTGGGAACGCCCGCCGCGACGGCCTTGGTCATGCCGCCGAGCGCTTCCATCTCCTCGATGAGCGCCCAGGCCTTCTCCGCCAACTCATGGGTCAGGCTCTCGACATAATATGAGCCAGCCAACGGATCGGCCACATGGGTGATGCCGGTCTCGTGCTGCAGGATGAGCTGCGTATTGCGGGCGATACGGGCGGAAAACTCCGTGGGCAGAGCAATCGCTTCGTCGAAGGAATTTGTGTGGAGCGACTGCGTGCCGCCAAGTGCTGCCGCCATCGCCTCGAAGGCGGTGCGCACGATGTTGTTGTAAGGATCCTGCTCCTGCAGCGATACGCCGGACGTCTGGCAATGGGTGCGGAGCATGAGCGAATCCGCCTTCTTCGGATTGAACTCGCCCATGATGCGCGACCACAAAAACCTGGCCGCGCGCAGCTTCGCTGCCTCCATGAAGAAGTTCATGCCGATGGCGAAGAAGAACGAGAGTCTTCCCGCGAATTCATCCACGTCAAGGCCGCGCGCAATCGCGGCGCGCACATATTCGCGCCCATCCGCCAGCGTGAAGGCCAGTTCCTGCACCAGCGTCGCGCCCGCTTCCTGCATGTGATAGCCGGAGATCGAGATCGAATTGAAGCGCGGCATTTCGCGCGCCGTATAGGCGATGATGTCGGCGACGATGCGCATCGAAGGTTCGGGCGGATAGATGTAAGTGTTCCGCACCATGAACTCTTTCAAGATGTCGTTCTGAATGGTGCCGGAAAGCTCGGCGCGAGAAGCGCCCTGCTCCTCGCCCGCCACGATGAAACTCGCCAGCACAGGCACCACGGCGCCGTTCATCGTCATCGACACCGACATGTCCTTCAGTGGAATGCCGTCGAACAGGGTTTTCATGTCCTCGACTGAGTCAATGGCGACTCCCGCCTTGCCGACATCGCCCGCCACGCGCGGATGGTCGGAGTCGTAGCCGCGATGTGTCGCGAGATCAAAGGCCACTGACAAACCTTTCTGACCCGCGGCTAGTCCCTGCCGGTAGAAGGCATTCGACTCTTCCGCCGTCGAGAAGCCCGCATATTGCCGGATCGTCCAAGGTCTTCCCGCATACATGGTGGCGCGGGGGCCGCGCGTGAACGGCGCGAAACCGGGAAGCGATCCCAGATGCGATACACCTTCGAGATCGGCCTCCGTGTAAAGCGGCTTCACCGCGATTCCTTCCGGCGTTTGCCGCACCAACGAGCTGGCCGCTGCCTTCACTTCGCGTTCGGCAAGTTTTGCCCAGTCCGTGAGGTCCGGTTTCTTGCTCATCGATTCACGCGAACTCCATGATGGTTTCGTCAACGCCAAGACTCTCGCCCACCTTGGCGGCGATGCGCTTCACCACAGCCTTGCGCTCGGCGCGCAACACGTTCTCCATTTTCATCGCTTCCACAACCGCGACGGCCTGTCCGGCTTCCACCGTGTCGCCTTCCTTGACCGAAATCGACGTGATCATGCCAGGCATGGGGCAGAGCAGTTGCTTCGAAGTGTCGGCCGCCTTCTTCTTCGGCATCAGCGCGGCAAGTTCCGCCACGCGCGGGGTCCTCACGAATGCCATCACATCCATGCCGCGCCAGCGCAGACGGATACCGGTGCCGGAGAACGAGGTCTTTATGCCGAGCGTCTCGCCACCCACGGTGAAGTGGGCGTGCGCCATTCCTGGCGTCCATCCGCTTTCGACGGTCACCGGCAATCCGTCCTTGAACTGCGCGTCAAGCGCGCCATTGCCGCCTTCTGTCGTCACCCGCATGACTTCGCCATCGAGTGTGATGATCCACTCGCTGCCAACGACACGGCGGTGATTGTCCATTGCACCGGAAATCCGTGCGGCGCGGCGCTCGCGTGCCAGATGCATGAAGAGTGCCGCGGCCGCGAGCTTCCGTTTCTCTTCGCCCGATGGCTTGACGCCCGAGAATCCATCTGGAAACTCTTCGGCGATGAACGCTGTCGTGAGCCGTCCTTCGCGGAAGCGCCGGTTCTCCATTACCGCCGAAAGGAACGGCAGATTGTGCCCAATGCCTTCCACTTCGAAATCGTCGAGCGCCTTGCCCATGGCGGCGATCGCCTGCGCGCGGTCGGGCGCCCAGGTGCAGAGCTTGGCGATCATCGGATCGTAGTACATGGAGATCTCGCCGCCCTCGAACACGCCGGTGTCGTTCCTTACGATGGAGCCGTCGGCGCGCGCTCCTTCCACGGGTGGCCGGTAGCGCGTCAGCCTGCCGATCGAGGGCAGAAAATTCCGGTAAGGGTCTTCGGCATAAAGCCTGCTCTCGACGGCCCAGCCATTGAGCTTCACGTCTTCCTGCTTGATCTTGAGTTTTTCGCCCGCGGCCACACGGATCATCTGCTCGACGATATCGATGCCGGTGACGAGTTCCGTCACCGGATGCTCGACTTGCAGCCTGGTGTTCATCTCGAGGAAGTAGAAATTCCGCTGGCCGTCGACGATGAATTCAACCGTGCCCGCGGAAGCGTATCCAACTGCTTTCGCCAGCGCCACCGCCTGCTCGCCCATGGCTTTGCGTGTGGTAGCGTCCAGAAACGGTGAGGGCGCTTCCTCGATCACCTTCTGGTTCCGCCGCTGGATCGAGCATTCGCGCTCGCCGAGATAGAGCGTGTTGCCGTGCGTATCGCCCAGGACCTGAATTTCGATGTGGCGCGGCTCGCTCACGAATTTTTCGATGAAAATGCGGTCATCGCCGAAGGAAGACTTGGCCTCGTTCTTCGATGACTGGAATCCCTGGCGCGCTTCCTCGTCATTCCAGGCAATGCGCATGCCTTTGCCACCGCCGCCGGCGGAGGCCTTGATCATCACGGGATAGCCAATTTCGCGGGCAATCTTGACCGCGTGATCAGCGTCGTCGATCAACCCCATGTGGCCGGGGACGGTATTGACCTTGGCCTCGGCGGCGATCTTCTTCGACGTGATCTTATCCCCCATTGCCTCGATCGCTTTGACCGGAGGTCCGATGAAAGCGACTTTTTCCTTGGCCAGCGCCTCGGCGAATTTCGGATTTTCCGACAGGAAGCCATAACCGGGATGCACTGCGTCCGATTTCGTCTTGCGGATCGCGTCGATGATCTTGTCGATTACGATGTAAGACTGGCTCGACGGCGATGGCCCGATATGCACCGCTTCATCCGCCATCTTCACATGCAACGCATCGCGGTCGGCGTCTGAGTAAACCGCAACGGTGGCAATCCCCATCAGCTTTGCCGTCTTCATCACGCGGCAGGCGATTTCTCCTCGGTTAGCGATGAGAATTTTCTTGAACATGGCCTACCTCTCTTCCCCAGCTTCGCTGGGGGAGTACGGCGAAGCCGGGAGGGGGTGTCTCAACAAGCTCGATTCCAATACGTGCGCGCGCAGCAATCTTGGAGGTATCTCGCTTGCTGAGACACCCCCTCGGCCCTTCGGGCCACTCCCCCAGCGAAGCTGGGGGAGAGAAATTACAGCGGTATCGTATCGTGCTTCTTCCACGGCGTCTCCAGCTTCTTGTGTCTCAGTGCAGCAAAAGCCCGCGCGATGCGTTTCCTCGAGGAGTGCGGCATGATCACTTCGTCGATGAAGCCGCGCTCGGCAGCGACAAAGGGGTTGGCGAAGCGCGTTTCGTAATCCTTGGTGCGGGCTGCGATCTTCTCCTTGTCGTCAAGCTCGGAACGATAGAGAATCTCAACCGCGCCCTTCGCCCCCATCACCGCGATCTCGGCGGTCGGCCACGCATAATTCACGTCCGCCCCGATATGCTTCGACGCCATCACGTCATAAGCACCGCCATAGGCCTTGCGGGTGATCAGCGTCACCATCGGCACGGTTGCCTGTCCATAGGCGAAAAGAAGTTTGGCGCCATGTTTGATGACGCCGCCGAATTCCTGCGCGGTGCCTGGAAGAAATCCCGGCACATCCACAAGTGTCAGGATCGGAATGTTGAAGGCATCGCAGAAGCGCACGAAGCGCGCGGCCTTTCTGGCCGAGTCGATATCGAGCACGCCAGCCAGCACAAGCGGCTGGTTTGCCACCACACCCACCGTCTGACCTTCGAGCCTGATGAAGCCGGTCAGGATGTTGCGCGCAAAGGCCGCTTGCAGCTCGAAGAACTCGCCTTCGTCCGCCACCGCGGCGATCAGTTCCTTCATGTCATAGGGCTTGGCCGCGCTGTCGGGGATCAGCGTGTCGAGGCGCATTTCGAGCCGTGCCGGATCGTCAAAGAACGGCCGCACCGGCGGCTTCTCGCGGTTGTTGAGCGGCAGGAAATCGAACAGTGCCCGCACCATTTCCAGCGTTTCGATGTCATTGTCGAAAGCCGCATCCGCCACGGAAGATTTCTGTGTGTGCGTCTTGGCCCCGCCAAGTTCCTCCGCCGTCACGATTTCGTTGGTCACCGTCTTTACGACATCCGGTCCGGTCACGAACATGTAGGATGAGTCGCGCACCATGAAAATGAAGTCGGTCATTGCCGGCGAATAGACCGCACCTCCCGCGCACGGCCCCATGATCACCGAGATCTGCGGAATGACGCCCGAGGCCTCGACATTGCGCTTGAACACGTCGGCATAACCCGCGAGTGAGGCAACACCTTCCTGGATGCGCGCGCCGCCGGAGTCATTCAGTCCAATCACCGGCGCGCCATTGCGCACCGCCATATCCATGATCTTGCAAATCTTCTGCGCATGAGTTTCCGAAAGCGAGCCGCCGAGCACAGTGAAATCCTGCGCGAAGACGTAAACCATGCGCCCGTTGATGGTGCCCCATCCCGTCACCACGCCGTCGCCCGCGATTTTCTGTTTGTCCATGCCGAACTCCACCGAACGGTGGGTCACGAACATGTCATATTCCTCGAATGAGCCTTCATCGAGCAGCACATCGAGGCGCTTGCGCGCCGTGAGCTTGCCCTTGGCATGCTGGGCGTCCACGCGTTTTTTGCCGCCGCCGAGGCGCGCTTCCTCGCGGCGCTTGTCCAATTGCTCCAGCACGTCGCGCATGCAGTCTGCTCCCGCCCATCCCCTGTCTTTGCGGTAACTCATTTGGCTTCGGAAGGGAACGCGCCTTCGGGCGGGGTTGCGGAATTCGTAATTATGCAATATAAGATTTGCGAAACTGCAAATGGCACTTAGCAAACTCTATATCGGCCGAAAGGTCCGCGAACTGCGCGAGGGGGCCCGGGCCACGCAATCGGCATTTGCCGAACGCCTCGGTATTTCAACGAGTTACCTAAATCAGATCGAAAATAACCAGCGCCCGGTCTCGGCCGCCGTGGTGCTGGCCCTGGCCGAGCGCTTCGGCCTCGACATCGCGGAGCTCTCCCATGGCGAGGGCGAACGGCTCTTGGCGGCGCTTCGCGAGGCGCTGGCCGACCCGGTCTTCGCCGGGGCAACACCCACCACGCAGGATCTCCGCCTCGTGGCCCAGAACGCGCCGCAGATCGCCCACGCGCTCATCGCCTGCCACCAGGCTTACCGGCGGAACAGCGAACAGCTCGCCTCCATCGATGCCGCACTTGGCGGAGGGGCGGCGGCGGAACTCACACCTTACGAAGAGGTGCGCGACTTCTTCCACTTCCGCGACAATTATGTGCACGAGCTCGATCTGGCGGCGGAGCAGCTGGCGGGCGAACTCGATTTGACCAATGCGGAGGCGGCACTCGCATCGCATCTCGAAGACCGCCATCACGTAACCTTGAAACGCGCATCGCCAGGGGAAGACACGCTCCGCCGCTTCGATCCCGAGCGCCGCGAGTTATGGCTCGGTGCTTACACGCCGGCTTCGACGCGAAATTTCCAGATTGCGTTTCAGATCGCGAGTCTCGAAAACGAAAGTGCTCTGAACGGCATCGTCACACGCGCCGAATTCCGCAATCCCGAGTCGGCGGAGATCTGCCGCATAGGGCTGTGCAATTATTTCGCCGGAGCGCCGCTGCTTCCCTATCAGGCCTTCCTCGCCAGCGCGCGAAGCTTGCGTCACGACCTCGAACTTCTGGCCAATCGCTTCGGCGCGAGTTTGGAACAAGTGGCTCACCGGCTCTCGACATTGCAGCGTCCCGGCCTCAAAGGCGTGCCGGTATTCTTCGCCAGGATCGACCGCGCCGGAAACATCACCAAGCGCCACAGCGCCGCCAAATTGCAGTTCGCGCGTTATGGCGCCGCGTGCCCCCTGTGGAACGTGCATCAGGCCTTCGAGTCCCCAGGCCGCATCATAAGACAACTCGCCGAAACGCCCGATGGCGCGCGTTATCTCTGCGTGGCGGCCGAAATCGTCAAAGGCGGCGGCGGATTTTCAGCGCCAAGACAGCGCTACG
>JBJXGL010000056.1:0-14707 GCA_046160365.1 Aestuariivirga sp. | reverse complement strand
GTGCATCCGGTGCAGGCGTTCTCGTTAATCTGACTACCGGCACAGGCTCTTTTGGCGATGCCGAAGGCGACACGTTCAACGGTTTCGAAGACATCGTCGGCAGCTTCTTCAACGATTTTTTGATTGGTGACGGCAACCAGAACACCTTGAATGGTTCCGACGGAAACGACGTGCTCTCGGGCCTTGGTGGCGTCGATTTGCTCTGGGGCGGAAATGGCCAGGATTTCCTCTATGGCGGCAGCGGCGGCGACCTCCTC
Source organism: Aestuariivirga sp. (assembly GCA_046160365.1). Taxonomy (GTDB): domain Bacteria; phylum Pseudomonadota; class Alphaproteobacteria; order Rhizobiales; family Aestuariivirgaceae; genus Aestuariivirga. Next base: position 14,450 of record JBJXGL010000056.1, on the reverse strand, counting down.
GACGGCGGTGAAGGCAGTGACGCAATCGCGGGCGAAGACGGCGCCGACACCATCTGGGGCCGCGAAGGCGCGGATATGATCATCGGCGGAGCGAGCGGCGACTCCTTGTTTGGCGGCGATGGGACCGACACGCTGAGTTATACCGGATCGGCCAGCGGCGTTACTGTTGATCTGAACGTCGGCGTCGGCATCGGCGGTCACGCCAACCTCGATACGTTTTCCGAATTCGAGAACATCACCGGCAGCAGCCACGACGACACGCTCCTTGGCGACAATGGATCGAACGTGCTCAACGGCGCCGAAGGCAACGATCAGATGACGGGCCGCATCGGAAACGACACCTACCACGTGGACAGCAATTTCGATGTCACGACCGAACTCGCCGGCCAAGGCACAGATACCGTGTGGTCCACTATCACCCACACGCTACAAGCCAATGTCGAGCACCTGTATCTTCAGGGTACTGGCAACATCAACGGTTCGGGCAACGAACTCGCCAACAATTTGATGGGCAATTCCGGCAACAACACCCTGAATGGTCAGGGAGGCGTAGACTTTATGGCCGGCGGTTTGGGCAATGACACCTACTATGTCGACGATCACGACGACGTCACGATCGAAGGCGCCAACGCCGGATTGGACATCGTCCATGCCTATGAAAACTACACCCTCGGTTTCGATATCGAGCGCCTCTATCTGCATGGCGATGCGGAAGAAGGAACGGGCAACGCCATCGCGAACAGGCTCTACGGAAATGCCAACAACAATGTTCTCGACGGCTTGGGCGGCGCAGACCAGGCATGGGGATTCGAAGGCCACGACATTTACATCAAGGACTCGGCCGGAGACCTCTTCCATGAAACCATCGCCGGAGCGGCGGGCGGAATCGACGCCGTTGCCTCCTACGTCAACCACACGCTGGGTACGAACTTCGAAAACCTGTATTCGCTGGGCATGAGTAACATCAACGTCACGGGCAACACCGTCGCCAACGAGGTTGCCGGAAACAACGGCAACAACTTCATCGACGGCCGCCAGGGCGCCGACTGGCTGTTTGGCGGCAATGGTTTGGACAACTTCCTCTTCACCACCGCGCTGGGCGGCGGCAACATCGACACGGTCGAGGACTTCACCGTCGTTGACGACACCATCCGCCTTGATGACGCGATCTTTACGGCCCTTTCCGGCGGATACCTCACAGCGGCCGAATTCCAGATAGGCGCCGCCGCTGCCGACGCCTCCGACCGGATCATCTACAACTCGGCCACCGGCGCTCTGCTCTACGACAGCGACGGCGCAGGCGGAACCGCCGCCATCCAGTTCGCCACACTGGACACGGGCCTCGCCATGACCAACGCGGATGTCTTCGTCTTCTGAGTCTCGGCCAAACGTCACGCAATTGAACCTGATTTGCCGCAATGTTGCCACGATTGCCCCCGGTGCGCGCACATATGGTTAACCAGGATGTAACTCCTCTGTGAGACTTTCTCCTAGCTTGTTGTTTCAATGGGCAAATTTTTGCCGCCGCTGAAGCAGCAAGCAGTGTGTAAATCGCACGGTGGGTTCGTCATCTTGGTTGACTTAGTGGCGCGCAGAATGCATCTTCCTAGGACGTTCGCCCAGCGGGAGATGGTGGGTCGGGCGGATGCGGAATAAATACGGCGGTAGACTGTGTAAGAGGCTGTGGCCGGGGGACAATCCGGCAGCAGAGAAAGCTTGGTACGCTTTCCGTGCGAGTGAGGGGATCTGGATTTTGAATAACCGCGTGAAGACAACGAGGGGCCTGAGGAAGCTGCGCGCTCCCGTCAGGCACGCGGTTGTATCCGTCGAACGCCTCATCAAGGAAGCTCACGATCCGTTCCACGAAGAACCCACACATCACCGCTGGCTTCTCACCACCTGTATCGCCGGCATTGCCGGAACGTTGATCATCGGCAGCGCCCTTCTCTCGATTTTCGGCCAGAATGCGGTTCCCAACGATGCTTATGCATCGGTCAGCGACGAACAGTTCGCCGGAAATGTCCAGACGACCGCAAGCCTCGGCGCGATGTCGAGCCTCAAGAATGGCGCGATCGTTCCTCAGCGCGGCCTCGATGGCGACAACGCCTATCCCGAAATCACCTCGGACTTCCTGCCCTATGGCGATGGCAAGACCGTCGTCCTCGACGCCGAGATTCAGGCCGTCGACAACGAGCCCGAGAATATCACGACCATCGCCAAGACACCTCCGCCGGAACCGACCGACGAGCGCTTCAAGGTGGCGAAGAACCGTTCGCTGATCGCGGAGCTGGTTGATCGCGGTGTCACGCGCGAAGCCGCTCAAGCGCTCACTGCCGCAATGGAGCCGGTGTTCCCGGCGAAGATGCTGAAGGCGGGCACCGAATTCGAACTCACCCTGGACCGGCAGCAGGACTTCTACGGCCGCGATGTGACCTTCCCGGTCGAACTCTCCTTCAAGCCCGGGCCAAAGGAAACCATCGTGGTCGAGGCCGACGAAGATGGCCGTTTCGTCGCCAGGATCGAGGGCAAGAAGGAAGGCGCCACGTCGCAATACGCCCAGGTCAATCAGTTCCGGACCAAGGCTCGGGTCGGATCAAGCCTGTACGGCACCGCCAAGGACAACAGGATTCCCGACTACATCGTCGCCGAGCTGACCCGCGTCTTCTCCTACGACGTCGACTTCCAGCGCCAGGTCAAGTCGTCCGACACCTTCGAAGTCTTCTACGGCAATCCGCTCACCGGCTCCTCGACCAAGCGCAAAGTGCTGCACTATGCGCAGCTCAATCTGAACGGCCAGATCAAGACCTACTACCGCTACACCTCCGCCGACGGCCAGACCGACTACTATGACGATCAAGGCCGCAGCGCCTCCAAGTCCCTGCTCAAGACGCCGGTATCGGGCGTGAAACTGACCTCCGGCTTCGGCATGCGCCGCCATCCCCTGCTCGGCTACTCGAAGATGCATACGGGCATCGACTTCGGCGCCCCGTACGGCCTGCCGATCCGCGCCGCGGGCTCGGGCACGGTCGAGGTGGCCGGGCGCCATGGCGCATACGGCATCACCGTCAAGGTTCAGCACAACGGCAAATACGAGACCCTCTACGCCCACATGAGCAAACTCGCCGCCGGCATCCGCCAGGGCAAGCGCGTGAACCAGGGGCAGATCATCGGCTATGTCGGCTCGACCGGCCGCTCCACGGGCCCCCACCTGCACTACGAAGTCCGCGTGAACGACCGCCCCGTCAATCCGATGATGATCAAGTCGGCCGGCAGCAAGAAGCTTGCTGGTAAGGACATGCAGAAATTCCGCAGCCACAAGCAGCGGGTCGTGGCTATGATGAAGCAGGCCCCGTCTGCCACCCAAGTCGCGCAGGCGAACCCTTAAACCCAGTATCTCGAATATGGCGCGAGTTGACTCTTCTTTGTGGAGCGTTATATCCAACTGAATATAACGAAATTCGAACATCAAACGTCAATGCAGACCGCTCTTCGATCGATACTGGCTATTGCCCTGTTCGCCGCCCTCGCCGCTTCCGCTTTGGCGGAGGAAGTGAAAGTGTTCGCCGCTGCGAGCCTCAAGAGCGCGCTGGATGAGATTGCATTGGCATTCGAGGCAGAAGGTTCGGTCAAGGCCGTGCCGGTCTACGCGGCCTCTTCCGCGCTTGCCAAGCAGATCGAAGAGGCAGCTCCGGCAGACATCTTCATCTCCGCGGACGAGGCATGGATGGACTATCTCGAAGACAACCGTTTAATCGCCAAGGACACGCGAAAAAATCTGCTCGGCAATACGCTGGTTCTCATCGCGCCCAAGGACAGCGCCAAGCCATTCACCTTCCACACTGGCGCCGATCTCGCGGCAGCTCTGGGCGATGGACGTTTGGCGGTTGCCGAAGTGAAATCCGTTCCCGCCGGCAAATACGCCAAGGCCGCGTTGGAAAAACTCGGCATGTGGGACGGCGTTTCCGCCAAACTTGCGATGGCAGCCAATGTCCGCGCGGCGTTGACTTTGGTTGCAAAGGGCGAAGCGCCGCTTGGCATCGTTTACGGAAGCGATGCAAAATCCAGCCCGGAAGTAGTCGTCATCGCGGAGTTTCCGGAAGATTCTCATCCGCCCATCGTCTATCCCGCCGCGCGTGTTGCGAGTTCAACCAATCCTGATGCGCAAGCGTTTCTTGATTTCCTCTCCACCAACACTTCGAAACAGATTTTCATCAAGCAGGGCTTTGTGGTTCCGTAGTGTTTGGACTGAGCCCACAGGAACTCACCGCTGTTGGCTTGAGCCTCCAAGTCGCCACACTCGCCGTTGTTCTGCTGTTTCCCATTGCACTTGCGATTTCCTGGCTCCTCGCGCGGCGGAACTTTGCCGGAAAGACCCTGCTCGATGTCGCGGTACATCTGCCGCTCGTCTTGCCTCCGGTGTTGACTGGCTATCTGCTCCTCATCACCTTCGGCAGGAAAGGGCCATTGGGCAGCGCCTTTGAGTACTGCTGCGGCATCGTGTTTTCATTTCGTTGGACCGGTGCGGCACTCGCTGCCGCAATCATGGCGCTCCCGCTCATGGTGCGGGCCATCCGCCTCGCCATCGAATCGATCGATCCACGGCTTGAGAACGCCGCTTCGACTTTGGGATCGAGTCCGCTCAAAGTCTTCGCCACGGTGACCCTGCCCCTCGCGGCACCCGGCCTCCTCGCCGGAATTCTACTGGCCTTTGCCAAGGCTCTCGGCGAGTTCGGCGCGACCATCACCTTCGTCTCCAGCATTCCCGGCGAAACCGAGACCATAGCACTCCAAATCTACACGCTGACACAGGTGCCCGGCGGCGAGGCCGCGATCTTCCGTCTTGCAACCGTATCGGTGATCCTGTCGTTCGCAACCCTGGTTGCCTCCGAACTCTTGGCGCGGCGCATCAAGCGCCGGTTGAGTGCCTGAGATGCTGGAAGCATCGATCACATATCGCCGTGGAGCGCTCGATCTCGAGATCGATGCAGTATTCGGCAGCGGCATCACTGGGGTCTTCGGTCCGTCCGGTTCCGGCAAAACCACGTTCTTGAATCTCGTGTCGGGATTGCTCCGCCCGGATCGGGGCAGGATTACAGTCGCTGGTGAAACGTTGTTCGATAGCGAATCCCGCATCGAACTTCCCGCGCATCGCCGCAGGATCGGCTATGTGTTCCAGGACTCCCTGCTCTTTCCGCATCTGAATGTGAAGTCGAACTTGCTCTACGGCTTCCGCACGGGTTCCGCGAAACTCGACGATTGCGTATCGCTGCTCAAGCTTGAACCGCTTCTCACGCGTTCGGTGCGCAATCTTTCCGGGGGCGAGAAACAGCGCGTCGCCATTGGCCGCGCGCTCCTGTTCTCCCCCCGCCTTCTCCTGATGGACGAGCCACTGGCCAACCTCGATGCTCCCCACAAGCGGGAGATACTGCCCTACATTGAACAGCTCTCGGCACAGTTCGGCATCCCGCTGATCTATGTAACCCACGCCGCGGAAGAGCTTGCCCGCATCGCCGGCAATATTGCCGTAATAAAATCGGGTCGGCTTGTCGCCTATGGACCATCGGCCAAGACGCTGCACACGCTCGATACACACGACCGCTTCGGGCGCTTCTCGATCCTCACGGCGAAGAGAGGCCGCTACGATCCCCACTATGGTATCACTGAACTTGTCAGTCCCGCCGGCCCGATCTCGATTGCGGGACAAGCGCCGGGAAGCGATGGAACGTTGCGCATTCTCGTGCATGCGACCGAGGTGACGCTCGCCCTTTCAAAACCTCAAGGCATCTCGGCGCGCACGGCGCTTGAAGGTAAAGTTGCGAACATCGAGATCACAACCGGCCCGGTCGCGCTCGCAGATGTGGCCCTTCGAGGCGGCGAACTGCTCACCGCGGCTATCACCCGCAAGGCCCTCGACGATTTGAACTTCAAGACCGGCGATACCGTCTATTGCTTGCTCAAATCAGTATCGATCGACGAACGCTGGTTCCCGGCTCCTTGAACCAAATCGATGATCCTTTGCTCCACAAGTTCCGAAGCCGCACGTTCAACATCGCGATATGATTTGACGATCTCTTGTCCAAGCGCGCTGACTGCGGCGGCGCCGCCTTTTGCGCCACCCGCATTCGCGCTAACGAGTGGCGCCCCAAATAGCGCATTAGCTTCTTCAGTCAAAAGCCATGCGCGGCGGTAGGACATGCCCATGCCGCGCGCGGCTGCGGCAATGGAGCCCTTCTCCATGATCAGCTCGAGTAATCTGATTTTGCCTGGCCCAAGCCGCCGCGTTTCATCGAGATCGATGCGGACAGACGTGGCCGGATATTTGCTCATGCCGTCATGCTAACCACGGCCTTGCGCCCGTTGGAAGTCCCTGCGAATGAAGCGGCGTGCGCATCTTCGTCGTCTTCCTCTTCGGCTATATCCTGAGCCAGTTCTTCCGGTCGTTTCTGGCCGTGATTGCTCCGGAGCTTGCGCGCGAACTTTCGCTCGATCCGCAGGCGCTCGGCAACCTTCAAGCGTTCTGGATCGCAGGCTTCTCGCTCATGCAAATCCCCGTCGGACTCGCGCTCGACTCTGTAGGCCCACGGCGCAGCGTGTCGCTTCTGATGCTGGCGGCGGTTGCCGGCTCCACTCTGTTCGCGATGGCGCAAAGCGCGCTGATGCTGAACGCAGCGATGGTGCTGATCGGCATCGGCTGCAGCGCCATCTACATGGGGGCACTCTACATGTTCGGCCGCACCGAAGCGCCGGAACGGTTTGCGCTGCTGAGTTCCTGGCTGATCGGCATCGGCAGTGCGGGCAATTTGCTCGCGGCCACGCCTCTCGCATGGGCCGCGACGCTGATCGGCTGGCGCGGCGCGATGCTGGCGATGGCGGCGGCAAGTGCGGCGTCGGCAATCAGCATTTATCTTCTCATCCGCGATCCGCCACGCTTGGTCACCAGCGCCAACACCGAAGGCTTCTTCAAGGGCGTGGCAACCATCCTCTCAATTCGCGCGCTGTGGCCGCTGCTTCCACTCACAGCCGTAGGCTACGCCATCATCCTCGCCGAGCGCGGGCTTTGGGCAGGGCCGTATTTCTCCGAAGTCCACGGCCTCGATCCGGTGGCGCGCGGAAACGCGCTTCTGATCATGGCCATCGCCATGTCGCTGGGCGCCATGATCTATGGCCCGCTCGACCGCTGGCTCAAGACACGCAAATGGATCGTGGCCGGCGGAAGCTTGGCCGGAGCGGCATGTCTCGCCGTGCTGGCGCTCTTCGATGTTTCGCTCATGCAAGCCATCGCCGCGATCTCGCTGCTCGGCGCGTTCGGCATGACCTATGGCGTGCTCATGGCCCATGGCCGCGCCTTCGTGCCCGATCATCTCCTGGGTCGCGGCATCACGCTGCTGAACTTGCTGTTCATCGGAGGTGCGGGAATTCTTCAGCCGATTTCCGGCTGGCTGATGACGGCCCAGCAAAGTGCCGGGCCGCATCAGGCTTATGCCATGCTGCATGGCGCATTCGCCGTGCTGCTGATCGCGACGGTGATCATTTATCTCTTCTCGAGAGATGCTCCTCCGGGTCGCTGAACTCAGTGCAACGTCACCACGTTGCTCGCCTTGGGTTCTTCGCCCTTCACCAATCCGTTGAAGGTGAACAGCCCGTTGACCACATCGACGTTGACCAACTCGCCATCCTTGATGCGCCCCGCCAGCAGTTCCTCGGCCAGCGGGTCCTGCAAGGATTTCTGGATCACGCGTTTCAAGGGGCGCGCACCATAGGCGGGATCGTAGCCCTTGTCGGCGAGCCAGGTGCGCGCTGCCTCCGTGACATCGATCTCGATCTTGCGATCGGTCAGCAAGGTCCGCAACCGGCCGAGCTGAATGTCGACGATTGAGCCCATGTGCTCGCGCTTGAGCCTATGGAACAGGATGATCTCATCGAGCCGGTTGAGGAACTCAGGCCGGAAGTGGCCTTTGACCACGCCCATCACCTGCTCGCGCACGACGTCCACGTCCTGATCTTCGCCGAGCGATACGAGGTACTCGGAGCCCAAGTTCGACGTCATGATGATCAGCGTGTTCTTGAAGTCGACGGTGCGGCCCTGGCCATCGGTGAGGCGGCCATCATCGAGCACCTGGAGCAGCACGTTGAACACGTCCGGATGCGCCTTCTCGATCTCGTCGAACAGCACGACCTGATAGGGCCTGCGCCTGACGGCTTCGGTCAAGGCGCCGCCTTCATCGTAACCGACGTACCCCGGAGGCGCCCCGATCAGCCGCGAGACCGAATGCTTCTCCATATACTCCGACATGTCGATCCGAACCATCGCGTGTTCATCATCGAACAGGAACGATGCCAGCGCCTTGGTAAGTTCGGTCTTGCCGACACCCGTGGGCCCCAGGAACATGAAGGAGCCGATGGGACGGTTGGGATCCTGAAGGCCCGCGCGCGCGCGGCGCACGGCAGTTGAAACGGCTTCCACCGCTTCAGCCTGCCCGACCACGCGCTGGCCTAAGTCCTTCTCCATGTGCAAGAGCTTGGCGCGCTCGCCTTCCAGCATCCGGTCGACGGGAACGCCGGTCCAGCGCGACACGACCTGCGCCACGTGGTTCTCGGTCACGGCTTCCTCGACCATTTTCGAGTCGCCTACTGCTTCAGCTTCCTTGAGCTTCTTCTCAAGCCCCGGGATCACCGCATAGGCAAGCTCGCCCGCCTTGGCGAAGTCGCCCTTGCGCTGCGCGATTTCGAGATCGCGGCGCGCGTTCTCAAGTTCTTCCTTGACCTTCGATGCAGAGGCGAGCTTCTCCTTCTCGGCCTGCCAATTGCGGGTCATGGCGGCAGATTTCTCTTCCGTCTCCGCCAATTCCTTTTCCAGCTTGCCAAGCCGGTCTTTCGAAGCCGAATCGGTTTCCTTCTTCAATGCCTCGCGTTCGATCTGAAGCTGCATGATGCGGCGGTCGAGTTCATCGAGCTCTTCGGGCTTCGAATCGACCTGCATGCGGAGCCTGGATCCCGCCTCATCCATCAGGTCGATCGCCTTATCGGGAAGAAAGCGATCGGTGATGTAGCGGCTGGAAAGCTGCGCCGCGGCGACGATTGCGCCATCGGTGATGCGCACGCCGTGATGCAACTCGTACTTCTCCTTGATGCCGCGCAGAATGGAAATCGTGTCTTCGACCGTGGGCTCGCTCACGAACACCGGCTGGAAGCGCCGTGCGAGTGCCGCGTCCTTCTCGACATGCTTGCGGTACTCATCGAGCGTGGTTGCGCCGACGCAATGAAGATCGCCGCGGGCTAGCGCCGGTTTGAGCAGATTGGAGGCATCCATGGCCCCATCGGCTTTGCCCGCCCCCACCAGCGTGTGCATCTCGTCGATGAACAGGATGATGTTGCCTTCCGCCGCCGTGACTTCGGAGAGCACGGCTTTCAGCCGCTCCTCGAACTCGCCGCGATACTTTGCGCCGGCGATGATGGCGCCCATGTCGAGCGCCAGAAGTTTCTTCTCTTTCAAACTCTCGGGCACATCGCCCTTGACGATGCGCAGCGCCAGGCCCTCGGCAATCGCCGTCTTGCCTACGCCCGGCTCACCGATCAGCACCGGGTTGTTCTTGGTGCGCCGTGAGAGCACCTGAATGGCGCGGCGGATTTCCTCGTCGCGGCCAATGACCGGATCGAGCTTGCCCTGCTGCGCTGCTTCGGTGAGATCGCGCGAGTATTTCTTGAGCGCGTCATAGCCCTGCTCGGCCGATGCTGTGTCAGCGGTGCGGCCCTTGCGGATCGCATTGATGGCCTCATTCAGGCTCTGCGGTGTAACGCCCGCCTTCTTGAGCGCCTTCGCCGCTTCGCTCTGCTCCATGGAGAGTGCCTGCAACAGCCGCTCGGCCGTCACATAACTGTCGCCCGATTTGTTGGCGATTTTCTGCGCGGCGTCGAACACCCGCGCGAGTTCGGGAGAGAGATAGACCTGCCCTGCCCCGCCACCCGAAACTTTGGGCGTCTTTTTGAGAACCGCTTCAACCTCGCGGAGCGCTGCCCGCGCATCGCCGCCAGCGGCGCCAATGAGGCCGGACGCAAGCCCTTCCTCGTCGTCGAGCAAGACTTTCAGAACATGTTCGGGGCTGAAGCGCTGATGCCCCTCGCGGAGTGCAAGGGACTGGGCAGACTGAACAAAACCGCGTGCCCGCTCGGTGTATTTCTCGAAGTCCATGGTTAACTCCTCCTCGGCACGTCCAACGGAGCCTCGAAAGAGCACCCCGCCCGAACGCCGTCATCGGCTGACATTTCAAGATATAGGAATGGCTTTCCGAAGCGACAAGACGTGGAAGTGTGCGACAAAACGGCAGAAATGCGAAAGTCTGGCCAGTTCCTCGCGAACGGCGTTAAGAACTGCAAAATGAACCAGCCCAATATTGTCGCCATCGGCGAACCCCTGGCCGAATTGAACCAGATAGAACCCGATGGGCCTTTTCACCTGGGTTACGGTGGAGACACCTCGAACTGCGTGATCGCGGCAGCACGAGCTGGCGCTTCGACGGGTTATCTCACTAGGGTCGGCAAGGACCTGTTCGGTGACGGCCTTTTGGCACTCTGGTCCAAGGAAGGGGTCGAGACCAGCCATGTGCTCCGCGACGATGCGCCAACCGGCATCTATTTCATCACCCATGGCCCCAAAGGACATGAATTCACCTATGTCCGGAAGGGTTCGGCGGCCTCGCTGCTGTCTCCGGCCGATATAGACAAGACCTACATCTCCGGGGCACGGGTTCTGCATGTATCGGCCATCAGCCAGGCAATCAGCCGGACCGCCCGCACCGCAGTCGCGGCGGCGATTGACATCGCCAAAGCGGCAAGCCGCGAGATTTGTTACGACACCAATCTCAGGCTCAAGCTTTGGTCACTCGATGAAGCGCGCCGCACCATCTTCGAAACCATTCCGCACGCCACCATTCTCCGTCCCAGCCTCGATGACGCGCGCATCCTGCTCGACCTGACAGATCCGGACGCCATCGCCGATACTTTTCTGCGGATGGGAACCGGCCGTGTGGTGATGACGCTCGGTTCCGAAGGAGTACTTGCTGTGACTGCATCCGAGCGTCATCGCATTCCACCACATGCAGTGAAACTGGTGGATGCAAGTGGCGCAGGCGACGCGTTTTCGGGCGCGTTCCTCGCGGAGTTTATCCGTACGGGCAGTCTCGAAGCATCAGCACGGTTTGCCAATGCGGCAGCAGCGCTCTCGGTGACGCGTATGGGCACCATCGCTTCTTATTCAAAGCGTGCCGAAATTCTTGATCTGCTGAAGCGGTAGGCCGGCGAAGCCTTGCAGCTTCGCCGTCCGATCTCACTGTCAGCTGCCGATCGTTCCGCCGTCTTCCTTGGTGATCACGACCAGCGATGGCCGGGGCGGCATGCCATCCACGAAATCGGGCCACCGTGTCGGCGGGTTCGAGAACTTTCCTGGCTTGCCTTCCGCGTCTTCCTCGCCAGGATGCTGCACGGCCACGAACAGCGTCTTGCCGTCAGGCGTGAAGCATGGCCCGCACATCTCGGCTCCGACCGGCACGCTGTAGAAACGCTTCGACGTGCCGCGCAGCTCGCCTTCGGTTTCCAGGGCAAATACGCCGTCGGTCTTGCCGGTTGACTTGGCGCTCATGCCATCGGTGGTGATCCACAGCCGCCCCTCCGCGTCGAAGGCGCAATTGTCCGGCATGCCGAACCAGCCTTCCTTCGTCGTCGCGGAAGAAAAGGTTGCGCCCACCTCAGCCACGGACGGATCGCCGCATTTCACCAGGATTTCCCACTTGAACGTATCGGCAGCATGGTCACCGTCAGGCGGCGTCAATTCAACGATGTGTCCGAACTTGTTGACGCCGCGCGGATTGGGTGGATTGACGTCTTCGGGCTTGCGCTTGTCGTTGTTGGTCAGCATCGCATAGACCTTATTGGTCTTCGGATTGGGCTGCACGTCTTCCGGTCTGTCCATCTTTGTGGCGCCGAGAGCGTCAGACGCGAGCCGCGCGTAAACCAGAACCATTGCCTGATCGGCGAACCCGTTCTCTGCCGTAAGGGGCCCCTGGCCCTGCACCAGCGGCAGCCACTTGACCGTTCCGTCCTCGGCGAACTGTGCCACCGAGAGCGTTCCCTTGTCGAGCAGATCGCGGCTCGACGCAGGGTTTGCGGCATCGTAGGTGCCCTCGGTCACGAAGCGGTAGAGATAGTCGAAGCGTTCGTCATCGCCCATGTAGGAGACCACGCGGCCATCCTTGTTGACGATCATCTCAGCACCTTCATGCTTGAAGCGGCCCATGGCGGTGCGCTTCTTGGGTGTGCTCAGCGGATCGTATGGGTCGATCTCCACGATCCAGCCGAAGCGGTTGGATTCGTTGGGTTCGGCGAGGATATCGAAGCGTTTCTCGTAGGCACCCCAATTGTACCAGTTGCCTGGAACTCCATAGCGCTTGAGGCTCTTGGCACTGGGGTTGTCGTCTTTCAACTCGCCCCAGAAATAACCATGGATGTTTTCTTCCGCGGTGATCCAGGTGTTCCAGGGTGTGTGCCCGCCTGCGCAGTTGTTCACCATGCCAAGCACCTTCGTGCCGGTGGGATCGGCATTGGTTTTCATCAAGGCATGGCCGGCGGCAGGACCGGAGATATCCATGGGCGTCGCCATTGTGATGCGGCGGGCGAATTTGGAGTCTTTCACCACGCCCCATGCGCCATTCTCTCTCTTGATTTCGATCACTGAACCGCCGTGGGCCGCCATTTCGACGGCGGCGAGTTCGGCTGTGAGTTTCGCGAACTTCACTTCCTTCTCGTCCTTCACGTCCTGCGGCGCCTCGATGCCGGGGAACATCAAGTTCTCTGTGGTGTATTCGTGATTGACGCCGAGGAGGCCATGCTCGCTCGAGCCTTCGATCGGGAAATAGCCGAGGAAGTCATTGTTGTAGCCGAACTGCTTCGCTTGCGATTCCGCGGTCTGCTTGTTGATGTCGAAGGCTGGCGCATCGGCGAACAGCGGATCGCCCCAGCGGATCAGGATATCGGCCTTGTAGCCCTCGGCGATGTGATGCTTGTCGTCGACAGCCGCAACCAGTTCCTTGAACCCGAATGACGGCGTTGCCGCTTGCGCCTTCGAGGCGCTTTCGAGCGCCAGGCCGCCGATCGTTCCATTGATGGCGGTGACGGCCAGAGCGCCTTTGATCACCTCTCGCCGGCTGAAGCGGCGATCGATGATCTCTCCCATGGTGGGATTGTCCGATACGTTCCGGCCTTGATCTTCGCTCAGCTCAAAGAGCTGCGACCGGGATTTCACAAATTCTTGCATGGCGGCCTCCGTGGCATGTTGAACATGTCGTTGTTGTCATCTGGCCCGCCGCCGTAACAGGCCGATGACAATCGATAGCACGGATCGAGACGTTTGTGACCTGGGGTCAATGGACGAATCCGTCTGGCGGCGGACTTGGGCCCCCCGTGAGTGAATCCGGATTGTAGGGGTGGTTAAGAAGTATCGAAACCCCGCGCCTCCCAGGCGAGCCAGTGGCAGTCGCGGAGAACCTCTTCGACTTCGTGCCGTGCCTTCTTTTGAACGTCTGGCGGCGGGCCGGGGCGGATGGGATTGGTGTAGATCAATCGCTCCTTCGAAATCCTCTGCCGCCTGGCCCGCCAGCGCATGAGCCGCTCAGCCTGGTGGGTCAAATCTTCAAGAGCGAACCCGATCGCCTGAAGCCTGCCGGCGAGAGACGCGGCATTCACTTTGCCGTCCTTTATCGGAGCGGGTTTGGATTTGGCGATGAGATCGCGCGACTTCCTCTGCAAGGCCCGGAGTGCCGCAGGAGTCAAATCGGCGGGGGAAAAGCTTTTGAGAGCATGTTTCGGGCGAGGCTCGGGAGGCGCCATCGGCGGACGGATGTCCTCGAGCCGGAAGACGGGACGCCGGGTCTTGCCTGTTCCTTTCCTGACAATCTCACCCGTCGGCATCGGCCGCGAAACCGCGGGCTTCATCGCCATGCCCCGCGCGGCAGCGACGATCAGCCGCCGGACAGCGGCTTCCGCGGGCCTGAGAATGCGCAGGATGGTAGTGTGCAGCGCGCGCGGAATCCGCTCGATAACTGCGCCTTCCACAAGCCCGAGCATGGCAAACAACGTCGCCACGATGCGTAAAAGCGCATCGCGGTTCCGCGTCATCGCCAAGTCCCAGTCCATGGAGGGTTCCTTCTTCAAGTGAAGGAACATACATAGAACAATTTAAGCGCGTGTCAAGGGATTATTTTCGTGCGCGCAAGCGAGAACGCCCTCTCCCGTCCTCGGGCTTGACCCAAGGATGGGTGAGGGTGGCAGAAGGCCGGGAGAGCAACCATGAGAGAAGTCAAGCGGGGCATTGTATGCCCCGGTGTTTTTCCCACGGCGTTCCGCGCTTGAAGATGGCGTCGAGGATGATGACGAGTTTGCGGGTGCAGGCGATGACGGCG
>JBJXGL010000055.1:0-7208 GCA_046160365.1 Aestuariivirga sp. | reverse complement strand
CTTCACCCACGGCAGCTCGGAGCAGCGGGTGCGCTGGTTCAAGCGCGGCCTCGCGGCGAAGGACATCCGCGACTGCGATACCTTCGCGACGGAGGATCTCTGAGCTGAAGCGCGGGCACGGCTTCGCCTGGTGCGAAGCGGTCCTTCCGCCTTCGCCCCTTCGGGCTACGGCGGACAAGTCCGCTTCGCCGGGGAGTTCCGTCGCAAGCGACGGGTGGCGCGGGCTAAGCCCGGAGCCTTATTCCGAAAAGGGCCGGCGCTTGAGGCCGGCCGTTGTGAGCGCCGTGACACGCCCGCGCCGACGGGTTTGACGCAGCTGCCGCGGACCCCCGACTTGTCGGCCGTTAACCGGGACGGGTCTACTCCTGAGCCTGGGATCATAGTGCCCCAAGGCCGCAGCCACCGCGCCCGAGAACCAAGTGGCACGTCACCACCCGGCCCGCGGGCCCGCCTCGCTTCCCATCCTTGATCACCGTCATGATCGGGACCCCGTCGAGGAACGCGTATATCCCCTTGACGTATGCTCATTTCGTACCTATATGTAAGTCATAGGAGGTAGCCAAAATGGCTAAGCCGATGACTTTGAAGAAGTTTCAGGCGCAGTTCCCGACCGATGACGCCTGCTTGGAGCACCTTTTCCGGACTCGCTATGGCCGTGAGATTGTCTGCCCTAAGTGTGGGCAAATCGACACATTCCATCGCCTAAAGGGAATGCCAGCCTACACTTGCAACTGCGGTCATCACATTCACCCGATGGCCGGAACGCCTTTCGAGCGCACCCGGACGGCTTTGACCACATGGTTTCACGTCATGTTCTTGTTCTGCGCTTCGCGGAACGGCGTCAGCGCCAAAGAGGTGCAGCGCCAGACCGGCGTGACCTACAAATGCGCGTGGCGCATGTGCAACGAAATCCGCAAGTACATGGGATGGGTTGACGGCGATGCAGCACTCGGCGGACCCGGCAAGATCGTTGAAGCCGACAAGACATTCATTGGCGGCGTCGATGAACGCGGCGAAGATGACAAGGCCATCGTGCTTGGCATGGTCGAGCGTGGCGGCGAGGTCATGACTCGGGTGATTGAAAGCCGCGCCGGTATCCACGTCGCGCCGCACATCGTCGCCAACGTTAAGTCCGGCTCGCGGTTCATGACGGACGAAGCGGGCGCCTTCAAATCAATCGAAGGCGCGGGCCTCACGCATGAAACCGTCAATCATTCGGCCAAAGAATACGTGCGCGGCATGGTCCACACCAACACCATCGAAGGCTTCTGGTCTAACGTGAAGCGCTCGCTCGCCGGGACTTACGTTTGGGTTTCGCAGAAGCACTTGCAGACTTACCTTGGCGAGTTCGAGTACCGCCATAACCTTCGGGCTTCGCCGCATTTGATGATCGAACTGCTTTTGGTTTCCTTCCGGCGGGCTTCGGTTCGCGCGTGAGCATGGCCCTAAGCAGGGCATCAAACTTGGGGTCAGACTTGGCCATTGTCGAATCTTGTACGCGACTTGATTGCCTTGATCTTCGACCGCCCTTTTAAGAAGAAACCAAGGCCAGCGCCAGCGAGCACAAAAGCAGCTATGAAGCCCCCTGTGCGAACCGCACTCCAATAAGCAACCGCCGCCTCATCGGCGCCAGCGGTCAACGCCAAATCCTTATGCAGGTCCAAAGAGAATCCGAAGATGCCAGCCGCAACCGAGAAGCAGGCTGTCGCTAGTAGGCCAAGGTGTGAGAGGCTTTCAATCTGCTCCTCAGTCAATGGGTACGCTTTCATTTCTTGCGTCCCGTAGTCAACGTCGAACAAACTACCAGCTCCGGCACCGCCTGTGCCGGCTGGCGGCGCAGAGGGGTTAAGCAGAATCCTTTCATCCCCAACCGCGCGGGGCGAGGTTCCCGCTTGAACCTCAAGTTTACCCATTGAACGTGACTTGCACCTTCGCCAACTGTTCCTCTACCTGGGCCAACATCGTGCCCAGCAAGTTCTTGAGCGCAATTGCATCGGCGAAAGATAGTAGGGAGGCTGTTCGAAAGTGCAGGGGACCGCCGGTTCCATCTTCTTCGAGAAACGCGATGCGAACGCCGGCAGCACTCATAGTCACCACGAACCGATTGGTGAGAGGTGCCGCGCCTGCGTATGCTGCCTCTAGCTCGTGAGGGGGGACTGTCAGCGACGGTTGTCGCGCCTTCACTGCACCTAGCGAGAACGCCATACTCTTCTCTTCCGCCATTGCCACCACTCCTGATTTCGGTGGCCGATGTCGTACAATGACTCCTACTCATTGGGAATGGCCCTGCGATCAAACATACGTGAGGGGGATATACGCGTCGAGGAAGCGATGGGAACATAAATAGAACACTCCAGAATGCGTGTCAAGGATTATTTTCGGGCCGAAGGGGACGCGTTACGCCGCGCGTCTCAGGCTGAAGCGGCGGCCGCCGTCCTCGACGGC
Source organism: Aestuariivirga sp. (assembly GCA_046160365.1). GTDB lineage: Bacteria > Pseudomonadota > Alphaproteobacteria > Rhizobiales > Aestuariivirgaceae > Aestuariivirga. The sequence goes on along the minus strand of JBJXGL010000055.1, from coordinate 4,763 downwards.
GATGAAGCCGGTGCGGGCGAGGGAGGCGAGGGTGGCTTTGATGCGGGCTTCGACCTTGCGGCCTTGCTTGAAGCCCTGGGCGAGATCGGCGGGCGCTAGCGGCGCTGGGCTGGCAGCGAGGGCGGCCATGATGGCGGCGGTCTGAGCCACGGCCTCCTGCGGGAAGGCGGGCTTCTTCTTCGCCGGCGCCGCGACGTCCAAAACGGCTTCGAGCTGCTCGGCCTTCTGCTTCGGCGTGCCGAAGCGCGGGAGCTGATAGTCGGGCCGGAGCCAGCGCACGAGCCCGCGCGCTTCCTCGGCGGCGCGCTCCCGGTTGAGCGCGACGAGGCGGGCGAGAATGTCGTCGTCGCTCAAATCCGTGGACCAGCCATAGGCCTCGGCCACGGCGGCATCGAGTTCGTCGTGGAGCTCCTTGAGGATGAGAACCAAACCATCGCTAAGGATCGTCTCCTCGGCGGGCGCGAGCGCTGCCTTCGCTCTCAGCTTCTCCAGCACATTGTACATGCCGGTCAGCGTGATCTCGGGATGCGCCGCCTGCACGTCTTTGCGGTGCCGATCAAGCCGCTCCGCCAGATCGGCGATCCGTGCACGGATGAGCGGATCGGCTTCTGGAAAGGCGAATTTCGCAAAAACCTCAGAATGATTATAGTTCGAATCGTTTCCCACACCCAGCCATGCGCCTGCATGGTAGGACCAGATGATGTGAGCCCGGCTCGACAAGACGCCTAAATCGAAAGCATCATTCAGCGCTATGGCGATTATTTTGGCATCGGGCAGATAGCCAATGTCCAAAAACTCAAAAACACGATGCTTGGCCGTTCGACAGGTGACGATGAATCGCGTTAAGCCAGAGAGTGCTGCCCTCATTAGGCTTCTAGGTTCGGCATAAATCCAAAAACTCTCTTTTGTCCTTTGTCGATTCACCAAGTCTCGCTGCGGCTTAACTCGCTCAAGAATTGTTTGCCACAAACGAGGATGCGTCCGACTCGCGTCATCCCTGCTCAAGCCGAAGAAGTCGATTGCATATCTTTCTTCTCGCCTCTGAACCAGATCACGCCCGATGACATATCTCTTGATAACATTTGGAAGATGGGCTGGATCGTAGCCAAAGTGAGCCAACTCAGCCTGCGTCAGTCGAAACCCTTCTCCGACAAGAATTACGCCTTGATGTGAGATGTCTCGGTTCGCGCGAAGGGCGATGGCCGATGTTAGATCGGTCCCAACGGTTAGGTCGGAGTTAATGATTCCGTTGTGCTGCTCAAACTCTAGCAGCGGATTGTCCGTGTCCAGATCTGCTTCCGATTTAACCTCCCACGTGGCCCCGTCATGTCGCCCCGCAGCAGCAGTTGTCATCGCAATCCTCACGGATGCTGATTCTCTTGTCGCTTTTGTCCAAGGATGATCGGGAACTGCCATCAACAAAGAGAGCGGCGTTGTTGACTTCAGATGCCGCTCGATGACTCTTCGATTGAAAGTTTGAGTGACCGAGTTGGTGGTGACGAGACCAAACCGACGCAAGATGGAATTCTGCCGCGTTAGAACCTCAGCCGCCCGATCCCACCAGAACATAACGAAGTCGGCTGATTGCGGGACGTGTGTATGAGCGTCCCAAAGCGCTTCCAAGTAATGCCCACCTAATTGGTCTCGCATTCGCTTGTTTCCGACAAAGGGTGGATTACCGACGATGTAATCCGCTTCCGGCCATTCCGGCCTGCGCGGATTGATGTAGTCGCCCTTGGCGTCGAAGCCGTCATGCGCCAGCACGGCGTCCTTCTTTTCGATGTTCTTGAACTCGCGCAGGATCGGTTCCGGCGGGGCCTCGCCTTTGGTCCGCAAGTGCCAGCGCAGATAGCCGATCCACAGCACGAGCTCGGCGATGGCGGCGGCGCGCGGGTTGACTTCGAGGCCGAGGAACTGGTGCGGATCGATGGTGAAGGTTTCGAGTCTGAGTGCCTCCTGGCCGCCCAGGCGCTCGATCATGTCGAGCACTTCGCCTTCGAGCCGTTTCAGGAGTTCGAGCGACACATAGAGAAAGTTCCCCGTGCCGCAGGCCGGATCGAGAATGCGCAAGGCGCAGAGTTCGCGATGGAACGCGACGACGCGCGCCAGAGCGTCCTTGGGATCGAGTTCGAGCGAGCCTTGCACATTGTTCCATTTCTCACGCAACGGCTCGATGATGGTGGCGATGACCAGCCGCTCGACATAGGCGCGCGGCGTGTAGTGCGCGCCAAGCCGCGAGCGCTCGGCCGGATCGAGCGCCTGTTCGAGGAGCGTGCCGAAGATCGAGGGGTCCACCTCGCGCCAATCCTTGCCCGCCGCCTCCTTCAATTCGCCGATGTCCTCGCGCCCCATCGGAAACACGCGGGCATCGGCGAAGAGATTGCCGTTGAACTCGCGCACATGCGCCTTGATGGAGACGGAATAGCCGCCGGAATTCATCTGCCGCCAGAGCTCGGTGACGAGCGGCACGAAGGCCTGCGGGTCCTGCACGCAATCGTCGAGGAGGGCCGTGAATTTTCCCTTCGGGATGAGCTCGGTGTCCTCCGCGAACATGGTGAAGATGCAGCGCATGAGGAACAGCGCCACTTCCTCCGCCGGATGCTTCTTCGCTTCGAGGCGCTTCGACACGGCGGCGAGCCGCTCGGCGATCTCGCGCGTCGCCTTGGCGGCGCGCTTGGTGGGGTCGAGCGCGTGCGGATCGCTCCACAGCTTGACGAAGAGATCCTGCGTTTCAGGCTTGCGCAGATCGTCGAGGAAAATGCGGAAGCCCTGCCGGTCCGGGAATTGGGTGTAGTGGCGGCCAGTGCCATGGAAATCGGCATAGAGCTCGAAGCAGTTGCCGACATCGCAGACGATGAGAAAGGGCGGCCATTCATGCGACGACGGCAGATGGCGCGCGTAGTTCTCCGCCTGCTGGCGGGCGTTCATCATCAACACATCGAAATTGCCACGAGCACTTGGGCGGCCGGGCGTGTCGTCCGTGGCGAGCAGATCGCCTTGCCCCGGCACGGCCTTCCTGCCGCCCTTGGCGCGCGACTGCTTGGCCTCGAGCACGAAGGAGCCGCGCCGGTAGAGGTCGATGAAGTCGGTGCCGCGATCGCCCGGCACCGGATACTCGAATTTGTAGTCGCCGTCCTTGGGCTCGTCGAGCCCGAGAGCGCGGCACAGGCCGGCGAGAAACGATTGCGACTGCGAGCGCTCGCCGCCGCTCGCCCCTTGCCAATGCGCGATGAATTGCTCGACCGTCTGCCCCATGCGGCGGCAAGTTAGGCGAACCGACGGGGTTCGGGAAGATGGCGGACTGTTCTGCCTCAGAACTGCTTCGGCAACCCCGCCTGTCGCAGGATGGCATTGGCGGTGTGGCGGCTCGGAATGCCGATGGGTACGGGGAAGTTTCGCCCGGTGATAGGGCTGTGCCAGATTTCGTGGCTGCCCTTGCCTTGCCTGATGAGCGTGCAGCCGGCGGCGCGCAGCAGATCGCGCAGCGGGCGATCGAACTGCGGGGCCATTCAGGCGGCCGCGGGCTCGGCTTCGCGCAGCGCGGTGATCTGAAGGAAGAGCGATGCGGGATCGATGTCCGGGTGATTGTCGGGCAGCAGATCGAGCGCCATCGCGGAAATCTTGGAGAGAAGCGCATCGAGGGTAGGTGCGTCGGCGGCGGCGGGAATGTCGTCACAATGCCCGCTCCAGACCGCTGCCTCGTCGTCCCAGGCCGCGGAAATGGTGAAAATGACCGGTTTTGACATTTGGGCTCCGCAGGATGTCGCCAGACTGGAGCGGCAAGCGCTCGCGCAGGCCTATAGCATGTCCGATGGACTGGCGGGAGACCGCCTCAACGAAGCCGAGACCTCGGCGGCGCGCCGCCCATCCGCGAGCCCGTCGATTTGTTCCCGCCGCCTACGGCATGCCCTTCTGCCCGCCCAGCGCGTTGCCCAGGATGGCCGCCGCGCCTTCGAGGCCGTTGCCGTTGACCACTGTCGTCGGCACCAGCTTGCCGACCAGCGCCACGAGTTGCGGCTCGCGTTCGAGCGAGCTCAGGACTTTCTCGAGGCCCTGGAGCAGAGCGACGCGGTCCTGGCCCAGGACATCGGCCTGGGCCCGCTGGCCGCGCGCGATCTCCTCGAGATACTGCCGCTCGGCGCGGCCAAGCGCGGCGCGTTCGGCCTCGCGCTGGTTCGCCACTTGCACGGCGATCTGCGCCTCGACCAGGCGCGGCTGCTCGTTCGCCGTGGCGCGCGCCTGCTCCGTCTCGATGCGCTTCTTCTGCGCCGCCGTTTCGCGCTCATAGGTGAGGCTCAACTGATCGGCCAATTGCTGGCGCAGGCGGGCGAGCAGGATTTCCGGCGGGATGGCCGGCTCGCCCAGGCGGATTTCCTTGATCTCGACGCCGGCTTTCAGCGCCTCGGTCTTGATCACCGCCTCGATCGTGTCTTCCAGCGCGTCGCGGTTCTCGATCAGGTCGAGGACCCGGGTCTGGCGCGTTTCGTAGCGCACGATCTTGCCGTCCTCGATGACCGGCAGGCGGATATGCGAGCCCGCCACGTTGCGCACGATCGAGCGGATCGCCGGCGTCAGGATGCGATGCTCGATCTCGTCGATGCCGCCGACCGAACCGGCGACGATGGGCGCGTCCTTCGGCGCCACCTGGGCGAGGACGCGCAGCTCCTGGGGAATGTCCCAGCCCTCGACCTTGACGAACACCGCCTTGTCGACGGCGGCGGAAGGCACCGGCTCGTCGATCGAGCGTTCGGTCTGCTTGAGAT
>JBJXGL010000054.1:0-17022 GCA_046160365.1 Aestuariivirga sp. | reverse complement strand
CCCGATATCCTGGTGAATGGTGCCGCAATCTTCGGCATGGCACCTCTATCGGAAATCACAGAGGAGCATTTCGATAGACAGTTCGACATCAACGTGCGCGGCCTGCTGTTTGTAACGCAGGTTATTGCCGCGCAAATGATTGCGGCTGGTAAGGGCGGTAAGATCATCAATTTCTCCAGTCAGGCTGGGCGGCGTGGCGAGGCGCGGGTTGCCGTCTATTGCGCAACGAAGGCTGCGGTCATCAGCATTACGCAGAGTGTGGCATTGGAACTCATCAAACATCGCATCAATGTCAATGCGATCGCGCCTGGAGTGATCGATACGCCGATGTGGGACCAGGTCGACGCGCTATTTGCGAAGTATGAGAACAGACCGCTCGGTGAAAAGAAGCGCCTCGTAGGTGAAGCGGTACCATATGGGCGGATGGGCCAGCCCGAGGACATCACGGGTGCGGCAGTCTTCCTCGCAAGCTCCGATAGCGACTATATCGTGGCCCAGACGCTGAATGTTGATGGCGGCAATTGGATGAGCTGATGGGCGGAAGGCCAGACAGGGGCAATGCACGCTGGCTGGTCGTTGCTGCGCCGAATTTCAGTTCATTGAATGCTGAGCTGGCCGCTTGGGCGGCATCCACATGAGCGATCCTGCTGCCTGCATCGCTGTTCTCGACATGGGAAAGTCCAACGTCAAGCTCTCGGCGGTGACTCCGGAAGGCAGCGTGTTGCAGACGACCGCTACCCAGTGAATCATCGGGGGGCATTGCCCTTCCGATGATCGACTATGAACAGCCACTTCCCGATGATGTTGCGGCAGCCTATCCTGCAGAGGCGGGTGCATTTCTTGACCGCGGTTCAACCATTATGCAGGCTTCCACTCATCAGGCGCGGCAATTGCTGTGGATGGAGATGCGGGAACCAGCGGCTCTGGCCGCAGCGCCGCGTGCCAAGCGCTTATTGACGCACCGTTGGACCGGGTTTCGAAAAGCTACTTGCAGTGTCCCGATGAACTGAAATGTGGCCGGATTGAAATCCGGGCTGCAATATGTCCACGAGATGTGGACTCCCAATGCTCCACGTCCGGGAATTCCTATTAGAATTCACGCTACCCACTCTGCCTACTGAATACGGTGCGCACATGACGCCTTACAACCCGTTGTTCTCTTTAATTTGTCGTTCCCACGCATCATGGGCGCGTCGGCAAATCCTTGCCCTGCGCGGCGGGCTGTGTCGTGTGCGGCTGCGTTCGGCGCGACGGTGCAATCCTCTCCTAAATCTCGAACAGGGACTCCAGTAAGCCAGGAACACTGGCGCGGAGCTTGAACAGGCTGCCGGTCTGAGGGTAGCGCTCCATCATTGCGGCACTCGCGCCATCGGTTGCGGTGGTGACATAGACATCGCGCAGTTCGTCACCGCCAAAGCATAGAGTGGTGACATTGTATGCGGCAATTTCGGCGCGCTGGAGCACGTCTCCGGACTCAGTCAGGCAAATGAGCGCCGCGCCATTCCACTGGGCGCACCAGATGTTTCCGCCGGAATCAACCACCAGGCCATCCGGCATGCCTTCTTCTTCTGCGAAGTGCCGCAGAAGCCGCCGGCCGCGCGGCAACAGGCTTCCGCCGTCGATTTCATAGGCAAAAGTCATGCGGCCGGCGCTATCATTGAAGTAGAGCGTATGCCCATCGCGCGAAAAAGCGGGCCCATTGGCGACCGCAAAGCCTGCATCGCCTAGCGCCCATGTCTTGCGGTCTTTCACGCACCAGAGCGCGCCGCGCGGTTCTTGTTCTTTCGCATGCGACGTTCCCACCCACAACCTGCCCCAGCGGTCTGCCTTGATGTCGTTGTAGATGATGGCGTCGCGGCCTCCCTCCGGATCGCAGAAACCCTCCAGTTCAATCGTATCGAGGCGCAGAAGCGATAGACCATCGCGATGAGCGATGATCAGGCGCTTGGGATCGGTTGTTGCCGCAATCGATCCGATGGGCGGCGGAAGGGGCAGCGCATGGCGCGCCGTTTTGTCCGTCTTGGGGTCGCGTAGGAAGAGCGCCGGATCGAGCAAGTCCACCCACATGAGCTTGCGGCTGGCCGCATGCCAGATGATCGACTCGCCCAAGCGGTGCTGCGATCTGATCCAGAGTTCCGCGGTTTTCATGGCGCCATCAAAGGCTGCCGCACCCCACATTGCAAGGGCGCGGTTTTCGCCATAGCCTGACACGATGAACGATACGCCCAATCGCTGGAAGAGATTTGCCGACTGGGACAACCGGCCGCTTCGTCTCGACAAGTTCGCGGTGGAAGATTGGAAAAACGGCTTCGCGGCTTTCACCTCTCCGGCCGATCCGAAGCCGGGGCTTGAGATCAATGGTGGCCGCGTCATCAGTCTCGATGGCGTGCTTGAGCACGACTTCGACATGATCGACCGCTTCATCGCCACTTACCATCTCGATCCACAAGTAGCGCCAGAAGCCATGGCGATGGAGTCTGGCGAACTGGCGCGTATGCTGGTCGACATGCATGTGCCGCGCGAGAAACTCACGCGCCTCGCCCACGGACTGACGCCCGCCAAGCTCGCCGATGTCGTCTCGCGGCTCAGCGCGCTCGAAATTGCTTTTGCCTATTCCAAGATGCGCGCCCGCAAGACGCCCGGCAATCAGGGCCATGTCACCAACGCCAAGGACGATCCGTTGCAACTGGCCGCCGACGCGGCAACCGCCGTGGCGCTGGGCTTCGACGAAGTCGAGACCACAATGCGCGTGGCGCGCAATGCCTGGTCGAACGCGGTGGCCTGCGCTGTGGGCGCCGCGATTGGCCGCTGGGGTACGCTCTTTCAATGTTCCAGCGAGGAAGCGGAGGAACTGCAGATCGGCATGGCGGGCTTCACCTCCTATGCCGAGACCGTTTCCGTCTATGGCACGGAAAAATCTTTTGTCGATGGCGACGACACGCCCTGGTCCAAGGCGTTTCTCGCGGCGGCCTATGCCTCGCGCGGCATCAAAATGCGCTGCACCAGCGGCGCCGGCTCCGAGCTTCTCATGGGCCATCACGAGTCGAAGTCGCTGCTCTATCTCGAAGCCCGCTGCCTCTGCATGCAGCGCGGCATGGGCGTTCAGGGCACGCAGAACGGCGGCATCGATGGCGCGCCCGTCACCGCCAGCGTTCCCGGCGGCATGCGCGAGCTGATGGCGGAGAATCTCTTGGCCGTCTGGCTCGATCTCGAATGCGCCTCGGGCAATGACGCGCGGCCCACCGAATCGGAAATCCGCGTCGGTGCGAAGATCCTGCCCTATCTCATCAGCGGCTCCGATCTCATTTGCTCGGGCATGGGTTCGATCCTCGCCTACGACAACTCCTTCAATCCCTCGCTCATCAATGGCGAGGAGCTGGAGGACTATTTGGTGCTGCAGCGCGACTTCGAGGCCGATGGCGGATTGACTCCGATCACGGAAGGCCAAGCGCTGGATGTGCGCCGCCGCGCCGTCGACGCGCTTTCCGCCGTCTACGACGAGCTGGGATTGTCGACAGCAACCGAAGCGATGAAAGCCAGCGTTGTCGTCGCGTCCGGCTCCGACGACACAGCGAGCTACTCGCCCCGCGAAGTATCCGCCATTAGCGAAGCGATCAAGGCTCGTGGCATCACGGTCATCGACGTGATCAAGGCGCTGGCCCAACGCGGCTTTCGCGAGGAAGCCGGGAACCTGCTCAATGTGGTGAAGCTCCGCGTGTCAGGCGATTATCTGCAAACCTCCGCGGTGGTCCGCAATGGCAAAGTCCTAAGCGCCGTCAACGATCCCAACGACTATGCCGGCCCCGGATCGGGTTACCGGCTTTCTAGCGGCCGCCGCCGCGAAGTCATCGGCATTCGCGATGTGCTGGACCAGAAGGAAGTGCTGCGCTCCGAGGCACAACACGCTGGCGCCGAAGCCCGGAACATCCAGTATCGCGATCTTGGCGAGGCGCACGCCAGCGTCGATAAGAAAGATGTGGTGATCGGCATCAGCCCGGCTTTTGGCCTCAAGCTTTTCCAAACCACCGGCGGCCATCCTCTCTCCGAAGTTTTGAAAGCCATGATGGACGCAATCCGCAAAAGCGGGCTCACTCCACGGATCGTGCGCTTCATGCACACGGCGGACACGTCGTTCCTGGGGCTTTCGGCCGCCAAACTTTCCGGCTCCGGAATCGGAATCGGCATTCAAGCCAAAGGCACCGCAGTCATCCACCAGAAGGACCGCCTGCCCCACCACAATCTCGAACTCTTTTCCAACGCACCGATCACCAAACTCGCGCATTATCGCGGCATGGGCGCAAACGCGGCGGCCTATGCTCTGGGTGAAATGCCCGATCCCATTGTCGTGCCCACGCGCGGCGAAGCCATGGGCGCGCGCTATCACGCCCGCACCGCCATCATTTACGCCATAGAAACCAATCTCACCAAAGAAGGCGCACCCCCGCGCGAAATCGAGGTCGTTTTCAAATGAACACGGTGTTGCCGGCATGACTTACTCGCGCGAAGACTATCCTCTGGCCGAGAAACGCACCGCTGAAGTCAAGGGCAAGCGCGGCAAGGCGCTTGCGGAACTGACTTTGGAAGCAGTTGCTGGCGGCCATGTCACCATCGAAGACCTGCGCATCACGCCTCAGGCCTTGCAGGCCCAAGCCGATGTGGCGCGCAGCGGCGGCCGTCCGCGCCTTGCACAGAATTTCGAGCGCGCTGCCGAACTCGTCGATGTGCCGCAGGACGAGATCATGGCGGTCTATGAGTTGCTGCGCCCAGGCCGCGCCGCAAACAAGCAGCAATTGCTCGAAGCCGCTCAACGAATGCGCGGCGCTTTCAAGGCAGAGAAGATCGCGGCCTTCATTGAAGAAGCAGCCGAAATCTACGAAACACGCGGACTGTTCAAGAAGAGATACTGAATGAACTGGAAGACACATTTCCGCTCTCTTTATTATCTCGGCGCGCCCGAGCCCGATGATCCGGTCATCAATCCCAAGGAGACCGCTCTTCTGATCATCGACATACAGAACACTTATCTGGAGCGCCCCGACCGCGCCTCCCTTCCCGCCGCCGAACAGGAACGATTTGACCTCTGGACTCCGTTCCACGAGCGCATGCGGAACTCGGTCATTCCCCAGACTGCCGCGATGTTGGGGTTTGCACGCGCGCATGGCATCGAATGCCTGTTCGCACGCATCGCTTGCCACACGATCGACGGCCGCGACCGCTCGCTCTCGCAGAAGATGCCAGGATGGAACAATCTCCTGCTGCCGAAGAATGACATGCCATCGCAACTCGTGCCGGAACTTCAGCCCGTGGGCGATGAGATTGTGGTGACAAAGACAACGGACTCGGCTCTCACCGGCACGAATCTGCGTCTGATCCTGCACAATCTGGGCATCAAGGCTGTGATCTGTGCAGGCATCTTCACGGACCAGTGCATCTCGTCCACCGTCAGAAGCTTGGCCGACGAGAGCTATCAAGTAATCGTGCTGGAAGACTGCTGCGCTGCCGCAACAGAAGAGCTGCATCGCAAGGAACTCGAGATCATCAACATGATCTACTGTCACGTAATGTCGTCGCGCGAACTCCGCGAAATCGTAACCCGCTGACTTTGACCGCCGCCATTCCCCTTTACGGCGGCGGGAAAATGAGGCTGAATGACCGCACTGCGGCACGGCCAAACTCACGCAGTATTGGACAGGGAGAGCGACATGACAAATACCCCAGTTTCCCGGCGCAACTTCATGCAGCAATCTGCCCTATGGGCAGCCGCGTTCGCCGGCGCGGGCGTGGCGGGCGTTTCAGGCGCGCACGCGGCGCGCGAGAAGGAGCTGAACATCCTGTGCTGGGAGGGTTACAACTCCGCCCAGGTGCTGGACCCGTTCCGCTCTTCGCGCGGCGCCACCGTGAAGGCCGAGAGCCTCACCAACGATCCCACCATGATCAACCGCCTGCGCGCCGGCGAGACCAACATCTGGGATCTGATCAACGTCAACAATCCCTGGGCACGCAAGATCATGCTGCCCGAGAAGCTCATCAAGCCTCTCGACCGCGCCAAGTTCGAGCCCTTCTTCAACGCCATGATGCCGGAATTCAAGGCGCCCTACAAATGGGCGATGGACGACACAGGCGAGCAGTTGATCGGCATGGCGCAGCGCTTCGGGCCCTACAGTTTCGTCGTGAACACCAATAAGGTGAGCCGCGCGACGGCGGAGGACCAGGGCTGGAATCTCTGGAACGATGCAGCGAATGACAAGAAATATGGCATCCTCGAATCGGACGACTGGAACGTGTTTTGCATTTGCTGCATCGCCGGCTTCGATCCGTTCAAAACGCATAGTGACGAGGAAGTGGCGAAGTTCACCGAAGCAGCAAAGCGCGTCTTCAAGGGCGCCAAGCTTGTCGGCGATATTGCCACGATGAACCAGTCTCTCGTCGCGGGCGAGATCGATTTCCATCTCACGGGCGGAACCTACTCGGCCTCGCCCGCGCGCGCCGACGGCCATCCGGAAATCCGCGGCATCACGCCGAAATCCGGCCCGCTCGCCGGCGGCAAGGGCGGCATCGCCTGGATCGAGATCACGTCTGTGGTCAACAATCCGCAAGGATCGCCGCTTGCGGAAGATTTCCTGGCATATGTGCAGGCGCCCGACATGGCCCATACCGTTGCATTTGCCGAGGGTACCTACAACCCGGTCACGCAAATGGGCAATCCGGATTGCTTCAAGCTCTTCAGCAAGGAACAACTGGATTCGATTCAGTGGGACTCGCTTGCGGAAGAGATGGCCGGCAGCGTCGAGTACGATATCGTGCCAGACTACGACAAGCTCCTTGACATCATGACCGCCGCCAAGCGCGAAGCCTCAAGCGGCTGACAGACAACGCATCCTTCAGCCCCCGCGATCCGTCGTGGGGGCTGAGCATTTGTAAAGTACCTCCGTATCGATGGCTACCGCTCAACCGATCCTCTCACTCAAATCCATCAAGAAGCTGTTTGGAACACAAGCAGCGGTGGACAACGTCGATATCGACATTGCGGAAGGCGAATTCTTCACCATCGTCGGCCCCTCGGGTTCGGGCAAAACCACGCTGCTGCGCATGCTCGCCGGCATGGATCAGCCGACGGGCGGCGATATTCTCCTTCGTGGCGAGCGCATCAACGATCTGCCACCGAACAAGCGGCCCACCTGTATGGTGTTTCAGTCGCTCGCCCTCTTCCCGCACAGGACAGTAGGGCAGAACATCGAGTTTCCGCTCAAGATACGGGGCGAGTCTCAAGACAAACGCAAGTCCCGCGCGCTGCAACTCATGGCATTGCTCCGCCTGCCCGAGAACTACTACTCGAAAAACGTTATGAAGTGCTCCGGCGGCGAACGTCAGCGCGTGGCGCTGGCACGCGCGCTCGCTTACGATCCCCAGATCTTGTTCTTCGACGAGCCGCTCTCGGCCATTGACTACAAACTGCGCAAGACGCTCGAAAAGGAGCTCAAGGACATTCATCGCGAGACGAAGAAGACCTTCGTCTACATCACCCATTCGCTGGAAGAGGCAATGGTGATGAGCGACCGCATCGGCGTTATGCGCGCCGGAAAGCTGGTGCAGGTAGGCACGCCGCACGAGATCTATACTGCGCCAAAGACACGCTTCGTGTCGGAGTTTGTGGGCGACGTGAACGTGATAGCCGTTTCGACCGGAACCAAGGGCAAGCTTCGCGCCTCGGAAAACGGTGAAGAGTTTGAACCACCGGCGATGCCGGATGGGTTTTCAAGCGGTCATCTTGTCGTGCGCCCCGAATACCTGCGATTTCTCGGCAAGCGCTCGGAGGCCGACAACGCACTCGAAGGCCGGCTCTACAATGAATATGCGTTGGGTTCGCGCATTCAGTATCAGGTCCGCGTCGGCGGGAGCGTTTTCGTGGTCGAGAAACTCAGGCAGCAGCCCTTCACCGGCAAGCTCGATGACAAAGTCATCATCGGTTGGGACGCCAAGGATGCAATTCTGGTGACGGACTGATCCATGCCGGCAGGATTCCGCTCCGCGCTCCCAGTCATCATCTTCCTTCTCATTGGATTTGCCGCGCCGTTGATCGCGGTCACCTGGTTCAGTTTTATGCCGCCGCGGTCTTTCGGATTTGCCGGGACGCCAACGCTCGAAAACTACGCCGCGATCTTCGAAGGCACTAACTACATCTCCTTCCTTTGGTCGTTGGCGCTTGCAGCACTCACCGTTGTGCTGCTCGCCCTCATCGCCTATCCGGTAGCTTATGGTCTCGTGCGCGTATTCGGCCGCTGGTCGACCTTGCTGACGCTCCTCTTCACCATTCCGCTGTTCGTCTCCGAAAACATCCGCCTGTACGGCTGGGTGCTGTTTCTTATCAAGAACGGCGTGCTGCTGGGCTCGCTTAAGTCGATGTTCGGCATCGAGGCAGAAAGCATGCTGTTCACGCTGCCGGCGATCATTCTCGGCATGGTCTACGTTTATCTGCCATTCATGCTGTTCCCCATGACGCTCGGCATCAGCATGGTGCCACAGGACACGCGCGATGCCGCGACCGATCTCGGCGCGTCGCGTTGGCAGGTGTTCCGGGAAGTCGAGCTGCCTTTGTCGATGCCCGGCGTTCTGATCGGCTGTCTTCTTACTTTCGTTCTCGCCGTCGGAGCCATCGCGGAGGCCAAGGTCATGGGCGGCCAGCAGATCATCCCGATCACCCATGACATCGAGATCGCCTTCACCTATGCGCAGAACTGGCCGCTGGGCGCCGCCCTTTCCGTTCTGCTCATGCTCGTTGTCGGAACACTCGTGATCCCCGTCCTGCGCCGCTTCGATCTCGATGTTCTCCTGGGGCGGAGGTAAACGATGGAGAACCGCGCCATCCGCCTTCGCCATTCGCTCATCACCGTCTGGTCACTTGGCGTGATCGTCTTCGTCTATATTCCAACCATCTGCATCGTTCTGGCGTCGCTTACGGCCAGCCGGTATTTCCAGTTTCCCATCGCCAAGTGGGGGCTCGACTGGTGGCAAAAGACGTTGAACTCGATCGAAATCAGGCAGCTTCTTTCGACGTCCATCTCCATCGCGCTCATGGTGACCGTCATCGCCGTTGTCCTCGCTTTCTTCGGCGCGCTGGCGTTTGCCCGCTATGATTGGAAGGGCCGCTCGCTGTATCAGAAGATCATTCTGCTTCCGATCTTCTTCCCGCAATCCGTACTCGGACTGGCGCTGCTCCTGTGGTTCAACACTCTGGGCCTGCCATTGTCGTGGAAGACTGCCGTGTTCGCCCATCTCGTTTGGATCGTGCCCGTGGTAACGTTGGTGATTTCCATTCAGGTCTACAGCTTCGATCCAGCACTTGAGGAAGCGGCTTACGATCTTGGCGCCTCGCGCTGGCAGGTGTTGAAGGAAGTAACGCTGCCGGTGCTCTTCCCCGGACTCTTCTCCGGTGCGCTCTTCGCCTTCCTGCTGAGCTGGGGCAACTTTCCGCTTTCGCTTTACACCACCGGCGCCGACACTACGGTTCCCGAATATCTCTACGCCAAGATGGTGGCCGGCTACACGCCCGGTGTTCCGGTCCTCGGCACCATCTCGACAGCCGGCGCAATCGTGTTGCTGCTCGGCGGTTACGCCATCATCATCGCCTTGCGCCGCGCGCGCGCCACAGAGGGAGGACAAGACGCATGACGCAATCGCTCAGAGACCGCTCCGTTGCCGTGACCGGCGGCTCAAAAGGCATCGGCAAGGGCATCGCCCGCGTGTTCGCGCAAGCTGGCGCAAAGGTTGGCATCATCGCCCGCCATGGTGACGCGGCGAATAATGCCGCCAAGGAGATCGGCCATGGCGCTTTTGGCGTCGCGGGCGACGTGACATCGAAAGCCTCCATCGAAAAGGCGCTGGCCGAAGTGGCGAAGCGCAATGGCGGGCTCGACGTGCTTTGCGCCAATGCCGGCATCTTTCCCCCTGCCCGTCTCGAGGAGATGACCGAGGCCCAGTGGGACGAAGTGCAGAACACCAACTTGAAGGGCACCTTCTTTTCGGTGCAGGCTGCCGTTCCACATCTCAAGAAATCCGATCAGGGCCGCATCGTCATCACCTCGTCGATCACTGGCCCGGTCACCGGTTTTCCCGGCTGGACGCACTATGGATCGACCAAAGCCGGCCAACTCGGATTCATGCGCACCGCCTGCATCGAGCTTGCGAAATATGGCATCACCGTCAATGCCGTCATGCCGGGCAACGTTCTCACCGAAGGCCTGATCGAGATGGGCGAGGCCTACCAGCAGTCCATGGCCAACTCGGTCCCGCTCAAGAAACTCGGAACCGTCGACGACATTGGCCACGCCGCGCTCTATTTCGCGTCCAAGGAAGCAGCTTATGTCACGGGGCAGACCATCATCGTCGATGGCGGCCAGATTTTGCCGGAGAGCCTCGACGCACTGGCTCAGGCTTAGCGCCGTCTGGCTGCCGTTGACCGCTCCCGGCGGAACGGTCCGTCGCGCTCAACCGGCGCTGAGATGTGTGGCCAGGACATCGAACACCGCGCGGATACGCGGGCTTGTGCGCAATTCGCGGTGTGTCACCAGCCAAACGGGAACCTCGACGGGCGGCATGTCTGGCAGAAGCCGGACAACGCCTGGCGTCAGTTCCGCGATCTCCTTGAGCATGGCTCCCACTCCCAGTCCGCGTTTCAGAATTTCCCACAGCACAATGGAATTGGCCGAGATGATGCGGAACTGATCCACGGTGACGGGGAAACCCCTCCGCTGCAGATGCGCGGCATATTGCGATGTGTCTTCAAACCCCAGCCATTCAGCCTTTGCCAGTTCACTCGCGGTCTTGGGCGCGCCATGGCGAGCCACCCACTTTTTTGACGCATAGAAGTTCGCTTCCGTTTCATAGAGCAGCTTGCCAATGAGTTCGGGCTCGCGCGGACGCACGTGGCGGATTGCGATGTCCGCTTCGCGCCGCCGGATGTCGCTCAACGCATTGGAAGCAACAATCGTCACCGTGATCTCCGGACGGGCCTTGCGGATCACGGACAGAATGCCGGGCAGCATATAGGCCGCATAGACATCGGATGCCGAAATGCTGACATTGCCCGCGGTCTCAACCGCGCGCCCCGTTGCTGCGAGAGCCAACGCGCCTGCGGCTTCGTTCATGGCGCGCACATGAACCAGCAAATCACCGCAAGTTTCCGTTGGCACAAGGCGCTTGCCCACGCGCTCGAACAGCGTAACGCCCAGTTGTGCCTCAAGTGCCGCCACCTGCCTCGAAAGCGTTGGCTGCGTGAGTCCCAGCGCCCTTGCCGCGGCTGATAGCGATCCCTTTTCCGCCGTGGCGTGGAGCGCATGCACCAGGCTCCAATCGAGCTGCCTTTTCCACTCGCGCCTCTTCATTGTTTTTCGCATATCCTTTCTGCATTAATGCCGAATTCCGTATATCATGCCATGTGATAGGAGGCGGCGCAAAGGAGACCAGCATGAGCGCCATTGCCACTGATGAAATCTTCTGGGACCGGTTGGCCCGGAAGTATGCCGCCGATACGATCAAGGACGTGGGCGGCTATGAGAGAACGCTGTCCCGCAGCAACTCATATCTGAAACCAACTCACCGCACCTTTGAGTTCGGCTGTGGCACGGGCACGACGGCTCTTAGACTGTCGCCACATGTTCAGTCGATCGTTGCAACTGACGTATCCGGCAAGATGATCGGCATCGCGCAGGAAAAAGCGAAGACCCAAAACTGCACGAACGTGACCTTCCGAAAGTCCACGTTGGATGATCCGCAATGGCCCGAAGAAGACTATGACGTGGTCTTCGGTTTCAACGCGCTGCACATGGTGCGCGACCTGCCTCGCTCGCTTTCGCGGGTCCACCAGATCCTCAAGCCTGGCGGCCTCTTCATCTCCAAGACACCCTGCTTGCGTGATGCCGGCTTCATCATCCAATGGCTCGTACCCGTGGCGCAGTTTTTCGGCAAAGCGCCACACGTTGGCATGTTCGGGATGGACGAATTGCGTGGCGCCATGGAAGCGGCGAACTTTGAAATTCTGACGCAGGAAAAGCATGGCACCCGGGGGCGCGACTTCCGCAGCTTTATCGTGGCGCGGCGGCCCTGAACACTTGCCGGCGCCGGCGCAGGCTTAATGAACTCCGGACTCTTCCCCACGTCGTCTTCGTGAGCTTGCAAGACTATTGCTGGGGAGAGGTGAATTCGGGACCCACGTCCGGAACCTGAGCGAATATGGCAGAAGCACCGTACAGTGTCAATCGCTATTTTCACAAAAAAGGATTATTCTTACAAACCGCTGAATCTCTTGAGATAATTCTCGCACAAACTGGCCGTGCCGTCGGTGTAAGGCAAACCCATGGACTTGGCGAGGTCAGTTTCGCTGTGCGAGCCGATCCAGGCAACGAGCAACAGCCTTCGCAGCATGACGAAGGTCGGTATCTCCGCTTCGTCTTCCTTCGAAAGCGCGATCACGCGGCGATAACCCGCCTTCCAGCTCTCGATCAGGTCCGGCACTTGCGGTTCGTGCTCGTAAAACGAGACAGGCGTTGCCGCGTCATACATGTACCAGCCAAAGCCGCAGTCATCGAAATCGATCACCTTCACGGCCTTGCCGTCAATCAGCAAGTTCGCAAGTCTGAGGTCGCAATGGATGAGGCCAAAGCGATCCACCGATGTTCCGTAGGCTGACAATCTCCTGCCGATCAACTCCACGGTCCGGCCAAAGAGATTCTCCTTCGCCGCATCGATGCCCATCCCATCGCGCCAGCGTCCCCAATGCGGATTGTCATCTCCCAGAGCGCTTTCGAAATCCCAGGTCAGCCGCGTGAACCATGATGGCCGCCTCCACGACTTTGCGTGGAGATGCATCCGCGCCGTCACTTCGCCCAGCAGTTCGAACGGCTCCGACAGATTCTCGCCAATGCCTGGCTCGCTACCCGGCTCCCAGTCGAACAGCACGATGTTCCTCGGCCGCGCCATCAACCTGTGCCCGAGCTCTTGGATGATCTCGCCATCCCTGCCCTTCACCGGCTTGGGAGTTGTCACCACGCCCGTATTTCGCAAATCCATCAGCCAAGAAAGTTCCGACGCAATCGCCGTTTTCGAGTGATACCCGTCGCGATGAATGCGAAGCGCCCAGCGCCGGCCATCAACTGCCTCAACCTTGTAAGTCGCGTTCTCCGAGAGATTGATCAGCTCGACCGAGAGCCCGCGCGGCAATTCATAGAGTTGCGCCGCCTGCTCCGCCAACTCCAGAAGGATCGGCAGTTGCTGTTCGTGGGAAAGCGAATCGAAGCCGGTCAACGCATCAACTCTCTGGCGCGAGGCATGGCGGCATCGAAGCGCTCCATGACTTCCTTGCAGAGGTCAGCCGTAAGTAAGACGCCCGGCTTCCACTGCAATACGCGTTTGTCCAGCGACGAGAATATGGCCCAAACGCCATTTTCGTAAAGCGCGCGGGAAACAGCTACGGCGTTTTCTCCGCTTTCGCCGAACTCGAGTCCGAGGATCACGCCCTTCTGGCGCACGCCAGTGAAGATGTCGCCGTGGCGTTTCATCATCTCCGCCATGGCATCACGCATGAAGCCCGTGACGAAATCCACATTGGCCTTAACCTCCGGCCTGAGCAGCATGTCGATTACCTTGTGAGCGACGACGCAACCCAACTCCGCTCCACCTGTTGTCGAGATATGTGCCGCGCCATCCTCATTAAGCCAACCACCTGCTCTTTCGTTCACCAACGTGGCGCTGATCGGATAGAGCCCGCCGGAGAGTCCTTTCGCGGTGACCATGATGTCGGGCTGGACTCCATAAGCCTGCCAGCCCCACATCTCGCCGGTGCGCATGAGGCCGGTCTGTACTTCATCGGCGATGTACATGGCGCCATGTTTCGAACAGAGATCGCGGCAGGCGTTGAGATAGCCCTGCTTCGGCATGGGGAATCCGTATGTGGCGGGAATCGTCTCCATGATGAGCGCCGCCACGTCGTTTCCCTTCAACGCCATCTCCATCGCTTCGATATCGTTGAAGGGGACCTGGATGAACTCGTCGGGTCTGTCGGCCAGGAAGATTTTAGTGAACCGATCGTCGCCGGTTGCGACCGACAGGCCCGAATGGCCGTGATAGCCTTTGAGGATCGACACGATTTTTCGGCGCTTGGTGGCGTAGCGTGCCGACTTCAACGCTATGTCCACCGCCTCGGCTCCACCCGGCGCGAACACCGCGTATGTCATTCCCGGCGAAATGTTGATGAGCGCTTCAGCAAGCGCCGTTCGCGCAATGGATGGGAACCAGTGATTGCCGATATCGAAGTGATCGAGCGCCTCCTTAAGCGTCTGCACAAGTTCCGGGTGACGATGGCCCAGATTGTAAGTGCCGCCATTCAGATGCAGATCGATAAGCCGGCGGCCCGACATGTCGTAAAGGAAATAGCCCTCGCGCTTGTCGATGACGAGATCGATTCCGGCGGACTGCCAGAACTTCGTCTTGCCCGGATTCCAGAATTTGATGGCCTTGTCGAGAAGCTCCTGCTTGGACTCGAAATGGAAGTTCATTTACTTCACCGCGCCCGCCGTAAGACCTTTGACGATGTACTTCTCGAGGAAGATGCCGATGAGAATGAGCGGCAGAATGGCGGCGGATGAGATCGCGGCCATGGCCCACCAGGAAATCCCCTGCGAGCCCGTCTGGCTCGCCACCATCACGGGCAAGGTCTTTGCCTTGGTGCTTGTCAGAAGTGCCGCGAAGAAATATTCATTCCAGCACAGGATGACCGAGAGAATGAACGCCGCCACCATGCCTGGCAGCGCGATGGGCACGACGATCCTGAGGAACGCGCCCCATGACGAGCAACCGTCCACCAGTGCCGCCTGCTCAAGCTCGGGCGGAATCGAATTGAACTGATCGCGCATGATCCAGATCACAATAGGCAGCACCATCAGCGCATAGATCATGATCAGGCCGAAAAGACTGTCGAGCAGCGCCAGTTCCTTGTAGAGCACGAGGAATGGCATGGCGAGAACGACGGGCGGCAGAATGAGCTGCGAGAGGAAGAAAAACGAAATGTCGCTGTTCTTCCAGATCTTCCATCTGTATTCGAACCGGCTCAAGCCATAAGCCGCCATGGAGCCGGTGATCAACGCCAACAGGGACGCCCCAACGGAAGCAAGAATGCTATTCCAGAACCGGGCGAGAAATTCGGCGCGCGGCGTTGAGTCATTCCAGATCGTGTCGGGCGAGAGGCCGATCGAACGAAGCCCCAGCCAATTGGGCGTGTATTGCCACCACGGCACGATGTTTCCGAGCTGCACATCCTTCGCCACCTTGAAGGTGGTCGAGAATGTCCAGAAGATCGGGAACAGCGCAATCACCGTCCACGTGGCGAGTGCGGTGTAGATCAGCGCTTTTTTGAGACCCTCGCTCATACGCCCGGCCGCTGCATGTATTTGCTGGTGAATTTCAGCAAGAGAGCGATGAAGATGATGATAAGAATGAGATAGACCTCCGCCATCGCCGTGCCGTAGCCGACATTGGAACGGTCCTTGTATTCGCGGAAGATGAAGCTCGAGACCGTGTCGGTGGCGCCGCCCGGCCCCCCCGAGGTTGTGGTGATCACGATGTCGGCAAGCTTCAACTGGAAGATGATGCGGAGCACGATGGCCGTGACGCTCACCGGCAGCATGAGTGGAAACGTGATCTGCCAGAAGTTCTGCCAGCCCGTTGCGCCATCGACCTTTGCCGCTTCCTGAATTTCCTTGGGCAACGCTTGCAGCCCCGCCAGCAGCAGGATCACCATGAAGGGGATCCAAACCCAGGCATCCATCGCCGCGACAGTGATCTTGGCCAACCATGGAGAGGTGAGAAGCGTCGGTTCATCCCAACCGAGCCAGCGCAACAATCGCGTGACCGGGCCAAAGCGATACTCGAGCATGGACTTGCCGATCATCCAGCCCACGGCAACGGGAGACAGC
Organism: Aestuariivirga sp.; assembly: GCA_046160365.1. GTDB lineage: Bacteria > Pseudomonadota > Alphaproteobacteria > Rhizobiales > Aestuariivirgaceae > Aestuariivirga. The sequence goes on along the minus strand of JBJXGL010000054.1, from coordinate 1,057 downwards.
ATGAAGGGCAGGAGGAAAATCACTCGGAAAAATTTGCGGCCTTTGATGTCGGCGTTCAACAACAGCGCGAGGCCGAAGGCGATGGCGTATTGCACCAGCACCGTCGCCACATAGAAGACCATGTTGCCGAGCGCGTTCCAGAAATAGGGATCGGCCCACATCTGTCGGAAGTTGTCGAGGCCGTTGAACTGGCGGCCCGTGGCGGAGGACAGGTTCCAGTCCGTGAATGCGAGATAAAACCCGAAGAGGGTGGGGAAGATGACAAGCGCCAGCGTGAACAGCAGCGCCGGCAGGATGAACAGCGCGCGCCAGCCGGTCTCGCCGTAGCGCATGATGTTTCCAGCGGAAAGTGCCGCGCCCCAAAGCGCGAAGGCAACGAGAATTGGAAGCCAGTTAGGGAAACCGAAGGGCAGCAGCCCGGCATAGAAGAGCGTCTGCATGAATGCGAGCGCCAGCAAGACAACAGTCGCGCTTCGGACCAGAAGCGTGCCGGTGCGCTGGCGGTTGTCCGAGACAAGTGCTGTAACTGCGTCGCGGCCAGTGGAAGCGGTGCTGGTCATTGAACGTTGATGTTTTGACTACCTCACCCCTGCCCCTCCCCGCGAATCGGGGAGGGGCAGAGTGAGTTACATGCCAAGCGAAGCCTTGTAGAGCTTGACCTGATTGTCGCGGCCCAACTGATCGGTGAGCTTCTCCCACGCTGCCGCGATGGCGTCGGCGCCCGCTTGCGCGGTTGCCTGGCCTGCATAGATCTTCGCAAGCTCGTCTTCCGCCACGGAGTAATATTGGAAGATGCCTGGAATGCGCGGTTCGATCGCAGCGTTCGGATGATTGTAGGAGTTCATCTGCGAGTCGAGATAGCTCTTGATGAAGGCTTCTTCGTATCCAGCGCTCACCCACTCCGCGATGGTGAAGTGGCTGTTGCGGTAGGGCTGGAAGCCCGATGGATAGGCGGCCATCCACAGCGAGATGTCCTTGCCGCCGAGATGGGCGGCGAGTGACCATGCGGCTTTTTTCTTCTTCTCGTCGGCATCGACGGTCTTCATGACATAGATGC
>JBJXGL010000053.1:0-3852 GCA_046160365.1 Aestuariivirga sp. | reverse complement strand
AGACGGACATTTCGGATTTCGCCTCCGTCGAAAAAGCCATGGCCGCAACGCTGAAACAATTGGGCGGCATCGACATCCTGGTCAACAGCGCCGGCATCACCGGCCCCACGGTTCCACTCGCCGAATTCCCCATCGATGGCTGGCTGCAGACCATCGCGGTCAATTTGAACGGCGCGTTCTTCACCAACCGCGTGGTCGTGCCGCATATGGTGGCGCAGAACTACGGCCGCATCGTCAACATCGCGTCGATCGCCGGCAAGGAGGGCAATCCGAACGCGTCGGCCTATTCCGCCTCGAAAGCCGCGGTAATCGGCATGACCAAGTCGCTGGCCAAGGAACTTGCCAAAACCAATGTGACGGTCAACGCGGTGACGCCCGCCGCCGTGCGCACGCCCATTTTCGACCAGATGCCGCAAACCCACATCGACTTCATGCTCTCGAAAATCCCCAAAGGCCGCTTCGGCACCGTGGACGAGGTGGCAAGCCTTGTCTGCTGGCTGGCGAGCGAAGAATGCTCCTTCACCACGGGTGCCGTCTTCGACATCTCGGGCGGCCGGGCGACATATTGACCTCAATCAATCGGCGTTCATCTAGGATAATACATCTAGAAATAGAATTCGCTTCTATGGGCTTGAAAGGCATCCCACAGGCCTTGTAGCTCCAAGCGGCTAGGGGGGTAGCGGCCACCCCCGGAAAACCGGCCACGGATCAAATGTGGGGCACTGAAAGCCTATATAGGCTGTATAGTCCTAGATCGCGGTATATCCCCCGTCAATCAGCAGATCCTGGCCGCACACCATGTCCGAAGCCGATGACGCTAGGTAAAGAATCATGTCGGCCACCTCCACCGGCCTCCCGAACCGCCCGCCGGGAATCTTCGCCTTCATCGGATCGCCCTTTTCGGGCTTGCCCCACACCATCTCGCCCATCGGCGTCAGGATCACGGTCGGGCACACGCTGTTGATCTGGATATTGTGCTTCGCCCATTCGACCGTCATCACCTTGGTCAGCATGTTGAGCCCGCCCTTGGACGCGCAATAGGCGCCATGGCCTTCAAGGCCCACGACACCGGCCTGCGACGAGATGTTGATGATCTTGCCGGCCTTCTGCTTGATCATGCCGGGCGCCAGGGCGCGAGCCAGCAGGAAGGGTGCGCGGAGATTGACCGCCATGGTCGTGTCCCAGTCGTCAACCGTGGCGTCGAGCAGTGGATCGAGCAGGGCAATGCCCGCGTTGTTGACGAGAATGTCGATGGTGCCGAATGCCGCCAGCGCTGCCGCTGCGGCCTTATCCGGTCCATCCTTGCTTGCCATGTCAGCACTGATCGCCACACAGCGCCGCCCCACTTTCGCAACCGCAGCTTCCACATCCTTGAGCCCAGCCGCATCGCGGCCCACCGCGGCGATGTCCGCGCCCGCATCCGCCAATACCTTGGCTGTCTCGTAGCCGATGCCCTTGGTGGCGCCCGTCACCAGTGCCCGCTTGCCCTCGAGGCCAAACCGTTTCGTCCATTCACCCATTGCGATCCTCCCGATTTGTGGCGATCATCCGCACGAAACGTCGGCTGGTCAATGGAGAGAGTGCAACATGCAGCGCATGGCCCAGGTCATCAAGGTGAAGCCCGAGGCGATCCCCGAATACAAGCGCATCCACGCCGCAGTCTGGCCGGAAATCCTGGCCGCGATCCGCGAGGCGAACATCAGGAACTACACCATCTTCCTGCAGGAGCCGGAAAACGTGCTCTTCGCCTATTGGGAATACCACGGCACGAACTTCGCCGCCGACATGGAGAAGATCAAGAAGGCTCCGCGCATGCAGGAATGGTGGGACATCACCGACCCGATGCAGGTGCCCTTTGAGTCACGCGCTGCGGGCGACTGGTGGAAGCGAATCGAGAACGTGTTTCATACGGATTGAGTGATGGCTTCAGAGGGGCTCAGGTCAGCCCCTTGCAAGGTGTCTTTGAACTTTCGAACCGGAAATTTCATAGGCGCGCTCTCACTACTGCAGCGGAGCAATCAGCATGGCCCAGTAGAGCTCCGCCGCGCCTTCAAAAGTCAGCTTGTCATATCTTTCATTGCCAACCTTCCGACTTAAACCGAGTGGTTCAAGGAAGAGCGAATGCTGATCATGCTCCACATTCAAGGTCTCGTTAAAGCTATTAGTCGAGCCATTCTCCGAGTGAGAATATGAAATAGCATTCGGGCCAATCATCCCCCCCAAGAAGATAGTACACGCTGTGACCTTCTTGCCGTCACGAAAGATAGAGCAAGTGAAGCGGTTTCCATCGATCTGGCGGAAGCGGGTTTCGACGGCGGGGTTGCGGGCTTTAAGTTCATCAAGCGACGCTTGGAAGAACTTCGCCATGTATTCGAAGGACTCGTGCAGGAAGGCGTCGCCGTCAGCATCAGTAAACACCTTCGTTAGCCGCATGTTGGATGATCGCGGCCTTTCGGCGAACTGGTCTTGTGGACTTTCACCGATCCAATCGTGGGATGCTTGGGCAGCGGGGGCATTTGGTAGTTGCGAGATTGCACGTCGGATTTCTTGCACAACATTCAAAAAAGCTTCGTCGCTGTTTGCCCACTTTGTGATCGGCTTCGCGTCTTTTGGTGTCATCACGTATTGGGGAAGATCGGTATGTTCCCAGTCGCATGGTCGAAGCACTACTGATATTAGTCGCGACTGGCCAGATTGTGCACGTTGGAGCGCGGTAGCCTTTTCCATCTTATAGCAGTAGTCGGATGCCAAGAAGTCTGGGCTGAGAAGCAACAGGATGATGTCCGCTGAATTCAGGTTCTCGTCGATTGTCCAATCTAGTCGATCGCCAGCCAACATTCTCCGATCATGCCAAACCTCCACAAGCCCTTCGCGCTTGAGCATCGCCAGTTGGACTTCAAGTTGATTTCTGAGTTCTTCGTCTTTGTGGGAGTATGAAATGAAGACCTTTGCCGCCATCATTCGCTCCTCAATACATTCTGTGGCTTGGCATATGTTGATTGATCTCAGCCCAAATTCTGATCCGGCTATTCGTAGAGTTCAATTCTCATGTTTGCCTATGTCGGGCTGGTTGTGCAACAGCCAAGGGCGCGGAACCCTCAGAGTACGTGCCGCCCGTGGTCATTGCTTACACCGGCACGTGTTGTTCTGCGAACTCGAATGCAGTTAGCCATCCGAGCTTTTGGTGAGGCATCTTGTCTTCTTAGTACCTGCGCCACTGTTCGAGCTGGGTGCACGATTCAGGAATGGAGGAGAGTACCGTTTTGTTCAAGATCTCGTTCCTGGGCTTGCTACTGAAGCTTTTGACGAACTGTGTTCTAGATCAGCGCATAAACCAAAGACACAATCCGCTCGACGCTCCTTGACTCTCTCCGCCGCACATGTTTCGTGCGGGCGCAATTGCGCAAAGGGGACTTATGAAAACTGCATTTGTTTTTCCAGGGCAGGGGAGCCAGAGCGTTGGCATGGGAAAGGCGCTGGCTGAGACGTTCTCGTCCGCGCGCGCGGTCTTTGAAGAAGTCGACTCTGCGCTGGGGCAGAATCTCTCGAAGCTGATGTGGGAAGGGCCCGAAACCGATCTCACACTCACCGAAAATGCCCAGCCCGCGTTGATGGCGGTGAGTTTGGCGGTGGTGCGGGCGCTTGAAAACGAACACGGCATCACGGTCGAGAACACCGCAAGCTGCGTGGCCGGCCATTCGCTCGGCGAATACTCGGCGCTTGCGGCGGCGGGCACGTTCTCGCTTGCCGATGCGGCGCGGCTTCTGAAAACCCGCGGGCTTGCCATGCAGGCCGCAACGCCTGTCGGCACCGGCGCCATGGCCGCGTTGCTCGGACTCGATTTCGCCGAAG
>JBJXGL010000052.1:0-16661 GCA_046160365.1 Aestuariivirga sp. | reverse complement strand
TTGTTGAACTGCTGGCGGTTGATTTCGGCGGTCCGGCAGAATTCGGCAATCGTGCCGAAACCCTCGCACTCGCGGCGCAAGTTTCGTTGAAAATTTGTCTGTTTCCGCAGGTCGCGATCCATTGCCGTCGTACAGTTGAGCGTTGCCGCCATGCAGTCTTGCACAATAAGTCTACGTTGCAAGAATGAAATTGGACCAGAGAATAATTGACGCGCCCTAAGTTGCAACGCGGACTTGGTCAGAAGGAAATCAGTCAACTCAACGGTTTAAAGATTGGCCGTATCGCCAACGCCGCCGTGAAAGGAGCGCATGTGTCAACCATGACTTTTCTGGAGACACTACTTGGAGTGTGCGAAAAACTACATCTTCTCTTGTTGATTTGGTCTAAGCATCATCCGAAAGATCGTCGGTCGAAAGCATCGACAGCTTGTCGCGCGTTAGCTTGATCTCGCGGCCGATACCCTGCTGACGCTCGACGAGTTCGTCCAAATGGCGCCTCAGAAGGTTGCAGTAGCTTTCCTTGGCGCCGAAAGCCGACTCGGTCTCGAAGCGTTCAAGTGCTTCTTTGATGCGTGCAATCGACAGACCCATGCCCCGCATCTCGACGATGATGTTGAGCCTAGTTTCTTGTTCCACCCCGTATGCGCGAAACCTGCCGATTCGGTGCGGCGAGATAAGCCCTTCTCTTTCATAAAATCTGATTGTAACAGGGCTGATACCGACTCGGGTTGCGATGTCGCCGATGAATGCTACGGCCAAAGCAGGCTCAGTTCTATCGGCAGCTCTCGGTTCCGTGCGGTAACTATAAAAATGGTCAAGCATGCGATTCGCGCCCCAAATCGTTGTGCTCTGGTGGGAGGATGGTCATGAAGCGTAGTTTGCCGTCGTCGCCGATTATCTCAGATTTTTCAGGGATTTATACTAACACTACCGACGCCGCTTGCTGATTGTCCTTCGCGTATGCGCATTCGATCAACCTCGCATTACGTGAGGAGAGACTCTACCATGGTTATGATGTTTGTCAATTGTTGTTGGTCCATGTGTCATGGGACTGGCTGAGAACATCAAAGTCAGACGCTCGGCCAAGAGCTACTCTCAGGCGGAGTTGGCGGAAAGCGCCGGCGTGAGCCAGCAGCTCATCAATGCACTGGAGAATGGCAAAGTCGGTTCTACCAAGTTCATGCCGGAAATCGCGGCCGCGCTTGGCTGCACCGTCAGAGAGTTGGATCCTCGATTCGGAAACGCTGACCGGCCCAAGCAAAACCCGTCTTACGTGGTGAAGTCTGCAAGCGAACTGCCGATCCTGGCTGCCAAGGAAATGCCTCCGGTCTCAATGTCCGTGGAGATTTCCGTTGAACCAGTCGACTTCATGGACCGGCCACCGTTGCTTGAGAATGTCCGCGATGGTTACGCACTGTTTGTAGCCGACGATTTGATGTCTCCAGAGCTGGAGCGCGGCGATATGGTTCTCGTCAATCCCCATTTCCCGCCAATCCCCAACACAACATGCATCCTTCTTCAGGAAAGCGGTGGCGCGAGAATCGGTAAAGTCCGCAGGCTTCTCGGGTTCACCGCCGATGAATGGCATGTCAAAATGTGGAATGGCCCGGTAGATTCTGTTCCAGAGAACTCTTTGAACCGGCAGGCCTGGCAGCTTTGCCATCGCATCGTTGCCCGCTACTGCAGGCGTTGATTGGCACTTCATGCCGAATTCCGACGCTTTCGTTGTGTTGAGATGCTGGCCAGAACTTCAGATGCAGGCCGCGATCGCGTAAACTTTTTAGTCTCTCGGCTTCTCAAGGCCCGCGGCCATCCGCGCTTCGAACCGCCGCTGCCGCGCGTGCGCTGGACCGGCTAATATTGTCTCTGCTTCGTTGGCGCCACCATCCAGTGCATCGGATCATCAGGCAAAAACAATGCATTCCGCCATGCACACGAAGGCGGGTGGCAACTTCCTGAATTCGCAGTGAGCTTCCCGCTTTCGCAGGAATGACGATGGGATTGGGACGTTTCCAGCTGACGGCGCGGTTGTCTGAACCTAGGTGAAATGGTTCGACTTGATCCAGATTCATATTTGCATGCAGATTTCTCATCCGACTGAAGACGGTTTAACTTGGTTAAGTAATATGCATTTAATGTAGATGTATGATCTTAGATAATACTGTGATATTTAAGATATTTTACGTTGTTTTAATGATGTCGGAAGTATTTCAATGCATATGCGAAATGCATAGACAGCTTGGATTCCTGAGGAGTACGGAGATGATTCTCGTTGCCGACCACCGGCCGGAAGTCTGTGAAGCGTTTGCCGCCGCGATGACCCGGGAAGGCTACTCGACGGTGACCTTCCCCGCGCACGACATGCTGAAATGGCTTCAGTCGGTCTCCGAGTCCGACTTTCTGGCGGTCGAAGGAGTGCTTCTTGGCGACTGCGAAGGCCGCGAACTCGTCGCGCAGAAACTTCGCAGGCTGGGCAAGGTGCCGATCATCGCGCTCAGCGAGGCTTCGGGCCTCGATGCGACACTCCGCTTGTTCGCGGCAGGCGTCGATGACGTCGTGCGGAAGCCGGTGCACGCGCGTGAAATCATCGCCCGTCTCTCGGCAATCTGGCGCCGCGAAAGCACGTCTAAGGAGGCGTTGTGGAGCGAAGATGGCCTCGTTGTCTATGGATATGGCCGCGATCTCGAGATCGCCGGACAGACGGTGAAGTTCCCCCGGCGCGAGCTTCGCATTCTTGAGTACCTAGCGGTCTGTAAGAATCGCCGAGTGACCCGCGAACAGATCTTCAACGCCGTTTACGGCATACTCGACGAAGAGGTCGAGGAAAGCGTGGTTGAAAGCCACATCAGCAAGTTGCGGAAGAAACTGAGATCGTATCTGGGCTATGACCCGATTAATACTCAGCGATTCCTTGGGTATCAGTTGACGAGAAGAGCGGCGATGGCCGCCTAACGAAAGTGCGATCGATAGATCGCCCGGAGACGATATTGCCTTGAAGGGGCCGCAGTCATGTATCGATGGTGCGGCCCCCTCCATTTGTGCCGCGCGAAGCTCCCATGCCCGGCGAATCAGTTTGACAGCTGTTTAAGCGGGATTATTGGCGGGCCGAAATTTCCATTGACGGGATCACCCGGAGACTGCTGGAGCGCGGCGTACAGTTGCGGGACCAGAGCGATGGCTTCGTCGAGTTCGCTATCGCCGCCGCGCACATAACCTCCCAATGCTCGCAGATCTCGTGAGTCCTCGAATCGCATGAGAAGCTTCCGCCACTTTGAAACGGTTGCCGCCTCCGAAGGCGTCCAGGCTTTCTGCGCCAGCCGGGATATAGACAACAGAAGATCGATCGCCGGATAGCGGCCGCCCGCCGCAATCTGGCGGTCGAGTACAATGTGCCCATCCAGCGTACCTCTCACGGTGTCGGCGACTGGATCGTTGTGGTCGTCGCCGTCCACCAGGACGGTATAAACTCCGGTGATGGCTCCGTTGCCGGAAGCCCCGGGACCTGCGCGTTCTAGGAGCAGCGGTAGTTCGCTGAAGACGCTCGGCGGATAACCGCGCGCAACAGGAGGCTCTCCCGCGGCTAGGGAAATCTCCCGGCAAGCCTGTGCGTAACGGGTGAGCGAGTCCATGACGAGGAGAACCTTTTCGCCTCGATCCCGAAAATACTCCGCGAGCGACGTGGCAAGAAGAGCCGCTGTGCGTCTCATCACTGGGGGTTCGTCGGAGGTTGCGACGACGACGATGGATTTTTTCAGCCCATCGCCGAGAACATCGTGAACGAACTCCTTCACTTCGCGCCCACGCTCGCCGACAAGCGCCACGATCGCGGTATCGAAACCATCCGACCTGCTCATCATAGCGAGCAGCGTGGACTTTCCCACACCCGAGCCTGCGAAGATGCCGATGCGCTGCCCGTAACAAAGCGGCGTGAACAAATCGATCGCCCTAACGCCGGTCGTAACTCTTTCGTTGATCAGGCCGCGCAGCATCGCCTTGGGTGGGGCCGCCAGCAAGTTTACCGGGTTGGGTCCGGGGCGGAGATGCGATTTGCCGTCGATTGGCTCTGCGAGAGCATTGCAGATCCGCCCTTTCCAGCTTTCGTCGGGGCTAACCTTGAGATTTCCCAATGGCCTGGCCCGGCATCCCATGGATATGGCGTTGTTTGAACCCAAGGGAAGGACGGTGATCCCGCTGCCATTGATCTTGATGACCTCGGTCATGATGGTTCCACCATCCGTCAAGACATGGACAAAGTCGCCGATCTTCACGTGACGCGCCAGCCCGGTCACGCCGATCCCGCTGGCGGATATGTGCGCCACGCGCCCATAAATGTGAACCAGCGGATCCGGGCCGTGCAAGTCTTGGGCTATTCTCGCCAATGCGCCCAATGCCTCGTTGCCTGACATGATGGATTATCAGCGCGACGCGAGCGCTTGAATCGCCGCTCTTTGTGCGTCCTGCGCACGCTCGGACAACGCGGAGATACTCTCGAACGCCCGTGTCACTTCGATGAGGCGCACCATCTCGTTGATGGGATTCACGTTGGACTCTTCGATGTAACCTTGAAGAAATCCGTTGGCCGTGAATGAGGTCATCAACTCCGGTTCCTGAACGGGGATCAGGCCCGAATTCTCGAACCGGGAGTATCCGTCCCGCAAGTCAATTGCAAAGAGACCCAACACGCCGCGGCGGGCACCGTTTTGCAGGATGCTTCCATCCCGGCCAATCGTGAGCGGGCCGCCTTGAGGATCGACGATGACAGGTCCGCCTCCACCATCGAGGACCGGATGCCCGGCGACGGACGCAAGTTGCCCATCCGGCTGCATCGTCAGCCGCCCGTCCCGCGAAAAGAACACGCCTTGCGGCGACTCAAAAGAGAGATAACCGTTGCCTTGCACGGCGACATCGAGAGTTCCGCCCGTTTTGCGGAATCCGCCGGACTGCTCGTTGACGAAATTCTCGCCTGTCGACGAGAACTCGGTCGCAAGAGGAGAAACACGCGAGACGACGGAAGAAAAATCGATGCCAGACGCGCGATATCCAGCGGTAGTGGCATTAGCGATGTTTTGGGCAATCGTCTCGAGGCGCTTTTCCATGGTCAGTTGCCCGGAGAGCGAAACATAGATGCCGGTATCCATCAGGCGTTGAATCTCTTGAGCGTTTGAATCTTCATGAGCGTGGAAGAGTCGACGTTCGAGACCACACCTTGCATCAGCGCGATCGCGGGCACTGTTGAGCCGCCAGTCAATCCGCTACCATCCGCCAAAGCGCGCGCCATGAAGCGGGTGATGAACTTGTCGAGTTTTTCGCTGTTAGCAAAGTCGGCCACGTCAATTTTGGAACCTATGAGCGATGCTTGCTTATCGATATCCGAACTCGAGATCGCCGCCGGGAGGCCAAGCGCTGTCCTCACTACGGTGTAAAGCGCCTTGTCAGCGAGAATTCCGTAGGCTCCGGTTATACTTGGCGCTTTCCGTTGAAAGTACAGCGCCAGCCGAAGGCGCTCGTCTTGCGTGCCGGCCTGTTCCTCGAGAGTACTCCTGATATAGCGATCTGCGGTACCTTGCTGCGTGCGGTCGAAGGAAGTCGTAGCGGAGCCATACCGGGCGAAATTGAAGGCTTCGGCAAACTCTCTGAACCGGCTGTCCGCCAGCCTGACACTGAAGGCTTTTGGATTGTCGACACCTTCGGTGAGGACCTTCCTGACGAATGCCTTGGCGTAGATCATGTCCTTCAGCCCGTAGGCCGTAAGGGCATAGCTGTAGACACGATCGTCATTCATGAAATCGTCGATCGATTTCACATCGGTGATTCTCTTCAGGTATTCGGTTGTGAGGCGCTTCACGTTAGCCTGCGATCCGACCTGCTTGGCGGTCGCCGCCAGGTTCTTCGTCAGTTGCTTGTAATCGGCAATCAGATTCATCGCGAGGTTCCAGATCGTTCAGCTTACCAGCCAAGAATTGCGTGAACCTTGTGGCCCGCCGTCCAGCTTCACGCAAACATGCTCGGGTATCCCGGGCTTTGGAGTTTGGTGAAAATGACTTTCATCTTTGGCCTAGTTTTTGTGTGCGTTTGCCTGCTGGGCAGCTTTGTGATGATGGGCGGACATTTGGATGTCCTTTGGCAGCCTTACGAGTACGTGATCATCTTGGGTTCTGCCATTGGAACCTTCTTTGTGGCCAATCCTCTGAAGATCGTGAAGGATGTTGGAAAAGGCATCGTCGAAGCTATCAAAGAAGCCACTCCAAAAAGAACGGACTATCTTGATATCCTCGCTCTCCTCTTTGTTCTCCTCCGGGAGATGCGCACCAAGACTAAATCGGAGATGGAAATCCACGTCGACAAGCCCGAAGAGTCGGACATCTTCAAGGCCTATCCGAGTGTCATCAAGAACCCCGATATCACGACATTTATCTGCGACTACTGCCGCCTGATCCTCGTCGGAACTGCGCGGCCGCACGAGATTGAAGCGCTGATGGATGAAGAAATCCAAACCATCATGCGCGACAAGCTGAAGGCATACATGGCCGTGACTGCGGTTGCCGACGCCCTGCCGGCGCTTGGCATTGTCGCGGCCGTGCTCGGCGTGATCAAGGCCATGGGTTCGCTCGATCAGCCGCCGGAGGTGCTTGGACACCTGATCGGCGCGGCACTTGTGGGAACATTCGCCGGCATCTTCTTCTCCTACGGCCTGTTCGGGCCGCTGGCTTCCAAGATTAAGACCGTCCGCGAGAAAAAGACGCGAATATATGTGATCGTGAAGCAATCGCTCATCGCCTACATGAATGGCAGCATGCCGCAAACCGCGGTCGAACACGGGCGCAAGGCGGTATCCGCTTACGAAAGGCCGACAGTGGGAGAACTGGAACAGGCCACCATCGATGCTTCCGCGAAGAAGGCGGCTTGATGAGTCAATCGACGAAAGCAGCGTGGGAGTCCGCCGTCTCGATTACGGCGGATCACATCAATGCGTCGGGGGGAATCTCCAAGGACCGCAAGGAATTTCGGGAGTTTCTTGATCGTCTTCGGGATGCGGCGCGCGCGGCAATCGAAGTCCTCAAACCGGCAGTTATCCAATCAAGAATCGCGGCTGTGAATACCGTTTCGAAGTCGTGGGATGAGCCGTCAAAGAATCTAGACTGGTTCACTTCGGGCTCTCAGCAGCTCCATGTTTGGTTGTTCGGGAATCGCCGTTTGAACCGTCTTCTCTGTGAACTGGCATATGGCGGAACGGAAAAGTCCGCTCCGGAAGGAGAGATTGATCCGCCACCGATCAAAATCGAAGAGAGGCTGGCTAATCACATCTTTAAGCTCGTGTCAGAAAACCTGGCGAAATTCTTGTCCGAGGATTGCGAGGTGAACCTCGAAAGAGTCGGGACATTTGATCCGGAAGCCTTGGAGCAGTTCGCAACGCCGCAACGACTGTTGGAAGTCAGGCTGGTTGTTGAAATTCTGCAGAACGACTGCGAAATCACGGCATACTTCGTAGCCGACGAGATCAAGGACCTGCTGCTCGAAAACGCCCATGCAAGACAGGATCTATCGCCATTCAACAGCGTGAAGAAGTGCAAGTTCGAACTGTTGAGTCTATTGCCGCCCGACGAGGTGTCACTCGGCGCCGTGCTCGCGCTTAAACCTGGCTCGCAGCTCTCCCTGTCGATATCGGTCGAAACACCCATCATGGTAGTCTGTGGCGGCGAAACTGTCTTTGAAGGCGAATGCGATCCTTCGGGGGACAAGATCAATATCCATCTCCGCGCGCGAGAGGAGAGCGGATTTGCGCCGGGCAGCGAGAGCGCCGCAGCATAGGGGGATTCACTTGAGCATTACGACGGCTGAAAACACGTCCGGCAGAGGAGAAGCAACTACCGGCAATATCCTCCAAGGCCCCTTCGCGAACGTGAAGGTAAGCGTGCAAGTCATGCTTGGTTCGACCAAGCTCACATTGGCGGAAATGCTTTCTCTAAGATCCGGTTCTACCATCACGCTTGACCAGAAGCTCGGTTCGCCCGTCTCGGTCATCGTGAACAATTGCTGTGTTGCCAAGGGCGAACTCTACGTTCTCGAGCAGGATGGAAACAGGCTTGGCGTAAAAATCACCGAAATGGTCGCGCCAGCTAATCTCGAAGCGTCCAGCGTGTAAGGCGGTCTGGCATGTCAAACGTCGATTTGGCGGAGGACTATTCCGATGACGTCGGACATTCGACCGAGAAGGCGGCAATTCTTCTGGCCGCAATTGACGACGGACTCGCGGTCAATCTTCTGAAGAGGCTGGAGCCCGGAAACGTCAAGTCTCTTCTTGAAGCATCTGCGAATCTGAGGTCACTCAAGTCGGCGGATGTAGAGCCCGTCGTGGACGAGTTTGCCAGAGACATTTCGGACGCTCTCGGAATATCGGCAGGCCCGCAACAATTGATGACGCTGCTCGAATCGGCGTTCAGCGGCGAGGAGATCGCGGATATTCTGGGCCGTCCCCGCGAAAAAACAAGGGAAAACGTCTGGCAAAAACTTACATTGGGCCAAGAGGCAACGCTTGCCGAGTATCTGGGTGGGCAGCACGAGCAAGTTGCGGCCTATGTGATGACACGGCTCGAACCGGAGCTTGGCGCAAGATGCGTGAGCCTTTTCCCCCGCGAGTTTCGCAGCGCGGTTGCCGGACGCATGATAGGTATTGGGGAATGTTACGGTCCCGCCGTCGAAATTCTCGAAGAGGTTCTCCTCGAGGACCTTTTCACCAAACAAAGCCAGAAGGAGTCGTCAGAAGGCCGAAAGTTGCTGGCGGCGGTCATCAACAAGCTGGACAGAGAAAAATCGGTTGAGGTCCTGGAAGAGTTGGCAAAGTCGTTTCCTGGTGAAACATCGGAACTCAGAAAACTTGTGTTCATGTTCGAGGACATTCAGCTGCTCGATCAGAAGGACCGCGTAAGGTTAATCGATCGCGTGCCGGCTGAACTCATCATCGCGGCCCTTTTCGGGACGGACGCTAGTTTCCGCGAAACGCTTCTCTCGTCGATGAGCGCTCGCACCAGGCGCATGGTCGAGTCAGAGCTTCAAGGCGACACCAGCCAACCCAACAAAGATACGCTGCCCGCCCGCCGCAAGATTGCCGACATCGCAATCCTCATGGCCCAGAAGGGCGAACTCAAGCTGCCCGATCCGGATGCGGAACCAGCACCTCGCGATGCAAGTGCGAGCGAAGGTGCCGAGAGTGTCTGATGAAACCGACCAGGAAAGTAAGACTGAGCATGCAACCGAGAAGCGGATTCGCGATAGTCTTGAGAAGGGCAACATTCCGTTTTCGAAGGAGGCAGTTACTCTAGGATCGATCGCGGCGATGCTGGCGGCATCCGCATTGATCGCACAATATGCCACCGCTGATCTTTATGCGCTACTATCGGTTGGATTTGAACATGCAGGTTCTATAAGGCTCGAGTCGTCAGGCGACGCTTCCGGACTACTGTCGAAGATGGCCGTAAATGCTGGCGTCATTCTCGTCCCCATGCTCTTGCTGCTTGCGTTTGGTGGGATTCTCGGTGGTTCGGCGCAAAACATGCCAAGCGCCAATCTTGAACGGCTCACGCCGAAATTTGAGAGAATATCGCCGAAGAAGAACTTCTCGCAATTCTACGGCAAAGAGGGTGCTCTGGAAGCAGCGACCACATTTGTCAAACTGGCCGCTGCTGGTGCTGTCGCCTATTGGACGACGAAACAAATCTTCGGCAACGTTATTCAGTTCTCCATTTCCGATCCTAGCTTGCTGCTGGGATCTATCGGCGCGCACGTCAACACGATACTTTCGTCATTCACGCTTCTCTGCATTGCGATTGCCGTTCTCGACGTCGTCATGGTCAGAACGCGTTGGTCAAAGAAGCTGATGATGACGCGGCAAGAGGTGAAGGACGAGCTCAAGCAGTCCGAAGGCGATCCGCTGGTAAAGCAGCGCATGCAGCTGCTGGGCCGCACCCGCCGCCGCGGCCGTATGATGGCGGATGTTCCCAAGGCTACCATGGTGGTGGTCAATCCCACCCACTATGCGGTGGCCATGCGCTACGTTGCTGCCGAAGGCGGCGCGCCAATCGTTGTCGCCAAAGGCATGGATCACCTAGCTCTCAAGATAAGAGAAGTGTGCGAGGAAAATCGCATTCCAATTGTCGAGAATCCTCCGCTTGCGCGAGCATTGCACAAGTCAGTCGCAGTAGGATCGATGATCCCCGCGGAGTTCTACAGGGCCGTGGCGGAGATCATCCACTTCGTGGAGTTGCGCCGGCGCATGAAGGCCTGAGCAGCCGAAGGCAGCAAGCTTCGGACAAGCGCAAATTGTTAGTGTCCGGTGGTCAGTTGGTATGAGGTCAACATGGATATCTTTGGCGTTGCGTCACGCCATATTGCTTGGTTGCAAAGCCGGCAGCAGGTCTTGGCGGAGAACATCGCCAATAGCGACACACCGAGATATCGTGCGAGAGATATCACGGCATTTGGCCTGACATCTCCAGCTTTCACTGCCCAGCTCGCCGCAACCAACCCGCTTCATATGCAAGCGAGTAGCGCAGGCGGAGCGTCTGGAGACTTTGAAGTCGTGTTCAGCAGGAACCCAGACGTGTCGCACTCCGGCAACGACGTCAGCCTCGAACGCGAAATGAAGAAGATCGGCGAGTCGTCACTCGCATTCGCCTTCGATACCAGCGTCTCGAAAATATTCCATCGCATGACAATGATGTCGGTCAAAGGGTGAACTTTTGTACGATCCCCTCAGAGCCGCTTCAAATGTCGCCGCATCCGGCTTGTTCGCGCAGTCCTTGCGGCTCCGCGTCGTGGCTGAGAACGTTGCCAATGCCCAATCGACCGGAAAATCACCGGGTGCCGATCCCTACAGGCGGAAAACCATTGCATTCTCGCAGGAACTCGACGCGGCAACCGGCGCCAATCTCGTGACGGTCACCAGAGTCGGGAGGGATCCCTCAAGTTTCCCCGTTGAGAAGCGCCCCGGTCATCCCGCGGCCGACGCATCCGGCACGGTTAAACTGCCCAACGTTAACATGATCATCGAGATGGCCGACATGCGCGAAGCAACCCGATCGTACGAAGCGAACTTGCAGGTGATCAAGCAAAGCCGTGAAATGGCCAATGCGATGATCGATCTGCTGCGGAGCACATCATGATTTCTCCTCTTTCCATCGGCGCAAGTCTGGCGCTTTCGGCATTCAAGCCCGAAAACTTGCTGGCGTTGTCCAAGCCAGCCGAGCAGGGCGGCTTGAAATTCGCGAATGTGTTGAGTGAGGGCGAGGCGGCCGCCATCAAAGGAATTACTGGAGAAATGCCGTTGCAACAGGCTGTAGAGAAGGTTCTCGAAGCCGAGCGCGCCCTGCAAACCGCCATTTCAATCCGTGACAAAGTTGTTGGCGCTTATCTAGAAATCTCGAGAATGCAGATATAACGAGCATGCGCGTACTCTCCATCGCTGCGACGGGAATGAGCGCCCAGCAGACCAATGTTGAGGTGATCGCCAACAACATTGCCAACACCAATACCACGGGCTTCAAGCGCTCTAGGGCCGAATTCACCGACTTGCTCTATCAGATCGAGCGCGGGGCGTCCGTGCCAACACCCGACAATTCGAGCGTTGTGCCGGAAGGCGCGGAACTGGGCCTGGGCGTCCGCCTCGCAGCCATCCGCAACATCAACATTCAAGGACCGATCAGCAACACGGGTAACCAGTTAGATGTCGCAATCAACGGGCAAGGCTGGTTTCAGATTAGGGGACTCGATGGCGAGACCGTCTACTCCCGGTCAGGAAGTTTCAACACGAATGCGACAGGCCAGATTGTCAATGGCGATGGATTTCCCATTGAGCCCGCGATCACGGTTCCGATCGATGCCACACAAGTCAACATCAGCAAGTCTGGTGAGGTCTTTGTCAGAATCGGAAATGCGCCGGATCTGCAGAACATCGGGCAGATCACTTTGGCAAATTTTCCAAACCCTGCGGGTTTGCATGCGTTGGGGAGTAATCTTTTTCAGGTCTCCGACGCATCCGGCTCGGCGGCGACTGGCCTTCCTGGAGATCCGGCGTTTGGTGTTCTTGAACAGGGTTATCTGGAGGAATCCAATGTCGATCCGGTCCAAGAGATCACCGAACTGATTTCTGCACAGCGCGCCTACGAACTCAACTCAAAGGTCATTCAAGCGGCTGACGATATGGCCGGTGTGGTGAGCAAGGGCATAAGATAATCCATGTCCATTGTGCGGACCATTTTCGCCGCGCTGCTGCTTGGGCTTTGTGCCACGAACAGCGCGACGGCTGAGATTTACGGTTTTCTTGTGCCATCGCGCGTTATTTACGCGGGCGAACGGCTCAACCCAGCGGACTTCATCGAAAAGAAGTTCCAGATCGCGCCGGCAGCAGCGAAGAACTACGTGCTGGTTGCCGCGCAATTGAATGAAATGGAAGCAACCCGCGTTCTGCCAGTAGGAAGGCCCATCGCCGTGTCGAGCATTCGCCGCTCTGCAGCCGTTCGCAAGGGACAGCAGGTTGATGCGGAGTATAATCACTCGGGCATAAGGATCGAAGCAAGGCTCGTCGCCCTTGAAGACGGAGAAGAAGGATCGGAGATTGCCGCTCGCAATCCGGCCTCCGGAAAAAGCGTCCGCGCCCGCGTAAAGAAAGATGGAAGCCTCGAGGTTCTGCAATGAATAGGTTTGCGGGATTGCTGGTTGCCTCTCTCTGTTCGATGTGCCCTTCCGACGCGCTTGCCGCCACGCGCATCAAGGACATCACGATTGTGCAGGGCATTCGCGATAACCAGCTTGTTGGTTACGGCCTCGTCATTGGCCTCGCCGGCACAGGCGATAGCTTCAAGAACTCGCCTTTCACCGAACAATCCATGCGCTCGATGCTGCGGCGGATGGGCGTGGGCGTTGAGCCCGGCAGCATGAAGTCGAAGAACGTTGCCGCTGTTGCCGTGACATCGACCTTGCCTCCCTTCGTGGCCGAAGGTTCGAGGCTCGACGTCGAAGTATCGTCTCTGGGAGATGCAAGCAGCTTGATTGGCGGCATTCTGGTGATGACACCGCTTATCGCTGCCGATGGCGAAGCATATGCGGTTGCTCAGGGGCCGCTTCACACGAACGCAATTGCCGCAAGCGGCCAGGCGGCGTCGGTGACCAAGGGTGTTCCGACGAGCGCCAGAATACCCAATGGCGCGATCATCGAGAAGGATCACACGGCTGACATCAATCAGATCGGCAGCGTGAATCTCGTTCTACAGAACGCCGATTTCAAGTCGGCCACGAACATCGCCGATGTCATCAACGCATACGCCAAGAAGCGATACAAAACAGCAATTGCCCAAGAAAAGGACTATCGGACCGTCGTCATACAAAGGCCCAAGGATGTCATGGTTACGAGGCTTATCGCTGAAATCGGCGAACTCCAGGTGGAAGCCGACATCAACGCGCGCATCGTGATTGACGAGAAAAATGGAACAATCGTCATCGGCAGCAATGTCCGCATCCTGCCGGTTGCCGTTGCTCATGGCAGCATGATGATCACGGTGACGGAAGAGCCGAGGATATCGCAGCCGGAGCCGTTGTCGGACGGCGTGACAGCGGTCGAGCCCTCCACAACCATCGAGGTTACGCAGGAGAACGGCCCGGTGGCGGTGCTGAACGGGCCAACACTCGGTCAATTGGTTTCTGGGTTGAACCAGATGGGACTTAAGCCTCCGGATATTCTCGCAATCCTTCAGTCGATCAAAGCGTCGGGTGCATTGCAGGCGGAACTGGTCGTCAGATGAGCTATTTCAAGAGGGCACTAGAGGCGCTGATCTGCGTCAGTTTAATGACGGCGTCTTCGCAACCTTTGTCTGCTGAAGAGCAGTCGCGGGAACCCGGTAAGGGAAGCATTTCGCAAGATTATTGCGAGAACTTCTCGAACATTGTCGCGGACCTTCGTGTCCAAAGACAAAAGGAAGAACTCCTCGAGCTAGAAAAAGAATTGGACGTCAAACTTAAAGAAGTGCTGGCGCGCACCGAGGACCTCAAGGCGATGATCCGCAAGCGGGATGAGATGCTCGAGCTCGCGTCGAACGAGTTGCTCAAGATCTATTCCCGCATGGACCCCGAGTCCGCGGCTCGCCAGCTCGAAAAGATTCAAACCAGCACGGCAGCCTCCATTCTCCGCCGCCTCAAGCCACAGCTCGCGAGCGAGATCTTGGCGACGATGGATGTGAAGCGGGCATCGGTTCTCGTCCAGATCATCGCCAATCAAAATGCAGACATCGAACAGGAAAAACACTCTTGAAGATTATGTGCCTCGTTTTGATGTGTTTCTGCGCGTTGGCGTTGTCCGCATGCAGCCAGCACGCGATGAATCCACTCGATCCGCCGGAATTGTCGCCGGTCGCCTCGGATCTCAGTCCAGAACCAATTGTCGACGAAACCGTCTACACCGGTAGTCACGGCCAGAAGAAGGGCTGGATCGGCGGTCCAGCAGATTTTTTTCGGGACGATAGAGCAAAGCAGATGGGTGACTTGGTCACGGTGAACATCAAGATCGACGACAAGGCGAACTTCAACAACTCGACCGACCGCTCGCGCAGGGCATCGATCTCATCCGATGCTTCGTTCGATATGGGAATCCTCGCGCTAGTGGGGACGGGCAAGGGGCAACTAGATGCCAGTTCCGGTTCGTCGTCCGAGGGAGAAGGCACGATTACGCGCTCCGAAAAACTCAGCATTGCCCTTGCGGCGAGTGTGCGGCAAGTCCTGCCCAACGGGCACCTCGTCATTTCGGGAACGCAAGAAGTGCTGGTGAATTCGGAAATCAGAATCCTTCGCGTTGAAGGGATCGTCGATCCGAAGGACATCTCCCGTGGCAATGCGATTGACTACGCCAGGATCGCCGAGGCACGCATCTCCTATGGCGGCGCGGGCAATAGCAGCGATGTCCAGCGCCCAGGATGGGCGCATCAAGCCTGGGACAAGATTTCTCCGTTTTAGTCCGGCGTTATGGCCGATTCTTCGGAGAAGAAGAAAGCCGGTATGATGCCGGCGCTGCTTGCCCTCGTGATCGTTGGCGCAATGGGCTTTGGCATGGGCATTGGCATGCGGATGGCCTTCGATGATCCGCAAGCGGCGGCCAAAGCCGAAACCAAGGCAAAGCCAGGCAAAGAGGCAAAAGCAGAATCTGTTGAATCCGAACCAAAGGAAAGCAAGCCGAGCGCTGAGGGCGACCATCCGGCAGAAGAGACTGCGGATGAACACAAGATGGAAGAGCCCGAGGCGGACAATCTGGCGGAACTCGTCGCAACGCCCATCGCACCCGTCCTCACGAACCTCGGCAGCCCCAAGGAAGTCTGGGTGCGACTGGAAGGTGCAATTTTGTCTCGCGCCGATTCGGAAGTTGCGCCGGCTGTGCTCGCGGCGCGGGCGCAGCATCAGATCCTCTCATATCTTCGCACTATCGATAGTCGGCAAATCGAGGGCGCATCCGGCCTTCTTCATCTCAATGACGATCTGAACGAAGTGATGAAGACGTTTAGCGGCGGCGAGGTCCGGCAGCTGCTCGTCTCCGGGTTGATCCTCGAATGATCGCGCGGCTCGTTGTCATCGTCGCGGCTATTCTTGCCGGTTCCGGCATGGCAATCGCGCAGGTTCCGGTTCAAGGCCCGATCCCCGGCCTTCCGGGCGATCTCGTTGGGGGCGATGTGTCGGCGCGCATCGTTCAATACTTCGTGCTGGTATCGGCGCTCTCCGTGGTGCCCGCCATTCTCATCGTCGCCACCAGCTTCACAAGAATTATCGTGGCGCTCTCCTTTCTTCGAAGCAGCATCGGCTTGCAGACGACGCCGGCCAACATCGTGATGATCTTGCTGGCGCTGTTTCTTACATTTTTCATCATGGCGCCTACGGTAGAGAAAGCCTACAACGATGGCTATATTCCGTACACGGAAAGAAAGATCGACGAGCGGCAGGCTTACGACAAGATTACCACACCCTTCCGTGAATTCATGTTGAAGAATGTGCGTGAGAAGGAATTGGCTTTCTTCAGCGAACAGGCGAGCGATAGCGGCCTCGGCGAAAACTTGTCGCAATCCGATTTCCGGATTCTGCTCCCGGCTTTCATGATTTCGGAGCTGCGACGTGGATTTGAGATCGGCTTCCTGATCGCACTCCCATTTTTGGTCATCGACATCGTTGTGGCAACCATCGTCATGTCCATGGGTATGATGATGCTGCCTCCCACCGTCATTTCCTTGCCGTTCAAGATTCTGTTTTTCATTCTGGTCGATGGCTGGACCTTGCTCGCAGGCAGCCTCATCAAGTCGTTTGGTTGAGATGGAAACAGCGAATATTTGAACCGGCATTTTGAAATGAACGAATCCGTCCGGCGGCGGACGTGAGCCCACCGTGCATAAAGCTGATCTGGCTTTCGGATGAGCCACATCAGGATGTATCGAGCTTCCGCGCTTCCCATGCGAGCCAGTGGCAGTCGCGAAGAACCTCTTCGACTTCGTGCTGGGGCTTGTTGTGAACGTAAGGCGGCGGGCCGGGGCGGATGGGATTGGTGTAGATCAATCGCTCTTTCGAAAGCCTCTCGCGCCTGGCCCGCCAGCGCATGAACCGCTTGGCTTGATGGGTTAGATCGCCAAGCGCGAACTTGA
>JBJXGL010000051.1:0-10881 GCA_046160365.1 Aestuariivirga sp. | reverse complement strand
CGCAACTCAAGCCCTACAGAGCCGCGCCGAAGAAAGCCCATGAGGGCGGCTTCTATGTGGCCCTTCAACTCCACGACAAACCAGGTGCGGTGGCCGCGGTCGCGCGCATCCTCGCCGACGAGAGCATCTCCATCGAAAGCATCATGCAGCGCGGCACACTCGCTGGCGAGCCCACGCGGGCAACCGCGCCCTTCATATTGATCACTCACAACACCTTGGAAACGGCGATGCGCAAAGCGCTGGCGCGCATCGAGAAGGACGGACATGTGGCGCAGGTTCCGCGCATGATCCGCATCGAACGGCTCTGAGCGCGCCTGCGTTTCTTGGCGTCGAACGCTCGCTGAGCGGCAAGCGCTGGACGGCGCGCCTCGACAACGGACGCACCGCTGCTGCCATGTGCGAGCGCTACGAGTTCCCCGAAATCCTCGGCCGTGTACTCGCAGGTCGCGGCGTCGCTCTGGAGGATGCGGAGAACTTTCTCAACCCCACGCTTCGCGGATTGATGCCGCAACCCTCCGCCTTCCGCGACATGGAGCAGGGGGCAGCGCGCATCGCCGATGCCATCGCCAGTGGCGAAAAGATCGGCATCATCGGCGACTACGATGTCGATGGCGTCTGCGCCACCGCCACGATGCTCATGTTTCTCCGCGCCGTCGGCAGCGATGCAACCGTCTATCTACCCGACCGCATAACGGAAGGTTACGGACCCAGCCAGAAAGCTGTCGAAACACTGCGCGATGCGGGTGTCAAACTTCTGTTGACGCTCGACTGCGGTGTGATGGCCCACGACCCGCTCGCCCATGCCGCGGCGCTGGGCCTTGATACGGTCATCGTCGATCACCATCAGGCCAGCGCCGAGTTGCCCGTCGCGCACGCGGTGATAAATCCGAACCGCCAGGATGATCTCTCCGGCTGCGGCTATCTCTGTGCCGCGGGTGTCGCGATGATCCTGATCGCCGCCATCAACAAGAACTTGCGTGCACGCGGTCACTACCGCGATGGCCGAGCCGAGCCGAATGTCCTGCAATGGCTTGAACTCACCGCACTCGCCACGGTCTGCGATGTCGTGCCTTTGCAAGGCCTGAACCGCGCCTATGTCACGCAGGGCCTCAAGGTCATGTCGCGGCGCGAGAACCTGGGGCTTGCCGCGCTCTGCGATGTGGCGCGCCTGAAGCAGCGCCCCGATAGTTACGCGCTCGGTTTCATGCTCGGCCCGCGCCTCAATGCGGCGGGCCGTGTCGGCCATGCCGATCTCGCATTGAATCTGTTGCTGGCAAAAGACCGTGGTGAAGCCGCCGGCTTCGCTCAAAAGCTCGACCAGTTGAATCGCGAACGCCAAACCGTGGAGATGCGCATCGTCGACCGCGCTCTGGCGCAAGCAGAAGCCATGCTGGGTAAATCCGGTAATCTCTCCGTGCTGCTGATCACTGGCGAAAACTGGCATCCCGGCGTACTCGGCCTCGCGGCGGCAAGGCTCAAGGAGCGCTTCAAACTCCCAAGCTTCGTCTTGAGCGAGAACGGGCAGGGTGTTTCATCGGGCTCCGGCCGCTCGGTCGCCGGCGTCGATATTGGGGCAGCGGTGCGTGAAGCTGTCAACGCCCGCATTGTCCTGAAAGGCGGCGGCCACGGCATGGCGGCGGGCCTGACTGTTGAAGCAGCAAAGTTCGGCGAACTGCGCGCCTTCCTCGAAGACCGCCTCGCGGCTTCCGTCGCCGCTTCGCCCCGCAACGAGTTGCAAGTGGACGGCGCACTCTCCGCCTCTGGCGCAACACCCGATCTCATCGAACTCCTGGAGCAGGCTGGCCCCTATGGCTCCGGCCATCCGGCCCCCGTCTTCGTGCTCCCGGCGCACAACGTCGTCTATGCCGATCCCGCCGGCACCGATCACATCCGCTGCACCATCGCCGCGAAAGACGGCGCCCGCATCAAGGCCATCGCCTTCCGCGCCATGGGAACCGATTGGGGCGAAGCACTGCTCGCCGAGCGCAAATTCCCGCTCCACATCGCAGGCCGTCTGACGCTTGACACCTGGAACGGCAAAGCCCAACCCCAGCTGCAAATCGAGGACGTCGCGCGGATCGCGTAGTGCCCTTGCGCCCCTAACCGAACCCCCTTATAGAGCGCCGCATGCTGCTCGGGCGCCCTTCGTCTATCGGTTAGGACGACAGCCTTTCACGTTGTAAAGACGGGTTCGACTCCCGTAGGGCGCGCCACTCCGGGCCACACCTCCAAACATTCTCATCGGCACCGGCGGATGACCGCCGCTCTTTTATTCCCACTCAGAACGCATCCGAAAAAACTGCTTGATCTGGAGTAACTCCAGCATTGTAGCAGCGTTTGAGGTTGCATGAAGGCAAGCATGGGTCATGAACATCAAGGAAGCAGCAGAGCGGAGCAATCTGTCGATTGATACGATCCGCTTCTACGAAAAATCAGGCATGTTACCACAGCTCTCACGCGACAGGCGCGGCTGGCGGACATTCGATCCTCAGGCCATTGAATGGCTCGTTATCTTGGAGAGGCTCCGTGCCACCGGCATGCCACTTCCGCAGATGAAACGGTTTGCTGAACTCGTCTTCGCACCGAACACGGCCAGCAGAGCGGCCAAGCAGGAACGCCTTGCAATCCTCGATCAGCACAAGGTCAAACTGCGCGAGCGTAAGAAACAACTTTCGGACTGCGAAGCCTATCTCGATCACAAGATCGCCATCTACGCCAAGGAATTGAGGAGGCCCAAATGAACCTGATGAGAAAGATGAATGGCCAGGGCAATCCGGCATTGGGGCTGGGTTGCTGGGCCATCGGCGGACATTTCGAAATTGGCGGCGCGGCCAAAGGATGGGGCAAAGTTGACGACCAGCAGTCAATCCGGTCCATTCACGCTGCCGTCGACGCTGGCATCCGGTTCTTCGACACGGCTCAAGCTTACGGTCTGGGCCACTCGGAAAGCCTGCTCGGCCAGGCAATTGGCGATCGCCCCGAAGTCCTGATCGGAACCAAGGTTGGATACGCGATCAATCCAGAAACCAAGGAATTCGTCGGCGAAGATACCGAGCCCAGGGCAATCGCCGCGTCGATTGATGACTCGCTGCGCCGCCTTCGGCGTGACCACATCGATGTGGTGCATCTGCACGTGAACGATCTTGCAATCCCCAAGGCCGAGAGCGTGTTCGAATGCCTTGAGCAAGTTCGCAAGCAAGGCAAGGTCAACGCGTTCGGATGGAGCACCGACTTTCCCGATCGCGCAGAGGCATTCGCGAAGTTGGACGGGTTCGTCTCCATTCAACATGCCCTGAACGTGTTCTTCCGGGCCGACAGGCTGCTGCCGGTGATTGAGCGCCACGGCCTGCTATCGATCAATCGTTCGCCGCTGGCCATGGGCCTGCTGAGCGGCAAGTACGACACGAATAGCACCTTCGGTAAAGACGATGTGCGGGGCTATAACGAGGCATGGCTTTCTTACTTCAAGGATGGTCGCATTGAAGAAAGCTACGCAAAGCGACTAGCAGCTGTGCGCGATCTCTTGACGACAGGCGGTCGTTCGCCGGTCCAGGGCGCGATCTGCTGGATTTGGGCGAGGTCACAAACCACGCTGCCGATTCCTGGCTTCAAAACCCCCGAGCAAGTCGCCGAACTGGCCGGCGTCCTGCAATTCGGTCCCTTGAACCAGCCTGTGATGGATGAGATCGAACGGGTGCTATGCCGTGAGCCGGAGGGCGAGCCACGCGCGCGATAGCGTGAAGATCACAATCAATCGCGCAGGCGGTGCGCTATTCCCTAGGAACGCGGCTGAACACTTCGCCAGGCCGACAGTGTCCACAGAAAGCTCGCGAAGTCCTGGATGGCGAAGGCAAGCGCCAGCGGACCGGGGATGACACCGAGATACCAGAGAACCGCCATCGCCGGCGGCACCAGCGGCCGGTCAAGCAGCGAGGCGAAGACGAAACCCGTGGCATTGAGCCTTCCGCTCACGATGTAGAGAAAGCCTAGACCGCTCACCAGCAAGCCTGCGAGTCTGAGGTAGTTGGCACCCTGTTCCTCAAGCGGCGGAAGTTGCAGAAGGCCCACGACGAAGTGGGGAACTAGGATGAGCCCGGCCCCTTCGAGGAAGATCAGCCAGCCAAAAATTTCGACGGTCTTTGCCGGATAGCTTTGCCCCTCGGCGGCGATGAGCCGTCTGAACATCTCGCGGATCGTTGGCATGGCGCTATCCTCGCTCAAGAGTCACTTCCGGCCGACCCTATCACCTTCATGGCGCGGTTGCATCGTTCACTTCCGCACATGACTCGCAACAAAGGCCAGCGAGCGCTCGAGCGCCAGTTTTCCCGCATCGGTATCGAGATTGAACTGATACTCATGCGCGAGCGGCGGCGCGTAGTCGTTCGGGAAGAAGAGGGTATCGACTGTGATCCCCATGCCCCGCGCGGCCTCGGCCAGCTGTTCCGATTGCGGCAAGAGCGGATCGGCGTTGCCTCCAGAAATGAAGAACGGCGGAAACGCGGGCGTGAGATTGCCGGTGACGGAAAACTCCTTCAGCCGAGGATCGTTCAGGAAATCGCTGGTTCCGAAATAGGACCACAGCGTCGTCCTGATGAAGCCGCCAAAGGGGCCGTCGAGGTTGAGTCCATCGGCTCCAAAGGCGCCGCAATGCAAGATCACGCCGCGCAGTTCATCCTTGGCTATCGCGGGCGTGATTTGCATCTGAGTTGCGTAGCCGGGAGAGGTGATGAGGTTCGACATCTGCCCTGCGATCTGCGAGCCCGCCGAGTCTCCAGCGAGAAAGATGTTTGCCGGATCGATTTTGAGTTCAGCCGCATTGGTTTTGAGATGCGCGAGCGCCGCGTTCACCTGCCGGATCGGTGTTGGATAGTGAGCACCCGGAGCCAGCGAATAATCGACGCCCACGACGGTGTAACCGTGGCCCGCGAGAATGCGGAAATAGTTGGAGAGAAAATCCTTGCTGCCCGACAGCCATGCGCCGCCGTGTATCCATATGATCGTGGGATTGGCACCGGTGTCCGCCGGAAAGTAGACGTCGAGCCGCGCATCCGCGCTGCCCTGATCATAGGACCGGTTGGGGATTTCCGAGATGCCCGGCGGAGCGTGCTTTGCGAGCGCTTTATTGGCGGTTATGGCATCGCGGTCGAAGACGCGGCGAATGAGAAGGGCTGATGGCCAGGGGCTGAACTGAAACGCGCCATAGACCGCGGTGGCGATGACAATGGCCACGGCCAGGGTCCAGATGATAAACTTGCGCATCAGCGATCACCCCCTCAACCGCGCCGCCGCCATTGGCGCCAGAAACATGATGGCAAGGCTCAATAGCATGGTCCCGCCCTGAATGGGATCGATCTCGACCCAGATTCGCGGCACGTCAAACCCGCGCAAGAGCCCAATGCCGATTTCGAACGCCAAGGTGAGAGTTGCCCAAGCGCAGCCGAGTTTGGCAAGGCCGGCAATTGTTCGCAATCCCGTCCAGCGTATGAAAAGCAGCGTGACGATAAGAACGATCGCCGTCCCCGTAGCCAAACCGATACGGCCCGCTGTTGCTTCACCCACGGCCGGAACGAGATAGAGTCCGCGCAGTACCCCATGCACCGTTTCCAGCGCCATGATGACAAGCCACAGTCCTACGCCCCGCCACATTGTCGAACTCCTCCGATCCGTGCATTCTATCAGGAGAGGTGACCGATGTACGATGATTTGAAGGACAAGGTTGTGGTGGTGACAGGCGGCGTCACGGGTATCGGCGGCGCTGCGTCACTTGCTTTCGCAGACGCCGGCGCCAAAGTTCTCGCCCAATATCTAGGCGGCGGACCGGAGCTAGATGTCGCCGCAAAGAAGGGCATCGAAGCAATGAAGCTCGATCTGACAGAGCGCGATGCCCCTTCAAAACTGATCGATACCGCCCTGAACCGCTTCGGCCGTATCGATGTCCTGGTCAACAATGCTGGAAGCCTCGTCGCCCGAATTCCACTCGACAAGATCGACAACCAGTTCATCGACAAGGTCTTCGATCTGAACTGCCGCCAGCTGGTGCACTGCTGCCGCCTCGCCGCCGAACCCATGAAGGCGCGGAAGAGTGGAGCCATCATCAATGTCACCTCGATCGCCGCGAGGAACGGCGCAAGCCCCGGCGGCAGCATCTATGCCGGTGCAAAGGCCTTCGTCTCCGCCTTCTCGAAAACCATCGCCAAGGAACTTGTGTCCTTCGGAATTCGCGTGAATTGCGTCTCCCCCGGAACCATTCACACCGCTTTCCATGACCGCTTCTCCGACGAAGCCAAGCGCGAAGCAGCGCGCAAGACCATTCCCATGCAGAGGCTCGGAATCGCGGAAGACTGCGCGGGAACCTTTCTCTATCTCGCCTCGGAGAAGGCCTCGGGTTATGTGACGGGCCAAGTTATCGAAGTGAACGGCGGACAGTTGATGCCATGAGCGTCACCATAGCACTGCCCGAGACATACGATGTCCTCGCCCCCGATGGCTCCGAAGTCCGCATTCTCGCATCGGCAAAGGCAGGAAGCATGGCCCACTTCCAGCTTCCGCCCGGCGCCATCTCAAAGCCCGTCGCGCACCGGACCGTCGAGGAGCTCTGGTACATTGTCGAGGGCAAAGGCCGCATGTGGCGGAAGCACGAAAGCAGCGAAAGCATCGTCGAACTCAAAGCCGGCACTTCGATTTCAATTCCCATCGGCACGTCATTCCAGTTTCGCAACGACGGCGGCACATCGCTCGCTGCCGTCGGTGTCACCATGCCGCCATGGCCGGGCATGGATGAGGCCTATGCCGTCAAGGGAAAGTGGTAGCTCTCACCAGCTTCCGGTGTTGGGCATGCTTTGCCACGGCTCACTGATGGGCAGCGAGCCGCCCTTGTTGAGAAGCTCGATCGAAATCCCGTCCGGTGTTTTGATGAAGGCCATGCGCCCATCTCGCGGCGGGCGGTTGATGACGATGCCTTGCTTCTGTAGTTTCTCGCAGTACGCATAGATATCGTCGACCTCGAGTGCCAAGTGTCCGAAGTTGCGCCCGCCGGTGTAAGCTTCCGGGTCCCAGTTGTAAGTGAGCTCAACCGGGCATTCCGGGCTTTCGGGCGCAGCGACGAAGACGAGGGTGAAACGTCCCTTCTCGTTCACGTGGCGGCGCTGCTCGACAAAGCCCAGCTTGTTGACGAAAAAGTCGAGCGACTGGTCGAGATCGGAAACACGTATCATGGTGTGCAAGTATTTCATGTGAGGCCCTCTTGAGTGAGAAAGACATAGAAGAACTGACGCTGATGGTCCAGCGTTCGCGCCGCGCCGTGATATTCACCGGAGCTGGCGTCTCGACAGAGTGCGGCATCCCGGATTTCCGCTCGAAGGGCGGCTTCTGGACCAGAAACACGCCGATCCAGTTCTCAGATTTCGTCGCGTCCGCCGATGTGCGCATCGAAGCATGGACGCGCTTCTTCCAGATTCATGACATTATCCACGCCGCTACTCCGGGCATCACCCATCGAAGGATCGCTCAACTACATCGGCGGGGCCACGTCTCTTGCGTCATTACGCAGAACATTGATGAGCTTCACGAGCAAGCAGGTCTTCCTCATTCCAGAGTCATTCGTCTTCACGGCACCGCGGGTCATGCAAAATGTCTCTCCTGCGGCGCACATCACGAGATCGCGTCGATCCGCGCCCACATGACTGCCAACAAATCGCCGCCGGACTGCGCTTCCTGCGGCGGCGTGGTGAAGTCCGCAACCATCTCCTTCGGCCAATCGATGCCGGAACAGCAAATGGCGGATGCAAGGGCCGCCACCATGGATGCCGACCTCTTCATCGCTGCGGGCTCTTCCCTGCAAGTTTTTCCCGCGGCGGGATTCCCGGTGCTCGCCTCGCAATGCAAGGTGCCGCTGGTCATCGTGAATCGCGAAGAAACAGGTCTCGATGGGCTGGCGGACCTCGTCATCCGCGCCGATACCGCCCCTGTCTTCGAAGCAATCGCGGAGAGTCTGTCCGAATCATCCTTCAACCGGCCTTCCTGACCCCTTCGAATGTGCACAAACATAGTTGCATCCGAACAACACTGGGCGACTTTCATTTCTGCTGCGTCGCGGCGCAAACACCCGTCTCCGAATTTGCCATCGCGGCAGGAAGCGTTGATTTTTCAGGGTTTGTTAACCAATCGGGCACCGCATCTCGGATCGACGCCGCGCATCCAAGCGCCTTGCAATGCCTTTTCCACAATAGGCGCTGGCGTTTGGCGCTGTACAACCGCACCGGATTTGACCAAATTTCGCGATGGGCGGGGGCACGAGGCATAAAAAGTGCCGCCCGGAAAAGTTGGGTACAATACATGGCGGCAAGCGGCGCCCAAAAGGGAGAAATGGCCTCCGGCCTCGAGCAGGCTCCGGAGTCCAATGTCAAGATCGTCCAGGTTACGGGGCTGGTGAAGTGGTTCGACGTGGGCCGGGGCTATGGCTTCATCATTCCCGATAGCGGACTTCCAGATATTCTTCTGCATCTGAGTTGCCTGAAACGCGATGGCTTCGATGCGCCGCTCGAAGGCGCGCGCGTCACCTGCGAAGCGGTCGAGCGCCAGAAAGGCTACCAGTGCCTGCGCGTCCTCGCGATCGATCTCTCGACAGCCATTCATCCCGTCGAGCGCAGACCGCGGACGCACAACACCGTTGCGCCATCGAGTTCGTGGATCAGGGTCAAGGTGAAGTGGTTCAACCGCGCCCGCGGATTTGGCTTTGTCTCAGAAGGCGAAGGCAAGCCGGATATCTTCGTGCACATGGAGACGCTGCGTAAAACCGCGATCGCCGAGCTGCAGCCGGATCAATGGGTGTACGTGAAATTCGGCGAAGGCCCGAAAGGCAACATGGCGGCCGAAGTGCGCCTCTCTCTCGATGGCGGCGTGCCGCATACGAATTGACGTTGCGCGCGGAAACGCGCCTGTGTGAGTGACGGAACACGCATGAGTAGGCGTCTTGCTGTTTTCATTGTTTCGTTCTGGATGGCCTTCACCGCCGCGGCGCTCGCCGATGTGGCGGTGCTTCCCAAGCTTGAGCCGGTGACGGTGGCGACGGAGCAGGGCGCCACAATGTTCACCGCCGAAATCGCCGACACGCCGGAGCTGCGGGCGAGGGGACTGATGTTCCGCCACAAGCTGCCGCCCGACCGCGCCATGCTTTTCGACTTTCAGCAGAACCGCGCCGTCTCCATGTGGATGAAGAACACCTACATCCCGCTCGACATGGTGTTCATCCGCAAGGATGGGACCGTGGCGGCGATCGCCGAGAACACAGTGCCGCTCTCCCAGGACGTGATCGGCGTCCAGGAGCCAGTCACAGGCGTCCTCGAACTCGCCGCCGGCACCGCCAAGAAGATCGGCCTCAAACGCGACGACAAAATCTACCACCGCATGTTCGAGACCGCGGAGGAGTAAGGCCTCCCGCTGCAGGCGCGGGGAGGGGAAAGCGCCGCAACCTTGCCCCCCACCGTTTTCCCGTATATTCACCAGCCCAACCGCGGCGAACGGGGTGTAGCGCAGTCTGGTAGCGCACCTGCCTTGGGCGCAGGGGGTCGTCAGTTCGAATCTGGCCACCCCGACCAGCCGTGGAGAAATTGAAATGGATCGAGACATGCCGGTACGAATCTACCAGCCCGCGAAAAGCGCCATGCAGTCCGGTAAGGGCAAGCAGGACTTCTGGTATCTCGAATTCGAAGCCGAAGCCCCGCGCCAGGCCGATCCGCTAATGGGCTGGACCTCGTCCGCCGACACCAGGCAGCAGCTCAGGCTCAAATTCGACAGCCGCGAGAAAGCCATCGCCTATGCTGAGCGCGAAGGCCTCGCCTACCGCGTCGCCGGTGTGCCGCCCCAGCGCATGCAGAGAAAGTCCTACTCCGACAATTTCAAGTTCGGCAGAAGCCAGAACTGGACCCATTGAGCCAACCGCCCGCCGACCCCGTAGCTCAGCTGGACTAGAGCAAGTGCCTTCTAAGCACTAGGTCGCAGGTTCGAATCCTGCCGGGGTCGCCAGTTTTCGGCGGTCCATTCCGCAGACATGGGTTCCTTTATTCAGTCACCTGCCGCAACTGCACAATTGTCAGGTTACGGCTCCTTCAAAGCCGCCATTGCTGGTTGGCTCCGCCCCACCAGTCCCATTGAATGATGGGTGCGCCGTTATCGGCGGAGATGCCGCTGACATCGAGACACTTGCCGCTGTGTTTGGCGACAAGCCTGTAGTAGCCGTCGCCTGTTGCCTCGGGCCTGAATTTCTGATTGTCGCCGCCCCAGTAGTCCCACTGGATGATGGGCGCGCCGCTTGCGGTCGAGATGCCGGCAACATCAAGGCACTTGCCGGAATGCTCGATCATGACGCGGTAGTAGCCATCCTCCACGGGATCGAGCCTGAACTTCTGATTGCCGCCGCCCCACCAGTCCCACTGGATGAGGCGCGCGCCGCTCCCAATCGAAACGCCCTCGACATCGAGCGCTTTTCCGGAGTGCCGCGAGATGATGGACGCAGGGCCAAGCCGCCACTGCTGATTGTTGCCGCCCCACCAGGACCGCTGGATGACCTTAGCTCCATTGTGGGTTCCCGCACCCTCGATATCAAGCGCTTTGCCGCTGTGCTTCGGCACCAATCGGTAATATCCGTTGCCCACCGGATCGAGGCGGAATTTCTGGTTGTCGCCGCCCCACCAATCCCATTGGATGATCTTCGCGCCGTCCGCCGTGGAAATTCCTGAAACGTCGATCACCTTGTTGCTGTGCTGCGCGATCAGGCGATAGTGCGCCTCCGCTCCAGATCGCATACGTTCGTGTCATAGCGGTGATTGCGCTTCCGCTAGTCCCTAACAGCTTCTAGGTCGCTGGTTCGCCTGCTGCCAGGGT
>JBJXGL010000050.1:0-28212 GCA_046160365.1 Aestuariivirga sp. | reverse complement strand
GGCAGCGATGCGAAATGATCATCAGCAGACTTCAAATCCCCATCCACTCTATCGGGATGTCACCGACAAGATTGTCGCCGAACTGGAAGCAGGCATCGTGCCTTGGGTTCAGCCTTGGGGCGCGGGCAGTACGGACGCAGCCTTGGGCCTTCCCCGAAACGCCCGGACCCATCGGACCTATTCCGGCATCAATATCCTTCTCCTGTGGGATGCCGTCATCAAGGGCGGCTATTCATCATCCCCGAAATCGGGACCACGAAGGTCATCTCCGTCACGCGGACAGACGTAACCGCGCTTCATCACCGGCTTCGTCATATCCCCTATCAGGCGAACCGCACAATCGGGGTGCTGTCCGTGATATTCGCGCAGGTGGAGGCGTGGAACTTGGGCGCGATCGACTTCAATCCTTGCCGAGGCGTGAAGAAGTTCAAGGAAGGCAAGAGGGAGAGATTTCTGAGCTCCGACGAATTGACCCGGCTCGGCGAAGCGCTCGTCGCAGAAGCAGCAGAAGCACCTTCCGCGGTCAGCTGCATAAGGCTCCTTATCTTCACGGGCTGCCGCCTTAGCGAAATCCAGAAGCTGGAACGGAGCCATGTCGACCTAAATTCAAAGATGATCCATCTACCGGACTCTAAGACAGGCAAGAAAACAATCTATCTCGGCCAGGCGGCGAGCGAAGAACTCCAGCGGACGCCCAAGATCGCCGGCAACCCCTTTGTCATCACGGGTCACATCGACGGCCAGTTCCTGACCGACATGCAGAAACCATGGCGGCGTATCAGACAGTCCGCCGGGCTCGATGATGTCCGTATCCATGACCTGCGGCACACCTTTGCCTCCCAGGGCGTCGCGATGGGACAGGGGCTTCCCATCATCGGCAAGCTGCTTGGCCACTCCCAGCTGCAAACGACCGCGCGATATGCCCACCTCGCCGCCGATCCCGTGATCGAGGTCGCAGACCTGATTTCGAGACGATTGGCGCGGAGCTTGAGTCCGCGCATCAATGGACGTGACAACAAGACAAAAAGTTCTCGGGAAAAACGAGAGTCAAGCGGACATCGTCCCGAACGTAGAGCATAACCATTGCGTGCTCGCCTATGGTCTTTGGCTTCAAGCGGCCCTCAGATTGCCAGCGCGGTTCATCCCGCTCCGCCGTGCCGGCCAAACATGGCGGGCTGGCGTTGATTTTTGGGGTCAGCGGCGGAAGTCACGAACCTCTCGTGCTAGGAGCGTTCTACACGGCCATCGTTGTCGATGATGATGGCCGCGAGGTTCTCACGCTCAATCTTCCCGTTGAATTGGTCGAGTCTGCCGTTCTAGCGCGATGCCATGTGGATGTTTTCGCCTCGCTCTCGGGCGAGGTGACTGCCGATGTGGAGACTGCTGTTTTCAGCGACTCACTACCTGAACGATCTGGATTGGATGACCTTGTGGAGCGCGCAGTTGAACCTGCTATGCTTCAGGATGAATCCGAAGCCAGGGAGTTGCTGAAATCGCTGCGGCAGAAGTTGGAAACTGCGATCGGTGCTGTCGACGCGGCCGTTTCGAGGATCGCCCCGAGTTAGAACTACGCCTTTCTGCGCCAGACGAAGTTTAGCTTCCCGTCATCCTCGAACAACGCTCGTGCGTCCTGGCTTTCCATGCCGCTCCCACTTCCTGCATCCCGAACAGGATCCGGAAATCAGGTAGGTCGTCACGAAGTTTGTTGTCGACGGCGACCAAGCGGAGCTTGGCGTGGATGGTGAGAGTCCGGATTGATCCGACATAGCCGTCGGTGGTCGCAACGAACGTTCCGATAACGGACATCAACTGTCCTCCTCTGGTCTGGTTTCGGGTGTGCGATTTCGCCGGCGCCGGGCGATGGCCGGTAGGCTCGGCGTCTCTTCGATCTCCTTGCGGCCTTTCCTGAAGCCGGCATCCGCCTTGAGGAAGGCGTCGAGCATGTAGGGGATGAGCTCCGCCACCTGCTCCTCCGCGCCATAGGTCCGTGCGTAGAGGACGGCATAGTCGTCGAGCGCTCTCTTGAGGTCGGGCAGGACGGTGATGGAGATCTTGACCGCCACGCGGTCTGGAAGTTGGCCAAGCTTCAATCCGGTCATTTCGGTCCCCGCTGCTTTGGATAAGGATCGAGGACCAGATCATATTCCGCGCCTCGAACTATTCCGCATGTGGAAATTCGAAGAGCAGCAAATCCATGAAGCAGAATGATCTTGTTCAATACCAATGTCGGCATAGTCTTTGCTCCTATAGTTGGGTGAGGAAGGCCAACAGCTTGTCGTCGGGCTTGAACTTTCCTGGCTTGCTGTCGAACGGGATGGTCTTGGCGAGAATCTTCTCTTTCAGCGCCAGATCGGCATCAAGATATATCTGGGTTGTCTCGATGGACTCGTGCCCGAGCCACAGGGCAATGACAGTCTGCTCCACACCTGCATGGAGCAGATCCATTGCCGTCGTGTGGCGCAAGCAATGGAAGGTAACGTGCTTCTGCTTCAGCGAAGGGCACGCAATAGCGGCAAATGTGACGTGCTTTTCGAGGAGACGCGCCACCGCATCGGCGCTCAGCCGTCCGCGCCTTGCGCTAGGGAAGACGACTTCGTCTTGGGCTGGGCTCAGTTCGGCAAACCAAGCTTCGAGAACATGGGCAACCGGCTTGCATAGCGGGACGGTGCGCTGCTTGCGGCCCTTGCCAAGGATGCTGACATGAGCGCCTGTACCCAACGCCACGTCGCTTCGCTTAAGGCCCGTGGCCTCCGACAGGCGAAGTCCCGTCTGAAGAGTCGTCAGCAACAGCGCGTGATCCCGGCGGCCGATCCAAGTCGCCTTGTCCGGAGCAGCAAGGAGTGCATCGGCTTCAAATCGCGTCAAGAAGTCGATCAGCTTGCGATCGAAGCGCTTGGCAGGCATCGCGAGGACGCGCTGAATCTGATCGCTGTAAGCCGGCATCTCATAGGCCGCAAAGCGGAAGAACGACCGGATCGCAGTGAGGCGCAAGTTTCGGGTGCGCACAGTCACGCCACGCGCCTTCTCAAGTTCGGTCAGGAAGGCAGCAACAAGTGGTGCGTCAAGTTTCTCGAAGAGGAGCTTGTCGGGCGATGTGTGCAATTTCTGCTGGGCAAATCGCAGCAACAGCTTGAACGTATCCCGGTAGGAACTGATCGTGTTCGGGCTGACCCGTTTCTCCTGCATCAAGCGCTGGGCGAAGAACTTTTGCAGGAGGGCCTGGAAGGTTGGAGTGGTGTGTCTCATGGGGGAGTCTCCCAACGATGCTGAAGCCGCCCCATTGCCTCCGTCATCAGCTCTGGATTTTGATGCAGATACCAGTAAGTGTGACTGAGATTGGTATGTCCCAGATATGTGGACAGCGCGGGCAGTCGGCGCTCGGGATCGGCGCCCGACTGATAGCATTGCCGCAAAACCTCAACCGCCATGCTGTGCCTCAGATCGTGCAGGCGTGGCCCCTTGGATGCCGAGGCGTCGCGCATGCCGAGTCGCCGCATCAGTCTCCGGAACGACCGGTCCAATCCGCCGTGGCAAATGCGATGCCCGAGCTGCGATATGAAGAAGTAGTCAATGTCCCTGCCTGCCAGAAAAGCATCGCGCTGATCCCGATACTGTCTGAGGGCAGCACAGGTTGTTGCATGCACCGGTACCAACCGGGATTTTCCGAACTTCGTGTTGCGTATGGTGATGACGCCCTGATCGAGATCGACATCATCGACGTCAAGATTGCGGGCCTCGCTGACCCGCATGCCCGTTACGCTGAGCAAGCCGTAGATCGTATAGCGTCCAAGCCGCGTGATCGGTTTCAATCCTTTGCGTCGCTGAAGACTATCCGCAAGAATGCGTTCAATTTCTTCCCGGCTGAAGATATGAGGCTGGAAAGCGATCCTGCGCCGCGGCAACAAATCGGCGGCAGGGATTTCGGTCTGTGGATCGCTCAGAATGTGATGACGCGCAAAACTGCGTACCGCACGCAGCCGTCCGGCAAGATAGTTCATGTCGCCCGATGCGGGTTGCTTCGCCCATTGCACCGCCAACTTCGCACTGATGTGCGTCTCCCCACGCATCTCCATGAAGTTGGCAAAGTCCCCAAGCAGGTGTTCGTCCTTCTTCAGCCGGAAGCCCAGGGAACGCCGAAGTTTAAGATAGGCAATCACACTGTCACGCAACACGGTCATGGCAAGGCTCCCGGCCACGGCAGGGCAACGGCGCGCAAGCCTTCCAGATCGACCTTTGCGTATCGTCGCGTGGCTTCAGGGCTGCGGTGCCGCAGCATCTGGCCGATTTCCGTCAGCGAAAGGCCCTGGCCCAACATGTCGACGGCAAGCGCATGACGAAGCTGATGCGATCCAGTCACCTTCACATCGATCCTGGCGCGCCTGATCGCCCGCCGGACGACTTGGCAGACAGCGCCGTTCGAGCGCAACGCACCATAGGGTGCTCGCGAATGCAGAAAGACGTTTCGGCACGTCGTTTCTGGACGTCCGTCCTTGAGGTAGGTCGCGATTGCCTCGCCAACATCATGCGGCATGGGCAGCGGCCGTTCCTGGCGGCCCTTGCCATGCACCCTGAGCCAACCTTGCTGCCAGTCGATATTCTCCAATTCGAGACGAACGACTTCACGTGCGCGCAGCCCAAGCCTGGCAAGCAACAGAAGAATGGCCCGGTTGCGCTGCCCCACCGAACCGCGCCATTTCTTGCTCTCGTTCAGCAAGCGCTTGACGCTCTCGGCCGGCATGGCTCTCGGGATTGTCGCCATCGACCAGCCGGCGACACTTGGAACGCAAGCAGCGAGATCGGTCTCCGTGTAGCCACGGTAACGCGCGAAGCGGAAGAAGGAACGCAAAGTCGTGACGATGTTCTTGGCCGCAGCGAATGTGTGATCGCGGGGCGCATTGCGCTGGATATAATCAACAATATCAGCGCCGCGAATGGAGGCAAGTTGCCGGGCATCAGCCACGTGACCATCCTCCACAAAGCGTCTGACGACGCCCGCGTAGTTTTCCATCGTGGTCGGTGCCAGGCCACGTTCCTCCCGCAGCCAGGCCACATATTCCCGCACGATCTTTTCGGGACCGGACACGTCTGCCAGAGCAGCAGGTTGACTTTCAATGACACCCTGATCCTTGAGCCAGAGCGTTATGCTGCGCAGCGTCGTTGGATCACCAAGCTTGGGAAGCCGCTGTTGCGCATTGTAGTGCAGGAACGCTTCTTCAAGTTCGGGGTTGATTTCGCTTGCGGCGATACGTTCCTTCTCCAGCCATCGGCTGAACTCGTTGATGAGGAAGGTCTTGTGCCAAAAGGCCACTTGCGAATAGCCGCAACCAGCGAGGTATTCGGAAAAGGGCTCGAAGTACGGAGCCAGAGGACCCTCGACCCGAAGTCGAGCGTGCCTCTTTCGAGATGCACGGTGCATAGGCCAACCCAGTGCCGTCCCACTCGCGGCGGGCAAGACTATGCCGACAAGCCCAGCAGATTTTATCAGAGGAGAAGCAAGAATGCATTCAAAACACAACATAGTTCGGTACTCGGAATATGATCTGGTATTCCGCTAGCGGAATACCAAGTCCTTGTGCACGATGATTCGAAGCGGCCAGCCGGGCCTGACGGTCAGCGTCGGCTGGATATCCAGCGTCCGTTCGACCAGATTCTGCCCGGCCCGGTTGGTGTTCTCCTGCGCGGATTGTTGAATGGCGGCGATGAGATCGTTTTCGTTGTTACCGAGCGAGATTTCCGTGCCGACGCCGAGCAGTGTCGCAAGGGCGATGCCCATGAGGATTTGCCAAGTATGATAGTCGACCTCGTCCTCAAGGCCGGCGTAGCCGCCTTCATCGGTCGCCGGCAGATTGTCGATGACGATGGAAGAACCATCGGGCCGGATGAGCCGCTGCCAGACGATCAAGGCGCGTTTCTGGCCGAAGGCGACGACGCTGTCGTATTTGCCGACGATCTTCGTGCCCTGGGGCACGAGGAGATACCGCCCCGAGGCGGTGTCGTGTCGTAGACATTCTCGGTGACCTGGCCGATGACAAAGCCTGGAAGATCGGAGTTCAGGCCGGTGACGAGGCTTGCGGGGATGATCGATCCCGCCATCAGGGTGCACGGCGATACCGGCCGCTGATGCCCGTGCGGATAGTGGATCTGGGCTTCCGACTTGCCATTCAGGAAGGCGAGCTTGCGATCCTGATATCCAGGTAAAGCCTGGGGCTCGCCTGGGGTGCGATGGCTTCAATTGAAACCATACCCTGAGCGGCGGAACTCTTCTTCTTAGTTGCGCGTTTCTACGCTCGAACCGGCCACGAGTGGAGGAAGTTATGCTGACCACGATACTGATCGTCATCCTGATACTTGCACTGTTGGGCGCGCTGCCAAGTTGGGGTTATAGCCGGAGTTGGGGATACGGCCCGTCGGGCGGCCTCGGCTTGGTCTTGGTAGTCGTCGTCGTGCTCATGCTGAGCGGACGGCTTTGAACGCTTCGAACCTCGGCACGTGAATCGCGATGTGGCAACGCACGGTCACCGAACGCGATATCCGGCAAATCCGCATTTGCCTGATCGGGCTGTTCATACTCGCGTTCACGTTCATGCTCGATTTCGCCCGTGGCTTCTTGTTGCCTGTCGTGCTAGCTTTCCTTATCGCGCTCACCTTCCGTCCCGCGATCCGTAGCCTGGCGCGGCACCATGTACCGCTCTGGCTCGCAGCAATCGGGTTCATGGCGCTTGTGATCGTCGCCGGATTTTCATTGGCGTATCTGATGATCCAGCCAATCGAACAGTGGATCGCGGACGCTCCGGAATACGCACGCAAGTTCACGGACAAGGCCCGCGAGTTCCGATACTTCACGGACGCCATAGCCAGTCTGGCGGCGTGGCTCGAAGACGCAGCATCGACGGCGGGACCGCAAGCTGCGCAGGAAGTCGTTGTCAAGGAACCGCAGTTCTTCAATTTGGCCGGTGAGGTCACAGGCTATTCCGCCGGCATTCTCGCAACCCTAGTCCTTACCTTGGTCATCGCCGGATTTCTCATGGCATCCGGCGATCTGTTCTACGCCAAGCTCGTGAGAGTTCTACCCACAATGCACGACAAAAAGACGGCCCTGCGCATCGTCTACGACGTCGAACGCGAGGTGTCATCCTATTTGCTGATTGTCGCTGCAATCAACGCCGGGCTCGGCCTTGCGGTTGCCGGTAGTTTCTATCTGCTCGGAATGCCGACGCCATTTCTGTGGGGGATTCTCGCCTTTTTTCTCAATTTTATTCCCTATGTTGGTTCGATCTTCGGAGTAAGCCTCGCGGCCTTCATGGCGGTGGTCACATTCGACTCTCTAGGCTTCGCTCTTGCCGTGCCGCTCGCCTATGCGTTCTGGAACGGCGTGGAGAACCAGTTCGCCACACCAATGCTGCTTGGCCGCAGGCTCCAGCTCAATGCAGTCGCGATCCTGCTGGCGTTAGCATTCTGGACCTGGCTATGGGGCGTGGCCGGCACCATGGTCGCGGTTCCGATCCTGGTCACCATCAAGGTCTTCTGCGACCATCTCGATGGCCTCTCGGCTATTGGCGAATTTCTGTCGGAGAAGTATCCCGACGAAAACGGTAACGTCGCGAGCGCACCGGAAGCCATTCAAGGGGCAGGCAAATCGCCAGCGGGCGCAGCCGCGCGGGAGAAACCATAGACGCGGCGTGAAAACCGCCTACTCCGACGAATACTCATGCGCAGGCCCGCGGATGGGACAGAGGCTCGACTGCCAATGCGTCGGCCATGCCGGGAGACCGGAAAAACCGGCATGTTCCTCATACCATCGCGTCCGGTCGACACGCGAACCGCGCGCCGGAAGAACGCCACAAGACGCGCGAGGTTCCGGGTTTGGAACGCGTGCTCGCGATGGAACCCCGCGCGGCCTTATGCGTTTCACGCCAATGACCGTCCTCGATATTGTTTCCGTCCGGACCATAACCCCTGAATTGGAACTCGCGATCCGGCTTTCCGCTGCCGTGATTCTCGGCGGCCTCATCGGGTGGGACCGGGAAGCAAAGAACCGCCCGGCCGGACTTCGCACCCACATGCTCACATCGCTCGCATCGGCGGCGTTCGCCATAGTGGCATTGGAGCTGATGCAGTGGGCGGTGAAGCAAGGTGCATCCGCAGATCCAATTCGTGCGATCGAAGCGGTCACGGCGGGCGTGGCGTTTCTTGCGGCCGGTACCATCATCCAGTCGCGTGGCGAGGTGACGGGCCTGACCACTGGCGCCGGGATGTGGCTCGCCGGCGCGATAGGCGTCGCATGCGGCACCGGCCTCTATTCGGTAGCGGTGTTCGTAACGCTCCTTGCGTTGCTCATTCTGGCGGGATTGCAGCGCCTCTCAGAACGCGTTGCCGGGGAAGCAAGCCCAAATCGTGGCAGCACCAAAGGTGGCCGATAGCCCCAAGTGCTTCGAAGTTGGCGAGACCATGGCGGGAACTTTGATCGCCTCCGTGCGTTTTTCCGTCATCGCAACTTCAAAAGGAAACACGATCATGAAATACCTCGCTTACACGACCGCAGTCGTCGCCCTCCTCGCAACGGCGGGACTCGGCCATGCTCAGGAATCGAACACGCAGCAGCCGGCGGCGCAGGCTCCCGCGGATTGCCCCGCTCCGGGCAGCGTACCCGAGGCGCAGATCCCCGAGAACTGCAAGACTTCGCAGACCCAGGCGCCGGTGGATCCGAACGCTGAGCCCGCAAATCAGAACGCGGTCACTACCGATCCGGCTATCAAGCCGGCAGACCAGACCACCACCACAGCGACCGACCAACCGGCGGATTCCACCAAGGCGGCCGCAATGATCGACCCGTCGTCGGCCTTCCTGGCTTCGAATTTCATTGGCCAAACCGTGTACTCGGCAGCCAATGAGAATGTCGGCGAGATCAACGATCTGATCATGGACAAAGACAAGGGCGCGGTCGTCGCCATTGTCGGAGTCGGCGGCTTCCTCGGTATGGGCGAGAAGGACGTGGCGGTTCCGCTCGACAACATCACGGCCACAAAGCTCGAGAACAACGACCTGAAGTTGACGATCACGACCAGCCGTGTCGATTTGGAAGCTGCTCCCGCATTCGATCGCAGCAAGCTGACGATGTCCACTGGAGGCTAACTTATTGCAGTAGCCTAGCACAACGGACCGCAGCGGCCAGACAGCCGCTGCGGGCTCAATTCAGGCACACAACGGATTTTTTTACGGCGAGGGAACTTTCTGCTCGCCGCGTCGTTTGGTTTCGGCTGGCTGCGTGTCCAGCCGGCTTCGCATAAACTTGGAGGCGTTGGACGATGCTAAGTCTGTTTGCCGGGCTTACACATCGCCGAGCCTTGGACTGGAACGAAACGCAGCCGGTGAGCGCCGAGATTTTCGGCCAAGAGCGATTCAGGCAGCACGCGCGCAGCCTGGCAGAATCCCAAGCTGTCTCGCCGCACCCGTCGAAAGTCAGGTCGATCGTCCTGAGGCTGGGCGACAACAGCGCCGCATTGCTGGAAGCCTACCGAGAAATCTGCGCCGCAGTCGCCTCCGGAAAGACGGTCACGCCCGCTTCCGAATGGCTGATCGACAACTACCATCTCGTTGAAGAACACATCCGCCAGACGCGGGCCGACTTGCCCGAACGGTTTTACCGGCAGCTTCCGAAACTCGCTGCCGGGCCGCTTGCGGGCCATCCTCGCATCTTCGGGCTTGCCTGGGCCTATGTCGCCCATACCGACAGCCGCTTCGATCCGGATACGCTGAGCGACTTCGTTAACGAGTATCAAGCCGTCCAGCCGCTTTCGATCGGCGAGTTATGGGCGGTGGCGATTAGCCTCAGGCTCATCCTGATCGAGAACCTGCGCCGCACTAGCCAGCGCATGACAGCAGCGCGGCGCGCCCGCGAGGCCGCCGATCAACTTGCGGACAAAGCGCTCACGGTGAGTGAGTCGAGCGCCGCTGCAATCTTTGGCTCGGCTGGAGAACCAGATGTTTCGCAACCCTTCGCGGTGCAATTAATCCAGCGGTTGCGCGATCAGGATGCGGCGGCGGACATGCTCGTCTGGTTGCGGGGCAAGACGGATACGCTCGGCTACAGCTTCGAGGAGGCGGTCAACGACGAACATCACCGCCAAGCCGCGGCCAATGTCAGCGTGCGCAACATCGTCACCAGCATGCGGCTCATTTCCGATGTCAATTGGGAATCCTGGTTCGACAGTGTGAGCATGGTGGACAAGCTGCTGCGGACGCGCGCGGTTTACGGTGGCATGGATTTTCCGAGCCGGACAGTTTACCGAACAGCTGTCGAAGAACTGGCGCGCGGCTCCGGCATCGGCGAACTTGACGTCGCCCAGCGCGCCCTCGACGACGCGAACGACGATCCGGGATTTCATCTCGCCGGCCCGGGCCGCGCGCGCTTCGAGACGGCGCTTGGCTTCCGGCCGCCGCCACTGCACCGGGCGCGGGCAGCCATCCGCAAACTCGGACTCAGCGGCTATCTCGGCGCCATCGCAGCGCTCACCACAGGACTTCTGATTGCGGGGATTCTGCCGATGCTTGGGCAGAACACCTCCCTCGCTCTTGCTTTGTCTCTCGCGGCGCTCGCGCTTTTGCCAGCTTCGGAAGCCGCATTGGCAGTCGTCAACTTCGCCGTGACTCGTCTTCTCGACGCGTCGATCATTCCCGGCCTCGCGCTCCGCGACGGCGTGCCGGAAGAGTCGCGCACGCTTGTCGTGGTGCCCGCTCTTCTCACCTCGCGTGACGACATCGAAGAGCTGATCGACCGGCTCGAGGTTCACTATCTCTCGAACTCCGCGGGCGAAGTTTATTTCGCGCTTTTGTCCGACTGGACCGACGCCGATGCGGAAAACGCCGCGCCTGATGCGATACTCCTCGAGGCGGCGCTGGAGGGAATTTTTCGGCTGAACCAACGTCACGGCGTGGACCGCTTCCTGCTGCTTCACCGCGCGCGGCAGTGGAATCCGCAGCAAGGCAAGTGGATGGGCTGGGAGCGCAAGCGCGGTAAGCTTCATGAGCTCAACCGCCTGCTTCGTGGCGCGCCGGATACATCCTACATGGTGATTGGTGGAAAGCTCCCCGGTACGGTGCGTTTCGTTCTGACTCTCGATGCCGACACCAAGCTTCCGCGCGACGCGGTGCGGCGGCTGGTCGGGAAAATTGCGCATCCACTGAACACACCAATTTTCGATCCGCAGGCGCGCAGAGTCGTGAGGGGTTACGGCGTCCTGCAGCCTCGCGTCACGCCGTCATTGCCGACGGGACACTATGGTTCAGTGTTCCAGCGCGTTTTCTCGAGCCCGCGCGGGACCGACCCCTACGTCTTCGCGGTTTCCGATGTCTATCAGGACCTGTTCGACGAAGGCTCATTCGCTGGCAAGGGCATTTACGACATCGACGCCTTCGAAGCTGCACTTGTGGGCCGGGTGCCGGAGAATGCAATGTTGAGCCATGACCTGTTCGAAGGTGTGTTCGCGCGGGCCGGCCTCATTACCGATATCGAGGTGGTGGAAGAGTATCCCGAGCGCTATGCCGCCGCCGCGGCGCGGCAGCACCGCTGGACGCGCGGCGATTGGCAGCTCCTGCCGTGGATGCTGGGACGGCGCGGTGCCGTGCCTGCTTTGGGCCTGTGGAAGATGGCGGACAATATCCGCCGCTCGTTGACGCCGGTTGCCATGTTGGTCTCATTCTTCGCAGGCTGGGCCTTGCTACCCACGGGCCTTGCCACCGGGTGGACGGTATTCCTTGTCCTCACCACCGCAATTGCTCCCTTGCTTCCGGCGCTTTCCGGCGCCGTGCCCAGACGCCGGCCGCTCACCGTCGCCAGTCGTGTTAAATCGTCGATGGGAGATTTTGCGCACTCCTTGGCACTGACCGCATCAAACCTCATGTTTCTCGGCCATCAGGCCTGGCTGACCGTCGATGCGGTGACGCGCACGCTGTATCGCCTCGTGCGCAGCGGTAAGAACCTCCTCGAATGGACCACGGCGGCGCAGGCCGAATCGAATGCGGCTTCGACCATCGCAGCCAACTACCGGTTCATGGCTGTAAGCGTGGCCACCGGACTTGGTGCGGTCACGGTGGCTGTTCTTCGCGGCGGAACTCTCTGGATCGCCATTATCCCGTTCGCCATTGCTTGGCTGGCTGCGCCGGCGGCCGCGTT
The DNA here is from genome assembly GCA_046160365.1 of Aestuariivirga sp. Taxonomy (GTDB): domain Bacteria; phylum Pseudomonadota; class Alphaproteobacteria; order Rhizobiales; family Aestuariivirgaceae; genus Aestuariivirga. The sequence goes on along the minus strand of JBJXGL010000050.1, from coordinate 16,040 downwards.
CTGGATGAGCCGCTCGCCAAAGCTCGAAGACGAACTCGAATCGTCGCCAGCCGGCCGGAAAGCGCTGCGGCTAGTGGCACGCCGAACTTGGCGTTTCTTCGAAACTTTCGTCACGGCGGCGGACAACATGCTGCCGCCAGACAATTTCCAGGAGGAACCCAAACCGATTGTTGCACATCGGACATCGCCCACGAACATTGGCCTCTATCTGATCTCGGTAGCAAGCGCGCGTCAGTTCGGTTGGTTGGGCCTTGCCGACGCGACGGGCAGGCTGGAAGCGACACTGGCCACGGTTGCGGGGATGGAGACTTACAACGGCCATCTGTACAATTGGTACGACACGGAAACCTTGCGTCCGCTAGAGCCCCAATATGTGTCCATGGTCGACAGTGGCAATCTGGCCGGGCATCTGATCGCCCTCGCCAATTGCTGCGATGCGTGGCGGGTCGAGGTCGACGGTGCGAACTTGGGTTTCGACGGCATTGAGGACGTGATCGACCTTCTCGCCGAGGATCATGCAGCCACCCCCGACGACCGACGCGGATTGCGGCCGCTCCGCAAGAAACTCGATGCGCAGATTGACGCGCTGCGCCGTGCGGTCGGCAAGGCGCGCGAGGCGCCCGAGTATTTCTCGGTGCGCTTGATCGACTTCGCGGTTCAGTCCTCGGCAATCCACGCAACGGCGGTAAGCCTGGCCGCGGAACTCGATGCGGTGGCAGGCGGGCGTGTGCTCCACTGGGCAGGAGCATTGCGCGAAACTGTGGAGAGCCACTTCAAGGATGCATCGGCGGATCAGGGCATCCAGGCGGCACTCGCCGCAAAGCTCGAAGCCCTCGCCTCAACGGCGCGGTCGCTCGCCTATGGCATGGAATTCGGTTTTCTGCTCGAACCGCAGCGCAATCTCCTTTCCATTGGTTACCGCGTACATGAGAGCATGCGCGACGAGAGCTGCTACGACATGCTCGCGTCCGAGGCGCGGCTTGGGAGTTTTTTTGCCATCGCCAAGGGCGATTTGCGCACGCGCCATTGGTTCCGGCTCGGGCGCGCGGTGACCGCGATCAATGGTGGCGCGGCGCTCGTTTCGTGGTCGGGCTCGATGTTCGAGTATCTCATGCCCTCGCTCGTCATGCGCGCGCCGAGCGGCGGACTTCTCGACCAGACGACACGATTGATCGTGGCACGCCAAGTCGCCTATGCCGAGGCGCTTGGAATCCCCTGGGGTATTTCCGAGTCCGCCTTCAGCGCCCGTGACATTGCCTTCACGTATCAATATTCGAACTTTGGCGTACCCGGGCTCGGGCTGAAGCGCGGGCTTTCCGAAAACACCGTCATCGCGCCCTATGCAACGGGGCTCGCTGCGATGGTGGCGCCACGCCTCGCCGCGCGGAACTACGAGCGGCTGGCTCGCGCCGGAGGTCGCGGAGACTACGGATACTACGAGGCGCTCGACTACACGCCGTCGCGGTTGCGCAAGGGAGAATCCGTAGCGATCGTGCGCGCATTTTTTGCCCACCATCAAGGCATGACCGTCGTCGCGATCCACAACGCGGTGAAGAACGGCGAGATGCGGGCGCATTTCCACGCCGAGCCAGCGGTGCGCGCCACCGAGCTGCTGCTCCAGGAGCGCGCGCCCCGCGATGTGCAAATTACCTACGCGCGCACCGAAGAGTCCGCCAACAGTGCCGCGGTACGCGATTATGTTCCGGTACCGGCGCGAACCTACGACGCGCGACGGCTCGCGTCGCCCGCGACCCACCTTTTCGCGAATGGCCAACTGAGTGTGATGATGACGGCGGCGGGCTCAGGCTATAGCTCATGGAACGGCCTCGCGCTCACGCGCTGGCGCGAGGACAGCGTGTGCGACGATTGGGGCGCATTCTTCTATCTGCGCGAACTGAGGAGCGGAAAGGTCTGGTCGGCTGGTCACATGCCGGTTGCGACGGCGGCCGATAGCTATCTTGCTTCGTTCTCGGAGGACCGGGCCGAGATCATCCGCACCGATGGCATTTACACCACCACGCTCGAATGCATCGTTTCGCCCGAAGACAACGCCGAAGCGCGGCGCGTCACTGTCCTGAATAGTGCATTATCGGCAAGAGACGTCGAAATCACGTCCTACGCTGAACTGGTGCTGGCGCCGGCCGCGGCAGATGCGGCCCATCAGGCGTTCTCCAAGCTTTTCGTGCAGACGGAATATCTGCCCGGGCTCGAGACGCTGCTTGCAACACGGCGGCGCCGGTCGCCCGGTGATCCCGAGGTGTGGCTGGCGCAGTTCATGCTTGTCGAGGGCGCGGCCATCGGCGCACTCGAGTACGAGACCGATCGCGCGCGCTTCATAGGTATCGGGCGAAGCACGCGCAATCCAGTGGCGGTCGCCGGGGGCGGAGTCCTGTCGAACACCGTTGGCGCGGTGCTCGATCCGGTAATTGTCCTCAGGCGGCGGGTGCGGATCGCGGCGGGACGGCAGGCCCGCTTCACCTATTGGACCGTCGCCGCCGGCACGCGCGATGAAGTACTCGATCTCGTCGACCGGCATCGCCAGGAGCCAGCCTACAATCGCGCGCTGATGCTGGCCTGGACGCAGGCCCAGATCCAGCTGCGCCATCTTTCCATCGAGCCCGAGGAGGCACAGCTCTACCAGACGCTGGCGAGTCATCTCATCTATGCGAATATGGCGCTGCGCGCGTCCGCCAAGACGCTGGCGCAGGACATCGGTCCGCAATCGGCGCTGTGGCCACAAGGGATATCTGGCGACCGTCCCATTCTCCTGGCGCGCATCGACGATGTTGACGACATGCAACTGATCCGCCAGCTGCTGCGCGCGTTCGAGTATTGGAAGTCCAAGCGCCTGGAAGTCGATCTGGTGATCCTCAATGACCGGATGTCGTCATATGTGCAGGATCTTCAGGGCTCCATTGAAACACTAGTACGCAAGGGCGGCGGGTCTGGCGAGGGTGGCAGGGTTTTCACGCTCAGGGCCGATCTCCTTTCGCCTGTAACTTTGAGTGTGCTTCCGGCAATCGCGCGGGTGGTCCTTTTCGGGCGGCGCGGCAGCCTCTCCAGCCAACTCGCGCGAATCCGCGAAGCTCCAACGCTTGCGGCTGCACCGATTGATACCAGCCGGCCGGCGCCGCAAGCGATCCCGCGTGTGATCGACACCAAGCATCTCGAGTTCTTCAATGGCTTCGGCGGTTTCGACAAGGACGGGCGCGAGTATGTCACGGTGCTCGATGCGGCGCGGCCGTTGCCGGCGCCCTGGATCAACGTGATCGCCAATCCGGTTTTCGGGTTTCATTCCGCCGCCGATGGCGGAGGTTACACCTGGTGCGGCAACAGCCGCGAGAACCAGATCACCGGCTGGAGCAACGATCCGATCTCGAACCGGCCCAGCGAAGTTTTCTATGTGAGAAGCGATGACGAAAACTTCCTAGTCTCTCCAACACTCGCGCCGCTCCACGCTTCGGAGGGCACACATCTGGCGCGCCACGGCTTCGGCTACACGATTTTTGATCGCGAGGTGCGCAATCTGCGGATGGAACTCTTGCAGACACTGACTCTGGACGACTCCGTCAAGATATGCCGCCTCAAAATCTCCAACCAATCCACCACGCGGCGAAGACTTGATGTAACCTTCTACGCGGAGTGGGTGCTTGGCGCATCGCGCGCCGCGACTGCGCCCTTTGTGACCACCACCATCGACGAGGCAACTGGTGCGATGTTCGCGCGCAACCGCTGGAGCACGCAGGCCAGCGAGCAGGTGGCATTCGCCGACATGCGGGGTCAGCAGACCAGCTGGAGCGGCGACCGGCGCGAGTTTCTCGGACCTTTCGGCAACCTTGCGGAACCGCGGGTCATGGCGCGCGGGGTAGGCCTCTCCAACCGTACCGGTGGCGGTCTCAATCCGTGCTGTGCGCTGCGCACAAGCGTCACGCTTGAGCCTGGCGGATCGGCGGAGGTGACGATCCTTCTCGGCGCTGCGCCGAACACTCACGAGGCGCAAGCCCTGGTGGCGCGCTATCGGGAAGTCGACATCGATTCCGTTTTGACCGGCACGCAGGCCTACTGGGCCGCCACTTTGGATTCCATTCAGGTCAAGACGCCGGACCGTTCGTTCGATGTCGCGATGAACGGCTGGCTGCTCTATCAAACGCTCGCTTGTCGCATGTGGGCACGCTCCGGCTTCTATCAAGTAAGCGGTGCCTATGGATTTCGCGATCAACTGCAGGATTCGATGGCGTTCCTCACCGCGCAACCCGCGATCGCGCGTGAACACATTCTGCGCGCCGCCGCGCGCCAGTTCACCGAAGGCGATTTCCAGCATTGGTGGCTGCCGGCCACGGGTATGGGTGTTCGAACACGAATTTCCGACGACACGGCGTGGCTCGCGTATTGCGTGAACCTTTATGTCAAGACGACGGGCGATATCGCAATCCTCGACGAGAGCGCCTCCTTCATCGAAGGCCAGTCGCTGCAAGAGGGTGAGCACGATGCGTTCTTCCTGCCAGCCGTTTCCGACGAGGCGGCGACGCTCTACGAGCATTGCGCGCGCGCGCTCGACAGTAGCCTGGCGGTCGGAGATCACGGCTTGCCGCTGATCGGCACCGGCGACTGGAACGACGGGATGAACCGAGTCGGCGAGAAGGGCAAGGGCGAGAGCGTCTGGCTCGGCTGGTTCCTGCTTTCGGTGCTCAAGGATTTCGCCGAGATCGCTCGGTTGCGCGGCGATGGGGCACGCGCGGAGCAGTGGCGCGCCCGTGCCGGGCAGCTGGAACTCGCGCTGGAGAAACACGGCTGGGACGGCCGCTGGTATCGACGCGGATTCTATGATGACGGCGAACCCCTGGGATCGGCCCAAAGCGAGGAGTGCCGGATTGATGCGATTGCCCAGTCTTGGGCGGTAATCTCCGGTGGCACAGCACCGAAGCGCGCTGCAGCAGCCATGGAGGAGTCGTATCGTCAATTGGTGAAGCCTGACGACTCGCTAGCGATCCTCTTCGCGCCGCCGTTCGACAAGACACCGCGCGATCCGGGCTATATCAAGGCCTATCCGCCTGGCATCCGCGAGAACGGTGGCCAGTATACCCACGGCGCGATCTGGTCGGTATTTGCTCATTCGGAGCTCAACCAGCCCGACAGGGCCGCAGAGCTTTTCACTATGCTCAATCCGATCAACCATGCGCTGACGAAAGCGGACGCGCTCAAATACCGGGTCGAGCCCTATGTGATCGCGGCCGATGTCTACTCCGTGCCGCCACACACAGGGCGTGGCGGCTGGACCTGGTACACGGGCTCAGCAGGATGGATGTATCGCGCCGGGCTTGAAGCGATACTCGGCATCACCCGCGAAGGGTTGAAACTGCGGATCAGACCGCGCATGCCATCGGACTGGGACAAATACGAGGTAGTCGTGCGGTTTGGCGATACGCTTTACGAGATCGAGGTATCCCGCTTAGCAGCGCGTGATCGGCTGCCCAGCGATGTCGAAACCGTTTCGTCGAGAGAGTTCCTTATCGATCTTGTCGATAGCGGCGGTGTCCGCCGCATTGTCCTGCCGTTGGAGCTCGTTCCGGCTCTGTTGACGGCGGCGAAATGAAAAAGGCGGAGCGCATGCGCGATCCGCCTTGCCGCTTGTTCAAACTCTATACTGAAACTGTGCCGGGCCTAGGTCACATCCTCCCCAGCCAAGAATCGACCTCCGTGCGGGCCTTGTCCTTGGCGTAGCCATAGCGGTTCTGAAGCAGGCCTTCGAGTTCCTCACGGCGGCCCTCGACGACATCGAGATCGTCGTCCGTGAGCTTGCCCCACTGCTGCTTGGCCTTGCCCTTGATCTCTTTCCAGTTCCCTTCGATCCGATCCCAGTTCATGTTTGTCTCCATTGCTTGAGCCGAGCGGGAATGCTCGTCTTGAAGGCAAAACGCCGGGGCACCGCGATGGTTCCCGCTCAGGCGGCCGCGCGTGATTTCATGTCGAAAAAGAGCGCCTGACTCACGATTGCCTTCACCATCTCCGGCATGAAAGGCTTGGTGATCAGGAATGCGGGCTCCGGTTTCACGCCCGTGAGGAGCCGCTCGGGGAATGCGGTGATGAAAATCACCGGCACCTCGAAATTGCCCAACAACTTGTTCACCGCATCGATCCCCGAACTGCCGTCGGCGAGCTGGATGTCGGCGAGCACAAGTCCCGGCCGCTTCCTGGATGCGAGATTGATTGCCTCGCGCTCGGTACGCGCGATGCCGGTCACCCTATGGCCCAGGCTCTCCATCAGTGTCTCAAGGTCCATCGCGATCATCGGTTCGTCTTCGATGATAAGGACATCGGTCGCAACCTGATCGACGATGTCACGCGACGCTTCTTCGAGCAGCGAAGCAACAGTGATCGGGTCTTGCGCCAAGATATATGCGATTTCTTCCCTGTTGAAGCCTTCCACAGCCATCAACAGGTACGCTTGCCGCGCTTTCGGGGCCAGATTGGCGAGGTGGCGGCGGGCCGAGACTTCCCAATCGGGGCCTGAGCCAGGATCCCTCGAGTTCAAGGAAATCGAGTCCCAAAGGCGGCAGTAGGTGCGGTAGAGCGCGGCGCGGATGTTGGGTTCGGTTTCGAAGCTTCCGGAATCGGCCAGCAGAGTCTCCAGAACGGCCACGACATAAGCATCGCCGCTCTGCTGGCTGCCAGTCAACGCGCGCGAAAAGCGTCTCAGATAGGGTAGATGCTGCGAGATATCGGCGGCAAGTCCCATGTCACACCCCTTTTCGGAACATCTGCTTGAACCCTTGAAAAGGCGGAAAAGCATTCAGGCTTCCCCACATTCGGCTGTAAACGTACGACTTTACCATTGGTTCCACGCAAGCGCACCAAATTCGCGTTCCCGGGGAACCATTCCGGGGATTGGGCATTGAGAAGGGTGTCCAGACCGGCCTAAATGCCGAATGTACATCAAGAACCACGGATACCCCTTCCCCAGGTGACTTATGGCCGACGAAGACAAGAAGACACAGACCGCCAAGCCAAACAAGAAACACTTGAAAATGAATCATCCTCCAGCCGCGCCGGGGAAGCCGCAGATTTCCGATCTGATTGGCGACCGCCTGAGAACATACTACGACGAAGTCGCAAGCCAGCCGGTACCTGGCCGGTTTCTGGACCTCCTTGACCAGCTCGAAGCAAAGAGCCGCGGCAAGAAGGTTTAGCGGCTTGCGATTCAGCATGACATGCCTTGAGACCGTCAGCCGATGACAACATCCGTGCAGTTCCGTGAGCAGCTGATTGCGGCCATACCCGGTTTGCGCGCCTTTGGGCTTTCGCTCACCGCCCGCAACGACCGGGCCGACGATCTCGTGCAGGAAACCCTGATGAAGGCATGGAAACATCATGCTAGCTTCGAGCCTGGGACCAACCTCCGGGCATGGCTCTACACCATTCTCCGAAACGAGTTCTACAGCCAGCTGCGCAAACGCAGCCGCGAGGTCGAGGATGCAGACGGATTCTACTCGAGCCGGGTTGCGGTCCACGGCGAACAGGACGGTCATCTCGACATGGCGGACCTGAGGGTGGCGCTGCTTCAACTTCCCGAGGAACAGCGCGAGGCGATCATCCTTGTTGGGGCTTCCGGATTCTCCTACGAAGAGGCGGCTGAAATCTGCAAAGTCGCGGTCGGTACAATCAAAAGCAGGGTCAACCGCGCGCGCGGGCGGCTCGCCGAACTAATGAAAATCGGCAGCGACGAGTCGTTCGGGCTCGACCCCGACAAAGAAGCCGTGCTTAGCAGCAACCATCGCAGTTAATCCCTCATGCCTTCATTGCATCGAGGATCGCGGAAATCAGGTCATCGGTCGAGTATGGTTTTGAAACCACGGGGAAGTGGCCGCCGCCATGGTAGTCATAGCCGGTGGTGATGATCACCGGGATGCCTTGTTCTTGCGCGAGCGGGATTAGGTCCGTGCCGGAGCCGCCTTCGAGTTTGAGATCGATCAAGATCAGGCCGACGTCGGGATGCTCCGCCAGAAATGTCCGTGCCTGCCTCAACGAAGGCGCTACCAGCACATCGCGCGCGCCGCAGTCCCGCAACAGCTGCTCAACATCCCACGCGATGATCGACTCGTCCTCGACGACGAGGATCTTCGTACCTTCCGGGATAGGCCGGTCGAACGTGGAGCGTGGATCTACGGTTTTTGCGGAGGCGTTCATTTGATTGGACAAACCTGTTGCCTGTTGACGATTTCATCCGGCTTATGGGAACAAGTTAGCCTTGCCGTCATTAAACTAAGACATAGTGCGGAAACTGCCTCCGCCCAGAGGGAACGGACCGCGCCATGGGCAACCCACCTGTCAATCCGCTGGACGGACAAAAGACTCCCTGCGATATTTGTCCGCTCAGGGCGCTTAAGGTCTTCCGTGACTTCACCCAGCAGGAACTCGATTTCGTCAAATCATTCAAAACCGGCGAGCTTTCGGTCAAAGCCGGATCGACGGTTCTCCTGGAAGGAAACAGCAGCGCGCATCTCTACACGCTGCTATCGGGATGGATCTTCCGGTACAAGGCGCTCTCGGACGGACGGCGCCAGATCCTCAATTTCGCGCTCCCTGGCGATTTCATCGGGCTTCAGGCCTCCGTCTTCAATGAAATGCAGCATACAGTCGAGGCGCTGACCGACGCCGTCATGTGCGTCTTTCCGCGCGAAAAGCTCTGGTCTCTCTATTCGACGCAGCCCGGCCTTGGCTTCGACGTCACCTGGCTTGCGGCTCGTGAAGAAAAAATGCTCGACGACCATCTGTTGAGTGTCGGACGCCGGACGGCAATCGAGCGTCTCGCCTATCTGATCATGCACCTCTTCAGGCGCGCCAAGGAGCTCAGGCTAACCAACGGCGCGTCGCTTGCTTTGCCGATCAATCAACAGCATGTGGCAGATACGCTCGGCCTCTCGCTGGTTCACACGAACAAGACTCTGCGAAAACTCTACGACCGCAAGGTAATTGAGTGGCGCGACAAATCTGTAACCGTGCTCGACGAGGCCAGCCTGATCAAGATCGCCCGTTTCGAGGCAGACCGAGACTGGCCGCGTCCCCTGATCTGAAAATCCGCGTTCACACGGCGTTGAAAAGATAGAGCAAGACGATGATGGGGATCGGGATGCCGATCAGCCACAATAGAGCTCCACGCATGGCAGCTTCTCCTCGTTGAATAAGAAAGTCGCGAACGGAACGCGCGCAGCAAAGATTTGTTCCGCGCGCGGGAACAAATCCGCGGCCAGGCCGTTCGTGTGTCGATACGCAGTGCAGCTATCCAATATGTCCGAGTGTTTGGTTCAAACAACGCAGATTGTAGATGCCAGAAATTCAAGCTTGTGAAAAAGGAGACTCCCTCATGAACTCGATAATTTATCTCGTCGGCCTGGTGGTCGTCGTGTTCGCACTCCTATCGTTCCTGGGGCTTCGATGAAGCCCGGGGCGAGGACAGCAACCGCAGCTCTTCAATTGGGGGTAAACGAAATGGTTACGCCGATGCAGACAGCTTCATCGCAGCCGGTCATCGCCCCGGCTGCGGCAAATCCGGCCGCGCATTACGTCGATTGGGGCGCCATTGTCGCTGGCACGTTCGTAGCCCTGGCAATTTCGTCGGTGTTATTCGCTTTCGGATCGGCGATCGGGCTGTCGCTTACAACTTTGATGTCGGCAAGCTCGGCGTCCATCGTGGGCCTCTCGATCGCGGCGGCTCTCTGGTTTCTTTGGGTACAGGTCTCGAGTTTCATCGGCGGCGGGTACATCGCCGGGCGGATGCGCCGCACTATCGGCGATGCCAAGCCGCATGAGGTTGAAATGCGCGACGGCAGCCACGGCTTGATTGTCTGGGCGGTGGGCGTTGTGATCGGCGTCATCCTCGCGAGTTGGCTCTCGGCGGCGGGAGTTGCCGGGCTCGCGAATGTCGCAGGCTCCGCCGAGTACCACGCGGACAAGCTTTTGAGGTCTCCGACAAGTGCGTCGAGTGGAGGCGATACAGCCGAGATAGGCCGGATATTGACGGCGAGCGTCGCCGCACCTGCGGTTGACGAAGAAGACCGTTCCTATGCCGTACGAGAAATTGCGGCACGGACCGGCCTACCTGAAACTGAAGCCCAGACGCGTTTCGACCAAACCGTGGCAGGTCTTAAATCTCAGGCCGACACCGCACGCAAATACGGTATCCTGATCGCGTTCCTCACTGCGGCTTCGTTGCTGGTGAGCGCGGCCGCGGCCTGGTGGGCAGCCTGCGCCGGCGGACGGCACCGCAATGAAGGCGTCGATCACAGCAGGTTCTCGGCCTGGCGCTAGTAGTCCGGAAGCAAAGAATGCGGCCCCTTCGGGCCGCATTTTTTTCAAGCGGAGAACCGAACTCGATCATGCGCCACGGAACCATGTTGACCAGCGCCGTGTTGTAGTTTTTGGAACTGGCCAATTGCCCGAACCCAATGGAAAGGACTCATGCGATGCATAATCGAGATACACCGCGAGCGCTGCGCCAAGACAACAATCCGCCCGGCCGGTCCGGCAAGAGCGGTAAACCGCCTGAGAGTGAACACTCAGGCTGTCGCGGACAGGACTGGTACAATGGCGGCAAGAGCGCGCCGATGACAGATCCGGCGGGGAACGATCCTCAGGGCCATCAAGAGCCACCGCGCGAAGATCCCAACCGCCTCGACGACGATCCAAACTACGGTGATGATCGCGAGGCCCCGATCAAGCCCAACGAACGTCCCGCCGGCGGAACTTCGGAGAAGTAGTGCCTGCCCCGCCGGCAACGCGAAAGCAGCGCCGGCCTTCAACAATCCAAATCAAACAGGAGACTGCAATGACCGTTAAAGCACTCGACGATTTGTTCCACGAGACGCTCAAGGATATATACTACGCGGAAAAGAAGCTGGTGAAGGCGCTTCCCAAGATGGCGAAGAAAGCTGTTTCGCCGGAGTTGAAGGAAGCTATCCAGTCGCATCTGGCCGAAACCGAGGGCCACGTGGAGCGGCTTGAGCAAGTGTTCTCCGATATCGGCAAAAAGCCGGTTGCGAAGAAATGCGATGCCATCGAAGGTCTTTTGAAGGAGGCCGACGGGCTCCTGGCCGAGATCGAGGATAAGCGTACGATCGATGCGGCGATCATCTCATCTTCGCAGGCGGTCGAGCACTACGAAATAGCGCGCTACGGCACGCTCGTCGCATGGGCCGGCGAACTTGGCCACGACAACTCGGTAACCCTGCTGCAGGCGACGCTCGATGAAGAGTCGGCTGCCGACGAAGCGCTATCGAACCTGGCCGGCGATTATGTGAACCATCGCGCGGCAGCGTAAACTTCAGAGATATTGATAAGAAAATGGGGAGAGGCGAATTCGCCTCTCCCCTTCTTTATGCGTGTAGGTCACGCATCGAGCTACTGACATGTGCTATTTGCGGCGCGATTTGTGCGGCGCCGGTTTGGAAACTCCATTCCTGGCGGGCATCATGGCTCCAAGCGCCATTCCGATGCCAAGTCCGACCGCGCCGAGAATAAGCGGCCGTTCGGCAACGTAGTCCCGCACGGTTCTTTGGTCGGGAAGGCTCAAGCCTCGCGCGGTGCGGGGCAGCGCACTTCCTGCTTCCCCCGCCCAGGCATAGGCGTCACCTAAGGCCGATTTACCGCGCGCGACCAGACGCGCGGCGGTGTCGCTGTAACCGGACGCCGTGGCGCTCGGACGCGCCGCTCTTGGCTTCGCCTTTGCGCCCGTTGCCTTCACTTTTTTGCGGGCCGTTGCTCGCTTGGGCAGCTTCGATGCCATGTTCTTCATCACATTCGTCTTGCTGCCCGATTGCTCTTCGATTGCCGATTTCATGTCTCGTCTCCTTTGCTGGGTTGTTGACGTCGATTGCGGATACGCCTGCTATCACGAGCAGGCGCCGCCGGCCTTTCGGCGGGGTGTCCATTCAGAGCCTGCCGGATCAGAAAGCCCACTCCCGCAACGACTCCCGCCGCGATCAGTGGATAGTTTTTGATTGCGGCAGAGGTCTTCTCAAAAGCCGGCAGCCGTCGATCGATCGCGCCAACGATCTCGTCGGCCAGCGCCGCCGGCGTTACTCTTGTGCGCAACTCCAGAAATGTTGCAGCCAAGCACGAGCGCCGCTCAAGGGCTTCGCGTTCGAGGTCGGATAGAGGTGTCATTTCGCACCGGTAAGCAAGCGGAGGAACAGACTTGATGGCCGCGGCATGGGCGTCAGAACCATGTTGCGAGCAATGATGCACAGAAGGATGACACACACGAGAAGTCCGAAGCCGACGATCAGCCCCGCTTCGATTTCACCCCCGGCAAGGACGGCGATTGCCGCCACGCATGCTTGGGCAATGATCACGAGTGCCACGATGAGAATAGCGAGTGCGGTAAACGCCATGGCCAAGCCACCGGCGATACGGCGCAGGAGCCCGCTGGTCTCCGCGCGCGTGAGTGCAAATTCCGCATCGGCCCACCGGGCGCCGTCGCGAGCAAGTTGCCGCACCATGTCCGGCAGCGCCGTTTCGGGCCGCACGTCGCGCATCCTAGGCACGGGCGCGCGACCTCGCAGTTGCGCTGCTTTGCGATCTCGACTGCCGTTGCCGGCCATACGCCGGTGTTCCAAGGTGCGGACGCAGATAGCGGCTGGCAGCCACTCCGGCGCCGACCGAAATTGCGATGGCAGCGAACGGATGCCGGCGCGCGAATATCCCTGCGTCCTCGAACATCTGCTCGATCTCGGTGTTTGAGACGTATTCCGCGAGGCCTTCGAGGCTTTCCGCGGCGGATGCGGCACGCACGCGCAAATTCGGCATGTCGCCGAGCGAGCCCGCGAACGAACGGGTCGAAGCCGCGAGTGCCGCGAGCTTGTCCGCGCCAGAATCCTTGCGGCCTCGCGCCAGTGTTCCGGCCAAAGCGAGAATGTCGTCGAACAGACGGTGGGTTCCATTGCTAGTTGCGTTCGAGCGCGGCTTGGCGCGCCGTCTTGTTGCAGTTCTCGCCATGGCGTGATCCTCTCCGGATTGAGTGAATTGCGACATTTGATAACGTGCAACCCGGCGATTGGTTCCGGGTCGGCCCTGAAACTTGCCGTTTGCGCAAGGCTGCGGGTGCGGCTAAGAGTCCCGGCGAGTGGCGTGGTTGGGGTGGAGACAGCTTTGGACGATTCAAATTCGAGTCGGACCTCAAAGAGCTGGTTCGCAATTTCGCTGCCGGCGCTCCTTGTTTTCCTTTCACTCGCAAGCGTCGTTCCGCTCATCGCCTTCAGCGTGTTCAGCCTCAGGCAGCTCGACGAACGAGCCAGCGCCTTCGATGAGGAGCGCATCGTCGGGCACACGCGCAATGTTTCGTCCAATATCGACCGCGAGATTGCTAGCCTCGTTGCGGCGGCAAGCACACTGGCGACATCACCCTCGATCGCACGCGGCGATTTTCATATGTTCTACGACGAAGCCAAGCTTTCCATGAACTACGCGCAGGCGAATGTCCTGCTCCTCGATCTCTCGCTCCAGCAGCTGGTCAACACCAGGGTCGCCTATGGCACGGCGCTTCCAAAGACATCGAACCCGGCAAATGCCCTCAGGGTCATCGATACCCGGAAATACGATGTCTCGGACATCTTCGTCGGCAAGGTCGCGAAAACGCGGGTGTTTAATGTCACCGTTCCGGTCATCATAGAGGGTAGCGTCCGCCATGTTTTGATCGTCGCGGCGGAGCCCGGGCGCGTGAAGTCTGTCCTCGACCAATACTGGCTTCCCGAGGGCTGGCATGTGGCTGTCAGCGATAAGACAGGCGCAGCCTTTGCATCGTCGAGCCCAGACGCAGAGGGTCAAGGCGTGGGGTTGAGTCTACTTGAGATCGGCGCGCAGGACGGCACAGCGATCAAGACCGAAGTCCTCGGCCAGCCCTCTGTGATGTCGTTCCAGAAATCCTCCACCACCGGCTGGACGGCAATGGTGTGGGCGCCGGACGTGGCGCTCGACGCGCCATTGGCCGCGACATGGCGCAATCTCTACGCGGGCAGCCTTCTTGCGATCGCGCTTAGCGTGATCTTCGCCTATCTCTTCCAGCTTCCGCTCGCCAACCTGATCCGCCAAACGCTCGCGGCGGTCGGGCAGGTCGGAAAACCCGCACCAATACCGGAGATCCGCACCGTTTTGGCCGAGGGTGTGGCGATCCAGCGGAGCCTCGCAGCGGCCGACGCTGAACTGCGCGAAAGGCGGCGCGAAGCTGAAGAGGGAAAGGCCCTGCTCGACACATTGCTGGAACATGTACCGGAAGGCATCACGATTGTCGGTGGCCCCGAGTTCCGCGTAATCGCCAACAGCCGCAAGGCGGCCGAGATGGCGGGGCGCGCGCCGGAGGCGCTTGGCGTCCTCGCCAGCGAACACGCCGAGACCTTCGGAGTCTGGTTTCCGGATGGCATCACGCGGCCGGATGTGACGCAATTGCCGCTCTACCGCGCAAGCCGCCTTGGCGAGTCCATCTCCGAAGAAATTTTCCTCATCAGGCGCCCGGACGGTTCCGAGATCACCATCGAGGCGGCAGTCAACCCGGTGCGCGATGCCCATGGCAAAATCATCGGCGCCATCAGTTGCTGGCGCGATGTCACCGACCGCTTCGTTGCCGAGCGGGCAATCGCCGACAACGAGCGGCGGTTGCGGCTCGCTCTGAATGCTGCTGGCATGGCGATCATCGACATCGATCTCCGCAAGGGAGTGATCGCCGGCATCACCAGCGGATCGACCTATCTCGGCCTTGAGGTCGACGCCGGCGAGCCGATCGCAAGCGCCTTGCCAAAACTGCGCCGGTCGATCCATCCGGACGACCGCGCACGCGTGGAGGCGAATCAGAATGCCGCGATCACCACCGCCGGAGCGTTTTCGGACGAGTTCCGCATTTTCCGGCCCGATGGCTCCGTCGCATGGGTCGAAACCAGGGGCGAGGCCATCGCGGACAAAAACGGCAACGTGATCCGCCTGCTTGGAACCAATGCCGATATCACGGCGCGGAAACGCGCCGATGAGCATCTGCAACTCGTGCTTCGGGAACTTACTCATCGCGCCAAGAATCTCTTGGCGGTTATCCTCGCAATCGCCACGCAGACCGCGAGGCGCAATACCACCGTCGAAGACTTCCTGACCGCATTCTCCCGCCGCATCCAAGGTCTCGGCGCCTCCCACGACCTTCTGGTCAAGCGCGACTGGACCGGCGTGCCGCTCGATGAGCTTGTGCATGCGCAGCTCGCCCCATTCGGTAGAGTCGATGGACGCAGGATCGCGGCATCGGGACCGCCGGTAACCCTCAAGGCCGATGTGCTGCAAAGCCTCGGTCTCGCCCTTCACGAACTCGCCACCAACGCCACGAAATACGGCGCGCTCTCGGACCCGGAGGGCACTGTGGAGATCGCGTGGTCCATGGAGGGAACCGGACCGGATGCGCGCTTTCGCATGTCATGGACTGAACGCGGCGGCCCGCGGGTGAAACCGCCGCGCAGCAAGGGCTTCGGTCATGTCATCATCGAAAGCTCATTCGCCAAGGTGATCAATGGCGACGTGAAGCTCAACTTCGCGCCGGAGGGCATCGCATGGTCGCTCAACGCTCCGGCCGATGCGATTACTCCGGCACCTTGAGTAGGAACTTTCCCGTCAGCCAGCCGTTACAAACCTCTGGACCTGCAAACGACGGCCATCGAGAGGCGCCTGACATGAACGATCCCACCCATCACGGCAACGCACAGCCCGAAATCGTCAGCGGTAACAGCGCCCGTCAGGGCATCACGGGCCATGGCGTGCGTTATGTACTCCTTTTCAGTCTGGCCGGCGTGGTGGCCGCATTCATCGCGCTCGCGCTCTTCAATTCCAGCTAATCAGTTTCTGACCTGCGCGGAACATCGAGCGTAGCGGCGCGTTTGGAATGCTCAACCAGTGATACCGACTCCGGCTGATCACTTCTTGTCGGATTTGCACGGCCACCAGTTGAAGAGGGTGCTGGCGCCGATTGCTTCGGTTTGGCTCGTGAGTTCGACGCATCTCTTGTCGACGGCCTTGTCGAG
>JBJXGL010000049.1:0-13233 GCA_046160365.1 Aestuariivirga sp. | reverse complement strand
GGCAGCGATGCGAAATGATCATCAGCAGACTTCAAATCCCCATCCACTCTATCGGGATGTCACCGACAAGATTGTCGCCGAACTGGAAGCAGGCATCGTGCCTTGGGTTCAGCCTTGGGGCGCGGGCGATACGGACGCAGCCTTGGGCCTTCCCCGAAACGCCCGGACCCATCGGACCTATTCCGGCATCAATATCCTTCTCCTGTGGGATGCCGTCATCAAGGGCGGCTATGCCGCGCAATCATGGTTGACCTTCAAGCAAGCGCTTGAGCTTGGCGGCTGCGTCCGCAAGGGCGAGCGGGGCTGGGCCGTCTGCTTTGCCGATAGCTTTGTTCCGAAGTCCGAGAAGGAGCGCGCGCAACAGAATGGCGGCGATCCGCAATCCATCCCCTTCCTCAAGCGCTATACGGTGTTCAACGTTGCGCAGTGCGACGGCCTGCCGGATCATGTGCTTCCACGGGTTCCGCAGGTGTCCGACCGCGAGATCATCCCGCGCGCCGAAGCGCTGATTGCGGCGACAGGGGCAAGCTTCCAGATCGGCGGAGAGATCGCTTGTTATGTGCCGAAGCTCGATGCGATCCGTGTCCCACATCAGACGGCATTCGGCAACCAGATCAATTACTACCGCACCGCCTTCCATGAGCTTGGCCATTGGACGGGCCACGCTTCGCGGCTAGCCCGCGATCTCACGACCAAGTTCGCATCCAATGGCTATGCGCGGGAGGAACTGGTTGCCGAAATGGCGACGGCTTTCGTGTGCGCCACCCTCGGTATCGTGCCGACGGTGCGCCATGCCGATTACATCGGCAATTGGCTGCAAGTCCTGAAAGAGGACGCCCGCGCGATCTTCAAAGCGGCAAGCCTGGCCTCGAAAGCCGCCGATTGCATCCTCGCTTTCGAGCAGAAAACCATCGACGCGGAGGCCGCCGCATGACGGGCGATCTCTCCATCCCCTTCGAGACAGAACCGACGCCCATCGGCGAGCAGACGCTCGTCCCGGGAGTGCGGCCTGTCTCGATCTACGAGCGGCTCATGGTGCTGGCCGCTCAGCCGATGCGACCGAACAGGCCGCAGCGGCCCTGCGACCTGGGCCTGTTCGATGACGCTGCCCGGACCCAGCTGGACCTGTTCAGCGCCAAACCCCAGACCTGAAAGGAGTGCCTATCATGGACCTCATGCATATCCCCTTGTGCGAACTCTCGATCGCCAAAGCCAATGTCCGGCATGGCGTGAAGAAGGCCGACTATGCCGACTTGATCCCCAGCGTCCGCCAGCGCGGCATCCTGCAACCCTTATTGGTTCGCAAGAACGGCAAGGGCTACGAGATCGTCGCCGGGCGGCGGCGCTACTTGGCAGCGTTGTCATTGGAGAGGGAAGGCGTCGAGATCGAGGCCATCCCCTGCGCCGTCATGGCCAAGGGCGATGATGCGGCGGCAGTCGAGGCGTCCTTGATCGAGAACACCGCCCGGCTTCCCATGGATGAGATGGACCAGTTCGAGGCCTTCCAACGCCTGTTGAAGAGGGGCCGGACCATCGAGGAGATCGCCGACACCTTCGGCGTCACCGAGATCATGGTAAAGCGCAGATTGGCGATTGCCAATCTCGCGCCGAAGATCAGGCAGGCCTACCGGGCCGAGGAGATCGACGGCGAGACGCTCCGGGCTTTGACGCTCGCGTCCAAGCAGCAGCAGAAGAACTGGCTTGCCCTGTTCGAGGACCCGGAGCAGCAGGCGCCGAGGGGCAGCTATCTCAAACGCTGGCTCTTGGGCGGAGCGCAAATTCCGACCTCCGTCGCCGTCTTCGACCTCGCCAGCTACACCGGCGAGATCGTCTCGGACCTCTTCGGCGAGGAAAGCTACTTCGCCAATCCCGACACGTTCTGGCCCCTCCAGAACGAGGCCATCGCCAAGCTCAAGGCCAGCTACGAAGCCAATGGCTGGACCCGTGTCGAAGTGATGGAACAGGGCCAGCGCTTCCATGACTGGGACTATGAGAGGGCCACGAAGAAGGCAGGCGGAGCCGTCTACATCGCCGTGTCGGAGCGCGGCGAAGTGGAAGCCCATGAGGGCTATCTCACCCGCGCCGAAACGCGGAAGCGGGAGGCTAAGGCCAATGGGAAACCGGATGCTGACGTCAAAGCCGGCAAGCCGGAACTGACCAAGCCGATGCAGAACTATTTCGCCTTGCATCGCCATGCCGCCGTGCGGCTGGAGCTACTCAATCATCCGCAACTGGCGCTCCGGCTCGCCGTCGCGCATATGATTGCGGGGTCGAGCCTCTGGCAGGTGAAGCCCGATCCCCAGCGGGCCGACAAGCCGGAGATCAAGGCTTCGGTGGTGCAATCGAAGGCCCAGCAGGCCTTCGAAGAAAAGCGCGGGGCGGTCATCGATCTTGTGGGTTTGTCGCCGGAGCGCGCCGAGCTTGTCCGGCCCAATGGCGACGACTACCAGACCGCCGCGATCTTCGCCCGGTTGCTTCAAATGACCGACGACGACGTGCTCCAAGTCCTCGCCTTCGCCATGGCCGAAACATTGGAGGCAGGCACGGCCATTGTCGAGGTGGTCGGCGTCAAGACCAGCACGGACATGGCCAGCACATGGCAGCCGGACGAGACTTTCCTGTCCTTGCTGGCTGGAAAAGACGTACTTCACGCGATCCTCACCGAGCTTGGAGGTGCCACGGTCGCCGATGGCAACAAGGCCGAAACGGCCAAGGTGCAGAAGGGCATCATCCGCGACTATCTCGCAGGCTCGAATGGCCGGACCCAATGCCGGAATTGGCTTCCCGCCTATGCCCGCTTCCCCGCAGCGGCCTACACGGATCGCGGCGGCACCGGCAGCGGCGAGCGCTGGAAGAAGGTCGCGGCGCTGTTCGAGGAAACAAGCGTTTAGCATATTGCCTGCGCAAAGATGTGTGCCCGCGCGGATCGCCGCGCGGGTCTTTCTCTGTCAGTCGCCGGGGCTCCAGATCAGCGCGTGGACGTCATTATCATCGATCTATGCGACGCTGCTGCAAGTGGCATAAAGCTTCTTGGGGCCGAATTGAGAGACGGCAATCGAGACGCCCGCATATTTCTTGTTTGAAACGCCACCGAGCCAAGTCCAGTCTGTGCCGATCTCGATACCTTGGGTCAGACCTGAAACGCGAGGGGCGCGACGGCACTCTTCCTCGCCATTGGCGCGATACTGACCTTGGCCCCGACGGGCACAATGCAAAGGCGTCATTTGTGCCATGCATCCGACCGCGTGTTGACCATTTCGATTGCGGCCAACACTCGTTCCCTTTGCGCTTCGCCCAAGCCCGTTTCCTCCGGCTTGCCTCGTGGACCTATGCCCGCCGCGACGGCCCTAAAACCCTCGTGCCAAGCTTTTTTCCCCGCCGCCTAAGCGGCTTCCTCGCGGACGCTTCGCTCCAAAAAAGCCCGTCCCTCGGGTCCTCCGCTGCGCTGCGGCCGTGCCGGTTCAGGGCCGTCGCGGGCGGGCATGGGCGGTCCGGCATCGCCAGAGGAAAAGGCCTCGGGCGAAACCCAAAAGGAGAATGCCATGACCGCAATCGGATACGTCACCAAGCAGCCGGATGGACGCTACAAGGGCCATCTTCGCACCGTCTCGATCCAGGCCGAAGTCGATATCGTGCCCAACATCCAGAAGAGCTCCGATGCCCAGCCCGACTTCCGGGTTCTGACCCAAGGCATCGAGATCGGCGCGGGCTGGACCCGCAAAGGCGAGACCTCGGGCAAGGAATATGTGAGCCTTTCCATCGCCGCCCCCGAGTTCGGTCCCAAGAAGCTCTATGCCAATCTCGGCAGGGCCGCCGGTGCCGATGACGACGATGTCTACGCGGTGATCTGGAACCCCGGCGACTGACAGCAACATGCCCCCGCGCGGCGAGCCGCGCGGGGGCAAAGTTAAGCTCGCGAGACGGGTATCGATTGTCGCAGGACAACCTCGGCGACTCACCTTCGCCGCATTGTGACTCTCACGTAACCCCGTCCGATTCGTCGGACCAATCAGAACAATAGCGTGCGGGACGGCCCGAACGCCGCCGATGAAGTTCCGGCGGGAGGCGGAGCTATGGCTGATGCCCAAACCCCCGAGAACCGGGACGGCATGGGCACGACGACTTGACGACTACGCTTACACCCGGACGCTCGATAGGCCGGGATGGGCGTGGGAATTTCTGCGGCGCAATCCGAACTACTGCGGCGGCTACGATGACAACGCAGCCTTCGGCCATCACGAAGACTTCGTGATGAATGGCGTTCAATGCCACCATCTCGAGAGGCGATCATCCGCAGCCAAAGCCTGGGGCTTGGTCGCATTCGCGTGTCCGCGCCAGACCGCTGAGACCGCAAATGTATTCTGGCATCCCGACGTTGCGAGCAGGATCGTGCCGTGCGACTGCGCCCCGACTGACGGCTGGAAGGGAGAGGAATTCGACGTGCTGAAACTGAGCGGCAGGCGTCAGTTGCTGATCGCCGACAATGCCGAGTACCTCGTCGTTCAACGCGGTTGCAGATCGGCGCGGCTGGTCGCGCATGGCCGCTCTTTGATCTCCGGCCCAGTCAGAGCGACGTTCCATGTCGAAGGTCTCGACCGGGCCGGGCGGGTCGCCGAAACACTCCGAACGCTCGCAAGTTTCATGGGCGCGCGGGAAACGGAGACGCCGGAATTTGGTCATTCCGGCTCGCAACTCCGCGACTATCTCATTGCGCTGGACGGCCATCTCGAAGGCCGTAGCTACCGCGACATCGCGCAAGTTCTCTATGGTGCGGATCGGGTCGCCGAGACATGGTCGGAGGAGACCCGGTTCCTGAAAGACAGGGTCCGGCGCGCCGTTGCGCGCGGAATGGAGTTGATGAACGGCGGCTATCGAGACCTTCTTCAATAGGGGTGTCGATTTCACGTCATTCCGTCTTCGACACTCCCGGACGGGATCGATCCGGATGACGCTCCCGGCATCGCAATGCAGATGCAGGAGCGCCTGAGATGGCCGATGAAACCGAGACTCCCTTCCTCACCGTGGACGAAGCCGCGAAGTACCTCCGCCTCAGGAAGCGCACCCTCGACAACATGCGCTGGATGGGGACGGGTCCGAAGTTCCGCAAGCATGGCGGGCGCATTTTCTATGACATCGGCGAACTCAAAGAGTGGTCGATGAACAGCCGGCGGCGCTCGACATCGGAGTACTGAGCATGGCCCGGAAATTGCGCTGCGGCACGCTCGCTGTGGCTTCATGCGGGCTTGCGATGTTGTCTTGGAAGCCGTTCTTCGATCCCCTCCCGGTGCTCGTTTGGAACGCCTCAGATAGCGTTTCGAAGGGCCTCTACTGGGTTGAAAATCGCGCGCCAATGATACGTGAAATCGCTGTTCTGAAACCGCCGTCATGGGCTTCGGCTATCGCGGATCAAAGCGGATATCTGCCGAAGAATGGCTGGCTGCTAAAGCCCGTCGCGGCATCAGACGGCACCGTTTGCAGGTTCGGAAACGATGTTTTTCTCGATGGATTTGTCATGGCGAAGGCGTTGAAGCAGGACAAATCTGGACGTTCGCTTCCTGTTTGGAAGGACTGCAAACAGCTCCGCGAGAATGAAGTCTTTGTCATCTCCTGGCATCGCGATTCATTCGACAGCCGCTACTTCGGGCCGGTGAGCACGCGCCTCATAATCGGTACGGCGAAGCCCTTGATCATTCTCGGAAAGTGAAATTCCGTGCAGTTGGAGTGGTGCGGATCAGGAGGTTGGCGGAGGGCAAGATAAAAGGAGTGGTGTCGGGTGGGTTGCAAGTTGTTGAGTTCGCACGACGCGACTAACGCCACCCACCGAGTCGATGACGCCAAGGTGGTGTCATCTCCCTGAATTCGCCACAACTCCCTGACACCATCTTGAATTCTGAACGCGAAGAACGATGTGCACCCGATTTGATGCCAGCTCTAATTCGCGAGGTTTTCATGTCAGATAGTTTCACGCCCAAGCTCGGCCGCATCGGCTGGAAGCAAGGCACGCGGCTTGACCGCTACATCAACCGGGTCATGCGCGCGGCGCAGGCCGCAGGGCACGTGGGCGGTTCGAGCAGAGGCCGCTTCAACGGCGCCCACATCGGCCGGGGCTCCGCCTTCGGAACACTTGCGGGCGCGGGCCTCTATGGCGGTGGACAGCGGCGCGTCATCGTCAAGGCTCGTATCACCAAGCTGAAGCGCGGCGATCTTGGCGCGGCGCGCGCCCATCTCAGCTACATCCAACGCGACGGCGTCACGCCCGACGGCGAAGCAGGCCAGCTCTATTGCCGGGATACCGACGAAGCCAATGGAACACAATTCCTCGACCCTTGCGACGGCGACCGGCATCAGTTCCGGCTCATCGTCTCGGCCGAGGATGCAAACGAACTCGCCGATCTCCGGCCCTTCATTCGCGACCTCATGCAGAAGGCGGAAGCCGATCTCGGCACCAAGCTCGATTGGGTCGCGGTCGATCACTTCAACACCGGCCATCCCCACACCCACATCGTCATTCGCGGCAAGAACGACCAGGGCGACGACCTTATCGTCGCCCGCGACTACATGAGCCACGGCTTCCGCATGCGGGCGCGCGAGCTCGTCACCCTGGAGCTCGGGCCGGAGATCGAGAGCGACATGACCCTCAAGCTCGCCCGCGAGGTCGAAGCCGAGCGCTTCACGCGTCTGGACCGCGCGCTCCTCGACCACACCAAACGCGGCTACCTCGCCATCAGCGCCATGCCTCCGACCGAGCGCCAGACCCATGCCGCCCATTTAGGCCGTCTCCGCAAGCTGGAGCAGTTGGGACTCGTCCGCGAATTCCAAACCGGCGTCTGGGAAATCTCAACGGAGATCGAAGAGAAACTCAAATCCATCGGTACCCGCAGCGACATCCGGCACAAGGATCAGGTCGTCCACGGCCAGCATCAGGCGATCATCGACCGGGAGTTGTGGGAGGTCGTGCAGGAAAAGCTGAAGGGACAGGCACGGCAGAGAGCCTCAGCAACGAACCGCGCGTCCGGCAGCCTGCTCGCAGGGCTTCTCTTCGACGAGACCGGGGATCGCCTGACTCCATCCCAGGCGATCAAGGATGGCAGGAGATACCGCTATTACATCTCCCAGCGGTTGATGCAGGAGCGCAAGAAGGGTCGCTCTGGCTGGCGGCTCCCAGCATGTGAAATGGAAGTGGCCGTCTTGTCGTCACTGTGCGGCATGCTGGGAGATCCGAATCGACTTCACCGGCTCCTGAATTTGCGCGAGGCCAGCATTGAAGTGATGAGAACGACAGCGAGCAACGCTGTGCTGCTGGTACGTGTGCTTACAGACTCTTCACTGCAAGCCCGCGCGTTGCTCCTCAAGCTGGTTGCACGGATCGACATCGCGCCGCGTCAGATGAGGATTACATTCACGCACGGCGGCCTGCAAAGCGAACTCGGCATCGAAATACAAGCAGGGGAGGGAGGGGACCGCTCATCTGAAACGGTTCTTGACTCTGTCCTCACCCTGCCGTTCGAGATTCGTCGCCGTGGTGTGGAGGCCCGCCTTGTCGTCGGAAATGTCCCGCGGCGTCCGGCCAAAGTCGACGGAGGGCTTGTCGACGCGATCGGTCAGGCACGGCGCTGGTTGCATCAGTTGAACACCGCTGGGCATCCGACGATTGCCAACCTCGCGCACCATGTTGGTGTTGATAATGGGGAGATCAGTCGCTTGTTGCCGCTTGCCTTCCTAGCCCCCGATATCGTCGAGGCTATCCTTGAAGGGCGGCAGCCCGTCGAACTTACAAGGCGTAAACTCATTCGCCTCAAGCCGCTTCCAGTGCTCTGGGCCAATCAGCGGCTCGCCCTCGGCTTCCAGCAGTCCTGAGATTGGCATGACAATCCGCTGTCCTTGCGCAACATGCTGTTCTGGGGAGAGGGCACGGCAAATGGCCAACTGAGACGGGTCAGCATTTTGCCGTTGGAATCCCCTAAAACTCGAGTCTCTTGCCCACAACGAAGATGCAAGTTGTCAGCCAAGCCTCTGGAATGTAGCGGTTATTCCAGGACCTGGCTGAGACTGCAATATGCGGCTGGACTAGATGGTGGGCGATACTGACCTATAAAATGTTCCATTTCATTGGTGAAATCCGTCGAAAGCGCCCTCACCTGGCGCATTGAAACGAAAGTGGAATTTTGAGCCCTTCCCGCACCTTGCGCAGTTGATCCGTCTATCCTGAGAAAAAGCTGTCCCGGCCCATGCTCGGTCGGACAGGGGAATGAAGGTGGTCGCCAATCCGGCCGGCATCACCCGGCAGCAATTCCTGGTTGCCTCACAACCAACCGGAGAGGCTTTACTTACGAAACCGGGAAATCAGTTCAGGCCGATGAGGCCGGCTCAATGCCCAAACCACCGGACAAACGCAAACCTGTTGAATGGTGGACACGAATAGAAATGCCATGCCAACTTGCGCAAGATCATCAGGACTTGTTGCCCTCGAGGAACCGCAAGAATTTGCCGAACTCGGCCTTGTCCATACGCACAACGTGCCTGTCCTCCGGAAAGGCCCCTGTGTTCACGTCATCGCTGAATTCTTTGAAGGCCTCGATCCGTTGCTGTTGCAAGCGGTCAAATTCAACGGCAAAATTGCGATAGACCTTAGAATGACGTGGCATATGACCGCGGTTCGTGCCCAGAATGTCTTCCGCGAATAGATATTGGGCATCACAGCCAGCACCGGAGCCCATCGACCACAACAATATGTTGAGACGCTTACTGATCTCCGTTGCGACTTCCACCGGGACAATCTCGATTTCGACGGCGATGGCGCCGGCATCCTGGTAAGCCTTGCATTCGTCATAGAGCGCCACCGCCGCATCGGCTGACTTGCCCACGGCGCGGAAACCGCCTGTCCATGTGGCGCGCGATGGAACGAGGCCAACATGGCCAACAACCGGGATAAACTCTCCTGACAGCATCCGGACAACATCGAGGCTGCTGCTACAATACATGGCATCGGCGCCAGCTTGCAGCATCTCGCCGCAGAACTTCAAATAATCGTGCGGCGAACCGAATTCGAGATGCGTCTTCCCCGTCATCGTGAATATCGAGGGGGCTACCTGCCGGTAGCGCGGATCCAAGACGATTTCAGGGGGAACCGATGCAACATCAATCCCCTCCTTCTCTGCTGCTTCGGCTTCCTCGATGGAAAAGAAGCGCAACATGGTCAGCTGCCTCTTGCCTTTCCAGGCGCGGAGGTCGGCCACCGTTGGTTTATTGCGCGCCATCGGCAGCTCTCATCACTCGGCAGGGCTGGCCATGTTGTGGAATTCTTCACGATAGGGCCGCGCCGCCGGCGGCAGATCCCGCCTGAGATAGTAGTCTTCATAGCGTAGCTGGCGCATCACGATCGGCCACGCTTCTTTGTAAGCATGCCACATCGAAGGATTGGGCGCGGGCAAGTCATGTTTGATGAGTTCATGCAGGCGCGGCAGGGCGTGATAGGGCACCATGGGGAACATGTGGTGTTCGACATGGTAGTTCATGTTCCAGTAGATCCAGCGGCTGATCGGATTCATGTAAACCGTCCGCGAATTCAACCGGTGATCAACGACATTGTCGGCAAGGCCGATGTGCTGCAGCAATCCCGTCAAGTACATGTGCCAGCTGCCATAGACGCGCGGGCCACCGATCAGCACCAGTGGCAGCCACGACCATGAGTAGAGCGCGGCAATGACGGCTGTGGCATAGATCAGCATGTGCCATCGTGCGACGCTTATGACTTTGCGCCATTCGGCCTCTGGGATGTAGGATTTCTCCTCGTCGGAGATTCTGCCAAACGCCTGGCGCACCAGCGTGGTGAAGCCATAACGAAAATCGATCGCACCCGTGAACAGAAGCGCTGCCTTCAGCAGTTGAGGGGGCCGCATGACAGCGATTTCGGCATCTCGACCGACAATGATCGTATCGGTATGGTGCCGCGCGTGGCTCCACCTCCAGGCAGTGGAGTTGCGCATTACCATGAACGACGCGATCTCGTAGATCACATCATTCATCCAGGCGGTCTTGAACGCCGTACCATGCCCGCATTCATGCCAGCGCGAGTCGCTGGAAGAACCATAGAGAACGCCATACACAAAGAAGAACGGCACACACCACCACGTGCCCCAGAACCAAATTCCTCCGGCAGCTGATCCGATGATCAGCGCAAGCCAGATGATCGTGTCGCGGATCGCCGGTTGATCCTTGCGCTGCATCAACTCCTTCATCACGGCGCGCGGCACGTCGGTGTGGTACCACTCTGCGGACGCGAGCCCCATTTCCACTGCTCGCCTCGAGCTCTCGCCAACCAGGCTGTAGTCCCTCTTGAAGTGGGTGCTCATTGCAATTGTTGCGCTCATATCGGCCTCCAAACCTATCGCCGCGTGCCACATGTGCAGGGCATGCCGGTGTCGAATATCTTGAGCGAAGTGAAGTTGCCGGAAGGCGGCGGATAGGGATCACCGGGTTGCACGGCGATGCTTGCGATCCGCTTCGCTGCGGTATCAATCGGCTTGACGCCATCAAGTATGGAGAGCCGGAGATCATATTGGCGCCCCTCGCCGTGTTCGAGCCAAATCATCTCGCCGCGCTCGCGCGCAAAAAGATTGCCTTTGACATGATGCGTCGATGGTTCAATGCCGAGAACATACTCACCCGCCTGGAAGTTCTGCCATTGATAGAGGCAAGGCATTTGCGATTTCTTCGTGGTGACCTCAAAACCCAGTCCGAGCCTGTCATTGACCAACGCCACGGATGTTTCGTCATCGGCATTCGCCGCCAATTCATGTTGCCAGACCTGTTCGACAAAATTTTCGATAGGCGCTGGCGCGGTGTGATAGCCAACGCCTTGCGTCCTGTATCTGTCGCCCGCATGCGCCGCCCACAGCACATCGCGAATGGGTGCGAGATAACGCGAGCCTTCGTCAAGCAAGGGGTAGCCGACATTGACATGATAAAAGAACATGTGTGGAGTTGGACGGAATCCCTGGTTGGTCACGCGATCACTGATGCGTATGTCGTTGCCGCCCACATCCGCCTCGACCCGCCGGATAAGATGCAGGTTCTCACCAAAAACCGCTGACTGCGCGATAGTAGCCTCGGCCCAGAGAATGCAGTGATCGCCCTCCCATGTCTCTCCATAGCCCGAAAGTTTCGCTGGAACCGTGCTGACGCGGCCATGCAATGTGTGACGGACTGATTTTCTGCCGGGATGACCATAGTTGTCGGCTGGTACCTCTTCCGGGCCGAGAATATGATCGAGGCCGCAGGTGACGAGAAGTCCTGAGAACGAGCGCACCCACGCCAGCCCCTGTTCACCTTCATACTCGTGCAATCCCGGATGCCGGAAGCCGGACGGCGAATGCCAGCCTATAGCTTGCCCCTTGTGTTCACAGTCGCCAATATCGAGGGCGCGGTCCACAAGCAGCGTGAACCGCAAGCCGGAGCCGGTGCGGAACTCCAGCATGCGGATACCGCGCTCAACGCCATCGCCGAGCTCCATCAACCGCACACCAGCGAACTGGGACAGCACGCCCGCGCGCGCCGCAATCTCCCTTCGTGTCAGCGTCTTGCCATAGAGCCCAGTCATGGTCGCCTTCGTTAGAGTCCGTTTTCGCGGAACTTGCCATCCAAGAACTTCTTGGCGCGCGGCACGTCATCTTCTGACAGATGCTCGATGATGACGGGGATATTCGGATGCTTTTCCGAAAGCCGCTTCAAATACAGATCGTAGTTGAGCGATCCGAGGCCAGGTGCTGGCAGCTCGATTTCACCCACGCCCCGGAAGGTGTGGCTTTCGAGCGCGTCATCATCGCCAATGTCGGCATGTTTTTCAGACTTGTCAGTGCCCGAACGCTTCACGTCCTTGGCATGGGCAATCCGGATTTTGTCGGACAGGGTGTCGAACACCTGGTTCAAGATCTTGTCCATATTGTCGATGTTGTGAGTTTCGAAATAGTTGGTTGGGTCCATCAACAAGCCAAGGCCCGGATGATCGACCTGGGCAAACATCTTGACCGTCTCTTCGACGGAACCGACGACGTTGTTGACATAGGTTTCGAGCAGGAACATGGCGCCATGATCATAGGCGGTCTGCGCCAGGTCGGAGATCACCTTCCTGCACGTCTCGAAGCCTTCTTCGGTCTTGTTCTTGGGGTGATGCACCCAATCGGACTCGGTGTTGAATGTGCCCGTTTCGGAGATGACATAGGGCGTTCCGAATAGCCGCGCATTGCGGATGATTTCCTTCAGGTAGCCAACCCGCTTTTCCCGTTCGCTCTTGTCCGGATGAATGATGTTTGTGTAGCCGGAGATGCAGCAGACAGGCAGATCGTGATCGCGGAACACATCTCGCACTTTCTTGGCCTTGTCTTTTGTGATCTGTCCTGCCGAGAGATCCACATCCTTGAAATGCAAGTCCAGCTGCACGGTATTGAAGCCAAGGCCGCGGATCTTCTGCGCGGTTTCCTTGAGCCCATACGGGAAATAGCCCGTGAAGATACCAGATTGCATCATGATGACGTCCTCCCTTTGGTCATGTTGTCGAGATTTCAGAAAGCCGAACGGTCCGGCCTTCGGCCATGGACTTGTAGCCCGCTTCCACAAGCGCCATGGTCTTTACATTATCTGCGATAGACAAAGCCGGTGGCTTGCCTGTTGCCAGAGCATGTTGAAGCTGCTCCATCACGCCAATAAAGGCGTGCGGGAACCACATGGTTTTCCAACTCGGCGTAACCCATTTGCCGCCCGTCTGTTTGATTGAATTGTAGCTGAGTGTTGACGGAGAACCGGTGGGCCAGCCGATCGTGCCCTTGGCGACGCCTTCTGTGCCCTCGACGCGGAAGTCGATGTGCTGGTCGCTGTCGTATCCCTCTTGCCGGGGGCCGGACCATACGTCCTCAAGTGAAACCGCCATCACGCCCGACGGAAAATTCAACGTCGAGACGATAATGCCATCCTTGTGCTTGAACGCCGTGCGGGGGTCAGTGCGGGTGAGCGCGGTCACATTCGTCGGATCGCCGAATAGGAAGCGCAGCACATCAAGGTGATGGACGCTCATGTTGGAATAGGTGAGGCGGTCATAGGCTTGCAGGAATGGCTGCCAATGGGGAATGGCATGCATGTCGATCTGCGCGAAGACGATTTCACCCAACGCTCCACTGTCGATGATCTGCTTCAGCACGCGCATGGATTGGTCATAGCGCATGTTCTGGTTGACGGAGA
>JBJXGL010000048.1:0-23221 GCA_046160365.1 Aestuariivirga sp. | reverse complement strand
CCGTGATCCTGTCGGGAACCGGGGCCGATGGCAGCGCCGGAGCGGCGGCCATCAAGGCGAAGGGCGGGTTGGTCATCGCGCAGGAGCCCAGTGAGGCGGGCTACGACGGAATGCCAAGGAGCGCTATTGCGGCGGGCGTGGTGGACCATGTGTTTGCCGTCGCCAAAATTCCCGGCGCGCTCAAAAGCCCTAAGCTAAAGCCGGCACCGCCCGCCAAGGCAGCCAGTGCCGCCCCGCCTGCGGTCGCGCCCGGTTGGCTGCACGAAATCATCGAACTTCTGCGCGCCAGGACCGCCCATGATTTCACGCTCTACAAGCAGGGCACGCTCCAGCGCCGCGTCGAACGGCGCATGGCGCTGGCGGGCATCAAGTCCGGCGAGACGGAACGCTATCTCGACATGCTGCGCAACGATGTCACTGAGATCGAGACTCTCGCAAAGGACCTGTTGATCAATGTCACCAGTTTCTTCCGCGACCTAAAAGCATTCCATGTCCTCGGCGATACGATCATTTCAAGTCTCGTCCGCAACCAGAAGCCGGGGCAGCCGTTGCGCGTCTGGGTGGCTGGGTGCAGCACTGGCGAGGAAGCATATTCGCTCGCCATGCTGTTTCGCGAGCATATTGCTGCATCAAAGCGCAATGTGCAGCTCCAGGTCTTCGCCTCCGATGTCGATCGTGACGCCGTGGCGAGTGCAAGGGAAGGCCGGTATGCGGACAGCATCGAGGCGGATGTGTCGCCGGACCGGCTTGCGAGGTTCTTCTCCAGAGACGATGATGGTTACAAGGTCTCTGCGGAGCTTCGCGCTACAGTAATCTTCACAGTTCATGATGTCATCGCTGATCCGCCGTTTTCACGGCTCGATCTGGTCTCGTGCCGGAATCTGCTGATCTACCTCGGTCCTGAAGCGCAGGCCAAAGTCATCTCGCTGTTCCACTTCGCACTGCGCGACGGCGGCCTTCTGATGCTGGGCAGCGCGGAAACCGCGGGCGGCATCGACGGCCGTTTCGAGATGGTCTGCAAGCCGGAGCGGATTTACCGCAACCTTGGGCGCGGCCGCGCGGGAGACATCAGCTTTGCGGCTGGAGACGCCGTGCGCCCGGCCGCCCTTGCGGGTCCTGGTGTACTGTCCGTGCGCCCGGTGGCGCTCGCTGAATTGTGCCGCCGTCTGGTGTTGAACGGCTATGCGCCAGCTGCCGTGCTGATCAACCGCAAATTTGAATGCATCTATTCCATGGGTCCAACCGATCGCTATTTGCGGGTGGCGCCCGGCCATCCTACCCACGATGTGCTCGCGATGGCTCCCCAAGGCGTACGCGCCAAGCTCAAGTTCGCCATCCAGCAGGCGATCGATGGCAAAGGGCGCATCGCTGTCACCGGTTGCCGGACACGCAGAGAAGGCAAAGATGTTGAATTCAGTATCGAAGTGCAAGCGGTGCCCAGCGATGATCTTTTTTTGATCTGCTTCGTTGATGCGCCGAAGTCCGAACCGAAGCGCGGCCGCGCCAACAGGCCGCAAGAACTCGATCGGGTTGCCGAACTGGAGCACGAGCTCGATGCGGTGCGGCTGGAACTCCAAGGCGCGGTGCGCGATCTTGAAATTTCGGGAGAGGAACAGAAAGCGATCTACGAAGAGGCGTTGTCCGTAAATGAGGAATATCAATCGACAAACGAGGAACTGCTGACCTCTAAGGAGGAGCTGCAATCGCTCAACGAAGAGTTGACCGCTCTCAACAGCCAGCTCCAGGAAACTCTGGAGCGCCAGCGCTCGACGTCGGACGACCTTCAGAATATTCTCTACAGCACCGATGTCGCGACGTTGTTCCTCGACCGGGACCTTGGCATCCGGTTCTTCACGCCGGCGACGAAATCGCTGTTCCATGTCATTCCCGGCGACATCGGGCGCCCGCTGGCGGATCTCAATTCGCTCTCTGCCGACGCCGATCTTTCAGCCGATGCCCAAGCGGTGCTGAGCAGCCTCGCGCCGATCGAAAGGGAAGTAGAAACCGGCAGCGGCGTTTGGTTCTTGCGCCGGATATCGCCCTACCGGACCCATAGCGACAACGTCGAAGGCGTGGTCATCACCTTCACCGACATCAGCGAGCGCAAGCGCATCCGCAAGGCGATGGAGGAATCACGGCTGCATGCAGAGCAGGCCAATGCCGGAAAGTCGCGCTTCCTCGCCATGGCCAGTCATGACTTGCGGCAACCGCTACAAACACTGGCTTTGTTGCAGGGGCTCCTGGCGCGGGAGGTTGAAGGCGAGAAGGCGCAAAAGCTCGTAGTGCGCCTCGACGAGACCCTGGGCGCCATGACGGGCATGCTGAACACTTTGCTCGACATCAATCAGATCGAAGCGGGCAATGTGCAGCCGCAATTCGACCGTTTCAACATCAATGATGTACTGACTCACTTGCGGGATGAGTATGCCTATCCAGCCCAAGCCCAAGGGCTGACCCTGCACGTCCCGCCTTGCAACATCGTGGTTTACAGCGATCCGCGGCTCTTGGAACAAATGATCCGCAACCTGCTTTCGAATGCCATCAAGTACACGCCAAGAGGCAAAGTGTTGCTTGGTTGCCGGCGGCGGGCAGGCGTAGTGAGCATTGAAATCTGGGACTCCGGCATCGGCATCGCCGACAGCGAAATGCAAGCGATTTTCGACGAATACCACCAGATCGGCAACCCTGAGCGGGCGCGGAGCCGGGGACTAGGCCTCGGCCTTTCCATCGTTCAGCGTCTAGCGAAACTGCTCGGCCACGAAGTTAGCGTCCGGTCGAAACCAGGCAAGGGTTCGGTCTTCGCCATCGCAGTGGCGCTTCCACCCGAAGAGGCCGCGCCGCAACGTATACTTCGCGCGGACAACAAGGGCATCGGTCTCGCCGAGCCCGTACGCCGCTCCGGCGCGGTGCTCGTCGTCGAAGACGATCCAGACATGCGCGTGCTTCTTGAATTACTCCTGAAAGACGAGGGCCATCACGTCACCGTCGCGATGGACGGCCCTGCGGCGCTGGCGCTGGCCGTCAGCGGGGCGATTAAGCCGGACATCGTGCTCACCGACTTTAATTTGCCCGGCGCCTTCACTGGCCTGCAATTGGCGGCGCAGCTCCGCGAGACATTTCACGCAGCACTTCCGGTCATCATCCTGACGGGCGATATCTCGACCGGCACCCTGCGCGATATCGCTCTGCAGAAGTGCGTACAGCTCAACAAGCCGGTGAAGCTTGCAGAGCTCACGAAAGCCGTCCAGCGCCTGCTACCTTTAGCGGCAGCCAAAGCACGGACTATTGCGCTTACGTCAGAGACCCCGCGGAAGCCCGTCGTCTTCGTTGTCGACGACGACACAAACGTGCGCGAAACAATAGGCGCGGTGCTGGAAGGCGAGGGCTGGGAGGTCAAGCCTTTTTCAACCTGCGAAGCGTTTCTCGCGGTTTATCGGCCGGACGATGACGCCTGCCTACTGGTCGATGCCTACCTGCCTGGAATGGGCGGGCTTGAACTCCTCGAGAAACTCCGCGACACCGGCCATGGTCTTCCGGCCCTCATGATCACCGGCAACAGCGACGTCGCCATCGCGGTAAAGGCCATGAAGGCCGGCGCGTCGGACTTCATCGAGAAGCCGGTGAAGGCTAGCGAACTTGTCGAACATGTCGGACGCGCGCTTGAGCAGGCGCGGGATGCGAACAAGCTTGCCGACTGGCGCGGGGCCGCAGCGAAGCGCATCTCTGGGCTTACGGCGCGCCAACGCCAGATCATGGGCATGGTTCTCGATGGCCACCCCAGCAAAAACATCGCCGCCGATCTCCATATCAGCCAACGCACGGTCGAAAACCACCGCGCGTCGATCATGCTGAAAACCGGCGCGAAATCCTTGCCCGCGCTGGCGCGGTTGGCGCTTGCGGCCTCGAATGCTGGGGGGGTGGGTTGCCCCGCGTTTGAAGACACTGGGTAGTTTCCGAGGCTATCGGAGCATAAGCATAGTCCGGTAGGCTCGGGTGTGGATCGCCTCGAAGGACCAGGAAACGAACGCTGCATGAAACACATTCTTTCGCCAACCGACGGATCGGAGCACTCATTGCAGGTCGTGGCATTGGCTGCGCAGTTCGCTGTTGGAATGAATTGCAGGCTTTCAATTCTTGTTGTCAAACAATACATAATTGGCCGTAGCGCGGTCGTCGAGATGTGGACTCAGGAAGAAATAGAGGATGTCTCAGAGCGGACTCTCAAAATAGCTCAGGCGGAAGGATTTGATAAGACAGAATTCATTGAATTGCGGGCTCGCGACATTGCGCACGCCATTCTCGACTTTGCAGAGAAAAACGAGATTGACCACATCGTAATTGGCACAGCAGGGAGAACAGGAATGGCGAAATTCCTGCTTGGTTCGACTACAACGGAAGTCTTGAAAAAATCGTTCTGCCCGGTGACTATTGTCCATTGATGGGAGCCAATCCCCGTACAGAAACGCACGAACATGTGACGACAACTGACAAATTGCGACACCGCGCATCAGGCGATCCCTGCGCCATCATCGCGCAAGTGCGGCCAGAGGCATTGAGAGGCCGCTCAACGGCTGTCTGACAGGCTGAATGGAGTTTAGCCGCATGCCACGCTCAAGAGCAAATGGTCCGGACATCAGGCAGGCCAGTTCGCCTTTGTCACCTTCGACCAGCACGAAGGGCCGCACCCGTTCACCATCACTTCCGCGTGGCAGGGCGACGGCGCCATGCGCCTGATCATCAAAGAGCTTGGCGACTATACCAGCACGCAGTCAACCACTTTGAAAGCGAGCGATGAGTTCGGCCTCGAGGGTCCCTACGGCCAGTTCAATTTCAATGACGATTCCAGGCGCCAGATCTGGGTTGGCGGCGGCATCGGCGTTTCGGCTTTTGTGGCCCGCATGAAGACGTTGGCGGAGCTCTCCGATCGCAGAGCCGTCGACCTCTTCCATTCCACCGCGGTCTTCGACGAAGGCGGCATTGCCAAGATGCGCAGGGACGCGCAGGAGGCCAAGGTTGGTCTGCACATCATGGTGGATGACAAGGATGGATTTCTGACGGCGGACCGCATTTTCAAGACGTTGCCGGAGTGGAAATCCGCCGGCGTCTGGTTTTGCGGCCCGACGGGATTTTGAGATGCGCTGCGGCAGGACTTCACGGTTGCAGGGCTCGCCTCGAGAAACTTTCATCAGGAGCTATTCGAGATTCGCTAGAAGGAAGGCGGCCCATGGTCGGCATGATCAAGAACGACAGCCAGCACCTTGCTGCGGTGGCGCTCGCCGCAGTGCCTGCATTTGCCCTCGCATCCGGGCTTGCGGCGATGGCGCTGTCGCGCGGCGATCTCGCGCCGTGGATTTTCGCGGCGGGCATCGCGCCCGTCTTGGCCGCGTTGCTGTGGTCGATCGGCAGAAGCCTGTCCCGGGGCGAGTATGGCCTCGACGTCATCGCGGCGTTCTCCATGTCAGGCGCTCTTCTCGCTGGCGAAGCGCTTGCGGGCGTGGTTGTGGCGTTGATGTATTCCGGCGGGATGCTGCTGGAGGACTACGCGCAAGGCCGGGCGCAGCGCGAGATGACGGCGCTCCTCGGCCGCGTCGCCCGCACCGCGCAGATGTATCGCGCTGGCATGCTCGTTGAAACCGCCATCGAACTCCTGGTGCCCGGCGACCGGCTTCTCATCCGCGCCGGCGAGGTCGTGCCGGCCGACGGCCGCGTTGAAACAGGCTCGGCGCTGCTGGATGAATCCTCGCTCACCGGCGAGGCCCTCCCGGTGCGCCGCAACGCAGGCAGCGCCGTGGCGAGCGGCGTCGCCAACGGCGATGCGCCGTTCGATCTCGTCGTGACCAGGACGGCGGCGATGAGCACCTATGCGGGCGTGGTCCGCCTCGTGGACGCCGCCCGCTCGTCAAAAGCGCCGATGGCGCGCCTGGCGGACCGCTATGCCCTTGGCTTCCTTGCCGCGACGCTGGCGCTGGCGGCCGCAGCATGGCTTTTCGCAGGCGACCCGAAACGCGCGCTGGCGGTCCTCGTGGTGGCCACGCCATGCCCACTGATCCTCGCGGTTCCGGTCGCCATCGTCGCCGGCATGTCACGGGCCGCCAAACGCGGCCTGCTGGTCAAATCCGCAGGCGTCCTTGAACTGCTGCCGCAGATCAGGACGGTGCTGATCGACAAGACGGGCACGCTGACCGATGGCCAGGCCCATGCCAGCGCTGTCGAGCCACTAGCGGGCTTCAACGACATGGAGCTCATCATTGCGGCGGCATCTCTGGCGCAGGCTTCGCAGCATGTGGTCTCGCAAGCGCTGGTGACCGAAGCCCACGCGCGCGGCTTTCAGCTTTCGGCGCCAACAGACGTTGTCGAGGCGCCGGGCGATGGCGTCACCGGCCGCGTCGGCGGCAAACTGGTGGTGATCGGCAGGCCATCGTTTGTCTCGGCAAGTTCGGTTGGCCGAGCGGCGCAAGAGGCCACCGCCGCCGCGGGCACGACGGTTCTTGCGGTCTCAATCTGCGGCAAGCCCATGGGCCGCGTCGTATTCGCGGACCGGCTGCGCAGCGATGCGGCCCAAACGCTCCGCGCGCTCAGGGCGGGCGGCGTGAAGAGGATTGTGCTTCTCACCGGCGATCAGGCGGAAATCGCCAAGCGCGCAAGCGCCAGCCTTGGCGTCGATTCGGTGATCGCTGATGCGACGCCCGCCGGAAAAGTCGATGCGGTCAAAGCCGAGGCGGCCAATGGTCCGGTCATGATGGTGGGCGACGGCATCAACGACGCGCCGGCGCTTGCCGCCGCCGACATCGGCGTGGCGATGGGCGCGCGCGGCGCCGCTGCGGCATCGGAGGCCGCCGACCTCGTGCTCCTCGTGGACCGCATCGACCGGGTGGCGGACGCCATGGCCATCGCGCGGCGCACGCGCGCAATGGCGCTGCAAAGCGTCGTCGCCGGACTGGCGCTGTCGTCGCTCGGCATGGCGGCGGCAGCGCTCGGCTATCTGCCGCCGCTGGCGGGCGCGCTGTCGCAGGAAGCCATCGATGTCGCGGTGATCCTCAACGCGCTGAGAGCGCTTGGACCGGGACAAGCGGCGCCATCGATGCCGCCTGCCGCAGATTCGCCGGAGCTGGCATGAAAGACCCCTATGACATTCTGGGCATCGCGCGCGACGCCTCGGCC
Organism: Aestuariivirga sp.; assembly: GCA_046160365.1. GTDB lineage: Bacteria > Pseudomonadota > Alphaproteobacteria > Rhizobiales > Aestuariivirgaceae > Aestuariivirga. The sequence goes on along the minus strand of JBJXGL010000048.1, from coordinate 16,060 downwards.
GATGACGTCCGCAAGGCCTACCGCCGCCTCGCCAAGACTCTCCATCCCGATCTCAATCCCGGCAACAAGGCGTCCGAAGAGCGCTTCAAGGATGTCGCCGGCGCCAACGCGCTGCTGTCCGATCCGGACAAGCGCAAACGCTTCGACGCCGGCGAAATCGATGGGTCGGGAACCGAAAAACCGCGCCAGCGCTACTACAAGGACTATGCCGCCGAGGCCCCCGCCGGCGGCCCCTATGACAACCGCTCCGGCTACGCGGATTTCGCCGATACGGACGATCTCTTCGCGCACCTGTTCCGCCAGCAGGCCCAGCAGGCGCGGCGCGCGCCGGGCGCCGATCTGCGCTACCGCCTCGTCGTGGATTTCCTCGACGCAGTCAATGGCGCGAGCAAGCGGCTGACCCTGCCGGATGGTGGCACACTCGATGTGGCCATCCCGGCGGGCATCCAGGAGGGACAGACGTTGCGCCTGCGCGGCAAAGGCGCGCCATCGGCCGGGGAGGGCGCTGCGGGCGACGCGCTGGTGGAAGTTTCCATCGCGCCGCACCGCTTCTTCACCCGCATCGGCGACGACATACATATGGAACTGCCGATAACCCTTGCCGAGGCTGTGCTGGGGGCGCGCGTCAAGGCGCCAACGCCGTCCGGTCCGGTGATGCTTGCCGTGCCCAAAGGGTCGAACACCGGCGCGGTGCTCCGCCTGAAGGGCAAGGGCGTCGCCCGCCGCGGCGATGAGTTAGTCACGCTCAAGGTCATGCTGCCGAATGCGGCGAATTCCGAACTTGAAGCCTTCCTGTCCACATGGTCGCCGGGGCCAGGCTACGACCCGCGCCGGGAGATGCTGTCATGATCATCGCCAAGCTGGAGTTTCTCGCCCGCGCCAGGCTCGACGAGGCAACGCTCGACATCTGGATCGAAGAGGAATGGCTGGTGCCGGAAGGGACCGGCGCGGAGCTCGCCTTCTCCGAAGCGGATCTCGCCCGGGCGCTGTTGATCCTCGACCTGGTCGAAGAACTTGGCGTCAACAACGAAGGCGTTGGCGTCATCCTGCACTTGCTGGACCAGATGCATGGCTTGCGATCTGCGATTTCGGGTCTCGTCGAGTCCGCGCGGGGCAAGGACCAAAGCCGCACCTGAAGTTTCGCGGCGCGCGGCGGAACCTGTTGCCGTCTCAGCCGTTGTCCCTTCCGCAGCCAGCAGCAAAGGACGCCAGCCATGAGCCAGCCCCATTTCCATGCGGTTATGTGGATCGACCACCACGAAGCGCGCGTGTTCCATTTCAGCCTGGAGGATGTGGAGTCTTTGGTGCTGCGCCCCGACCATCCCTCGCGCAACATCCATCACAAGTCGAACACCATCGGCAGCGGCCACGACGACCTCGCGTCGGCGTTCCTGCGCGCCGCCGCCCAATCCATCGCCGACGCAGGCGCCGTGCTCATCACCGGGCCGGCGAACGCCAAGACAGAACTCATGAAGCACATCGGACAGCACGAGCCCAAGCTGATGAAAATCATCCTGGGCGTTGAAACCGTCGACCATCCCTCCGATGCCCAACTCGTCGCCTATGCCCGCAAATACTTCAAGGCCGCGGACCGGATGCAGCCGCAACTGGCGTGACCGCGCAGGAAGTATCTACGCAAGCCAAGCCGCCCGGCCTTAAGGTCGCGGCACGCGCTTCGAAGCTGTTCAGACGAATGGGGCGGCCTCCGAGACCAGGAGTCAACCGACTTTTGAATCTTTCTGGCGAGGCCAGCCCGGTTCCAAACTCATTGCCAACCGCTTAGAGATCAAGTCCGCGACCTCAATGACGGGATCGGCAGCGAGGTGCGCGTACCGGGCAGTTGTTTGCAATTGAGAGTGTCCCAGCAGCTTTCCGATGATCGGAAGCCCCTGTCCCATGGCCACACCCTGCGAGGCAAACGTATGCCGAAGGTCATGGATGCGGACATCATCGAGCCCGGCGGCTTCTCTGATACGCCGCCACGGCTTCTGCATATCGGTGAGAAACTCCCCGTCGATATGGCCAGTGATCACGAAGGGATTGTTGGCGATTTTGGGAGTCCGCTGGAGTTCTTCGACGGCCGCCTGGCCGAGGTAAATGGTTTTCTTGCCTGTTTTCGAGTCAGGCAGATGGATCATTTTCGATTTGAGATCGACGTAGCTCCATTTCAGCTTCTGGATTTCGCTGAGGCGGCAGCCCGTGAAGATGAGGAGGCGGATGCAGGACACCGCAGAGGGAGCCTCTCGGCTTTCTGCGAGGAGTGCCTCGCCAAGCCTGGTCAGTTCGTCGGGGCTCAGAAATCTGTCCCGCTTTCGCTCTTTGAACTTCTTCACGCCTCGGCAAGGGTTGAAGTTAAACTCGCACAAATTCCAAGCCTCCGCCTGCGCAAACATGACGGACAGGACGCCCACTGTGCGATTGGCCTGATAGGGGATGTGGCGTAAACGGTGATGGAGCCCTGTGATATCTGTTCGCACCACGGAGATGACCTTTGTGGTCCCGATTTCTGGAATGATGAACAGCCTGACGCATCTCTCGTATTCTTTGGCGGTACTGGGCTTGCAATGATACGGCACATACTCTGCAAGGAAGCGCTCGCACAGGCTCCTAACGGTGATCGATTGACGGATCGAATCCTTCGACTCGCTCGGGTTTTCGCCCACAGCAAGTTGAGAGATGATCCTCTTGGCCTTCACCCGTGCCAGTTCGGGTGTGATGGCGCCGTGGGGTCCGATGGTGAAGCGCTTCAGGACACCGCGGTATCGCATCAAGACGAAGTAGGTTTTGCGCCCCGAGGCGCGAACACGCACGCCAAATCCTTTGAGGTCGTCGTCAAAGAAATCAAGATCACCAGGCCCCGGCTTAAGGTCATCGACGACACGTTTGGATATGCGTATGGACTTCAAACTGCTTCTCCAACACCAACCTGAAGGTCGTTCCGGGTAACATATGGGTAACAGTTGGGCGTGAACACCCGGGCAAGTGAGTGCAACATGCGACGCTCGGAGAAGCAGTTTATCATAACAAAATCAGATTGTTAGAGCACTGACGGGCAAACGTGTGCAGGCGGTGGAACTGGGCCGGGCCGTTCTCATAACCTGAAGGTCGTCAGTTCAAATCTGGCTCCCGCAACCAAAACCTACAAGCTAAATCAAAAGCTTACACCAAACCCCGCAGGCTCTCCGCTTGCGGGGTTTGGTGTTGTGTCCGCACTGTGTCCGTTTTTCGGGCCATTCAGAAACATACGGTCTCGGTTCAGAGCTCCGATTTCTACCATCTTACGGGGCCTGTCCTCGATTGTGCTTTGATGCGGACATCAATCCGCTTGAAATTTGAAGCGGTCCCTGATTTACGTACCTCACGTCAGATTTCATGTTCGGGCTGAGGAAGCGCAAATGGCAAGGCCAACGGTACATGATATTGCGAGAGAGGCTGGCGTCAGTCTGGCGACTGTCGATCGCGTGCTCAATGGGCGTCCGCGGGTGCGCGAAAGCAGTGTGCGGCTTGTCCAGGACGCCGTCGAAAAACTGGGATATGTGCGTGACGTATCGGCTGCAAACCTTGCCAAGCGCAAGGAATACCGCTTTGTCTTTATCATTCCAGACAGCAAGAGCCAATTCGTCGACACAATTCGCAACGCACTGGCCGAGGTGGAGCAGGCAACCAGTCCCGAACGGATAACAATCGAGACACTTTTGGCCCCGGTTGACGATCCAAATGCTACAGCGCGCATCCTTACCGGCCTCGATCCAGAGAGAGTCGGGGGGGTTGCAATCATGTGCCCGGAATCACCACAGGTGCGTGACGCTGTAAGGCGGTTGAAGCAGGCAGGCCTTGCTGTTGTTGCATTGGTTTCGGACTTGCCAAGTTCAGTTCGCGATCACTTTGTTGGCGTTGATAACGTCTCTGCGGGTCGCACGGCTGGCGCATTGATGGGGAGGTTTCTCGGTGGAAAAACCGGAAAGGTGCTCGTGGTGTCGGGTTCGCTTTCGTCGCGGGACAGCATCGAACGGCGATTTGGCTTTGACAGCATTCTTGCCGGCGGCTTTCCAACTTTGGACGTCTTGCCAACGATTGAATCGCGCAACGACAACCACCGGCTGATTTCCATCATCAAGCAGGTCATGGCTTCCCACCGCGATATCATTGGCATCTATGCGCTTGGCAGCGGCAATGCTGCAATTCTGGATGCGTTGCGGGCAACGGGGAGACTCAAAAACTGTACGCTCATCATGCACGAGTTGACGCCGACAACGCGGGCGGCCTTGGCCGCTGATGAAGTTGATGCCGTGATCATGCAGAATGTCGGTCACCTCGTACGCAGCTCAATCCGTGTGCTGCGAGCCTATTCTGACAAGTCGGCACTTGTCGACTCGCAAGAAAAAATCCGAATTGAGATCGTCATGAAAGAGAATCTCGTCACGGTTTGACAGCGGATTCTGCGAAGAGTCTGGAGGCCGAAGTGTTGTCAGACCTCATAAATTATTGATCTTAAACACTAAAAATTGAAATATGGTTTGCAAGAACAAAGGCCTTAGCCTCTGTGAGGTACGTACACAAATATTTTTATTGACATGAGGTACGTAGCTCTGACAGGATATGATCGTCGAAACCAAGTAGCCCGCCAGCGACTAACGAGTGCGGTGCGCTTTTCCCAAGGGAGAAAACCAAATGAAGACGAAGACACTACTTGCTGCGACTGCCATTGCATCAGTTTGCAGCCTTGCCGCATCAAGCGCGCAGGCTGAGGACTTGACCCTCTGCTGGGCCGCGTGGGACCCGGCGAACGCCCTGGTCGAGCTGTCCAAAGACTTTGAGGCCAAGTCGGGCCACAAGATGAACTTCGAGTTCGTACCCTGGCCAAACTTCGCTGACCGCATGCTGAACGAATTGAACTCCGGCGGTAAGCTTTGCGATCTGATGATCGGCGACAGCCAATGGATCGGCGGTTCAGCGGAAGCTGGCCACTACGTCAAGCTCAACGAATTCTTTGATGCCAACGGCATCAAGATGAGTGATTTCGTTCCGGCCACTGTGACGGGCTACTCCGAATGGCCGAAGAACACACCGAACTATTGGGCGCTGCCGGCCTTCGGCGACGTCGTCGGCTGGACCTACCGCAAGGATTGGTTCGCCCGGCCGGAACTGCAGGCAGAATTCAAGGAAAAATATGGCCGCGATCTGGCACCGCCAGCAACCATGGCCGAGTTGAAGGACATCGCGACGTTCTTCCAGAACCGTACGATCGACGGCAAGACGGTCTATGGTGCCTCGATCTATACCGAGCGCGGCTCTGAAGGCATCACCATGGGTGCGATGGACGTGCTCTACAGTTTTGGCTTCAAATACGACAACCCAGCCAAGCCCTATGACATGCAGGGCTTCGTAAACTCTCCGGCTGCAGTGGCGGGCCTCGAGTTCTACAAGGCACTCTATGATTGCTGCACACCTCCCGGCGCCTCCAACGGCTATATGGGCGAAGGCATCGACGCCTTTAAGTCGGGACAGGTGGCGCTGCAAATGAACTTTGCCTTCACCTGGCCGGGCTTTGAAGCCGATGCGAATGTCGGTGGCGGAAAGACTGGTTACCTCGTCAACCCCGCGGGTCCAAACGGCGAGAAATTCGCCCAGCTCGGCGGGCAGGGAATTTCGGTTGTGTCCTATTCAACCAAGCAGGCGGCGGCACTTGAGTACATCAAGTGGTTTGCCCAGCCTGAGGTGCAAGCCAAGTGGTGGAAGGCCGGCGGTTTCTCCTGCTTGCGTTCAGTGGTCGAAGCACCTGATTTCGCCACCAGCCAGCCCTATGCGCAAACCTTCCTTGACTCGATGGCAATCGTGAAGGACTTCTGGGCCGAGCCGTCCTACGCAACACTGCTCCAGGACACGCAGAAGCGCTTCCATGACTATGTTGTTGCCGGCAAAGGCACGGCGCAAGAAGCGCTTGACGGGCTGGTCGAGGACTGGACTAAGACCTTCAAGGAAGCAGGCAAGCTCTAGGATTTGCAGTACCGTCCCGTCAACGGACGGGTAAACTGAAGTCACGCAGGGCCTCGATACTCCTCCCGTCGGGTCCTGCGTGCGCATTCTTGTGCCAGCTGGAAGAAATACCATGACTGCGTCCCTTCCAATTCGTGTCGCGAAAGCCACGCCTCCAGTGATCGCGCGCCGCATCAAAGGCCTCAGTGATCGCGCGATTGCCTGGATCTTCGTGGCCCCGACGATTTTCCTGCTCCTTGCAATCAATATCTTTCCGTTGATCTGGACCATCCGGCTCAGCCTGACAAACTATCGCGCCAATCAGCCGAAGCGGCCCATCGAGTGGGTCGGCCTGGAAAACTACCGGCAAATCCTCAATGATCCCGACATCTGGAACACCATGCAGGTGACGGCGCATTTCCTGTTCTGGACCATTGCGCTGCAGGTGGTGATAGGTTTTTCGCTGGCTTGGCTCATCAATCGAAAATTCAAGGGCAATGACTTGTGGACGACAATCATTGTGCTGCCGATGATGCTGTCGCCAGCTGTGGTTGGAAATTTCTGGACGTTCTTCTATGAACCGCAGATTGGCATCTTCAACTATGTCGTCGCCTATTTCTCGGGTGCCGATCCAGCATCCTTCACCATGATTGGTTCAGTCAAATTGGCCCCCTGGGCGATTGTGATTGTCGACACCTGGATGTGGACACCTTTCGTGATGTTGATCTGCCTGGCGGGTTTGCGTTCGATTCCAAATTACATCTATGAAGCCGCCTCCGTCGACCGCGCCAGCAAGTGGCGGCAGTTCTGGACGATCACCATTCCGATGGTCCTGCCCTTCCTGATGCTTGCGGTCTTGTTCCGGGGTATCGAGAATTTCAAGATGTTCGATCTCGTGGTGCAATTGACCGGCGGCGGTCCGGGCTCAACCACCGAACTCACGTCGATCAACCTGAAGCGCGAAGCCTTTGAGAAGTGGCGCACCGGTTATGCCTCGGCCTATGCGATAATCCTGTTTGTGGCCGTTTTTGGCCTGGCCTCCATCTATGTGAAGGCGCTGAACAAGGTGAAAGAACGATGAGCAGCTTCTCGATCACTGAGCCGTCGGCGCGGCAAAAATGGTTCGCCGGAGTTCTGGTCATACTCTATGCACTGATCACGGTAACGCCGCTCATCTGGATTGTTGCAACCGGATTCAAGTCCAATGCCGATTCGATTGCTTACCCACCGAAGGTTTTGTTCGAGCCCAAGCTGGAAGGTTATGTAAATCTTTTCACCACGCGAACCCGCATCAACCCGGCGGACCTTCCTAACTTGCCGCCGCCCCAGACATGGTATGAGCAAGTCGCGCGTGACAACGGCATGGCTATCGCTGGTCCCTCGCGCTATGGCGAACGCTTCCTGAACTCAGTGGTGATCGGCTTTGGTTCAACTTTTCTGTCGGTCTTCCTTGGAACCTTGGCAGCCTATGCATTCAGCCGCTTCAAAGTTCCCCTGAAGGACGATCTTCTTTTCTTCATTTTGTCGACGCGAATGATGCCGCCCATCGCCGTTGCCATTCCAATTTTCCTGATGTTCCGCACATTGGGTCTCAGCGACACGCATTTAGGCATGATCCTGCTTTACACAGCCGTGAACATTTCTCTGGCCGTCTGGCTGCTCAAGGGCTTCATCGACGAAATTCCGTTGGAGTATGAGGAAGCCGCATTGATCGACGGCTACACACGCTTCCAGGCGTTCTACAAGGTGGTTCTGCCGCAGGCCGCCACCGGCATTGCCTCCACAGCCATCTTCTGCCTGATCTTCGCCTGGAACGAATATGCCTTTGCCGTGCTGTTGACATCCGGCACAGCCCAGACGGCTCCCCCATTCATTCCCACCATCATTGGCGTAGGTGGCAAGGATTGGCCGGCAGTTGCGGCCGGGGCCACCTTGTTCCTGTTGCCGGTCATGGTCTCCACAATCTTGCTGCGCAAGCACCTGTTGCGGGGCATCACATTTGGGGCGGTGCGGAAATGAGTACATTCTTCAATGGCCTCCTGCGCCTGAGGCGCGGCCCCTGGGAGATGCTGGCCTCGATCCTCATCGCACTTGGGGTTGTGATGCTGATGCAGAGTTATGCCCTCTCACTTTACACCTATTCCTTCATCGTCACGCTGGTGGGCACAGTCATGTTCATTGTCGTCAGTCATTTTCCGGAGTGAGCAATGGCCGAGATCATCATTCGCAATCTTCGCAAGGACTTCGGCAGTTTCACCGCTGTTCAGTCATCTTCGTTCAAGATCGAGGACGGTGAATTCTTCATGCTCTTGGGTCCATCCGGTTGCGGCAAGACCACAACACTCAGAATGATCGCGGGATTGGAGCTGCCAAGCGCCGGCGAAATCTACATTGGCGGCGAAGAGGTTGCGCAAAAACCAGCGAGCCAGAGGGATATCGCCTTCGTCTTTCAAATGTTCGCGCTTTATCCGCATATGAATGTACGGAAGAACCTCAGCTACCCGTTGGTCAGCCAAGGCATGTCCCGCGCACAGGTGCGGGCAAAAGTGTCTGAAGTCGCCGGCATCTTGGGGATCGAAAGCATCCTCGACAAGCCAGTGGGTGGCCTCTCGGGTGGAGACCGTCAACGCGTTGCTCTTGGTCGTGCCATCGTTCGCAATCCCAAGGCCTTCATGATGGATGAGCCTCTCGGCGCACTGGATGCCGAATTCCGCGAACACATGTCACTTGAACTGCGCGCGCTCCATGATCGCATGGGTGCTACAACTGTCTATGTCACCCACGACCAACTGGAGGCCATGCAGATGGGCGACAAAATTGTCGTCATGAACCATGGCGTCATCGAACAGTTCGGCAAGCCCCAGGATGTTTACGACAAGCCCGCAACTATGTTCGTCGCAGAATTCATCGGTTCGCCCTCGATGAACTTCCTGCGCTTCCATGGAAAGGTCGAAACAGGTTCCACATCAATCAATCTGCAGCACCAGAAACTTGTCGTCCCCAAGATGCGTGAACCATTTGAAGGTGACTTGGCTTTTGGTGTTCGACCCGAGCACATCAGCTTGACTGACAAGGGCAAGTATCGCGGCGAGATCAAAGCAACCGAATACCTTGGAACGACGCAAATCGTCACCCTGAAAACCGCCCATGGCGTGGTCAAAGCGCGGGCAGCTTCCGATCAGGTTGCGCGCGTCGGGGAAACAGTCGGGCTGGAATTCAACGGCAAGACGGTGACGGTGTTCGACAACCAAACTGGCCGCGCCTTGCGGTCCGAGTTGAATGAAGGAGTGCTTGCCCATGGCTGAGGTCGCACTGAACCAGGTCAACAAGTCATTTGGGGCGCACGCCGCCGTCGCCGATGTCACCATGACCGTCGCCAACGGGTCATTCGTCGTCTTGCTTGGCCCAACCGGCGCCGGAAAGACAACGACACTCCGGTTGATTTCCGGCTTGGAGCGCCCTGACACCGGTGATGTTCTGATCGACGGGCGTTCGGTCTTGGATACCACGCCTGCACAACGCGATGTGGCGATGGTTTTTCAGCAGTATTCGCTTTATCCACACATGACAGTGCGGGAAAATTTGGCATTCCCGTTGCGCTCGCCTATCCACCGGACTCCTGAAAACGAAATTACGCGCAAGGTGGGCGAAGTGGCCGAGGTGCTGCGGATTTCAGCCAAGCTCGACAACAAGGCGACCGCACTTTCAGGCGGCGAGATGCAACGCGTTTCCATCGGCCGGGCTTTGGTGCGCAATCCAGCGATCTATCTGATGGACGAGCCGTTGAGTTCGCTGGATGCCAAGTTGCGTGCCGATCTGCGTGTTGAGCTCAAAAGCATTCAAGCCGACCTTGGCGCCACGTTTCTCTATGTCACCCATGACCAGATCGAAGCCATGACAATGGCGACACATGTTGGAGTTCTCGACAATGGTCGGTTGGTGCAGTTCGGCTCACCGCGTGATGTTTATGAGAATCCGATCAGTCTTTATGTGGCGGGCAGGCTTGGGATACCACGTTTGAACGTCTTGCCGGCCGACCTCTTTGGCGGTGCGCCGAAGGGTGCAAAGACAATGGGCCTGCGTCCCGAGCATATTTCGCAAGGAAGTGGTAAATCCGCCCGTGTGGTGCGTGTTGAACATCTGGGCGATCAGACCCGCTTGCATCTGAAGCTGGAAGGCCATGACATCATCACGTTGACCGATGTGCACACAAGCCTTGGGCCAGGCGATCATATCGCTATGAAACCGCGCAACCCGCTTTTCTTCGACACCAATGGCGCTCGGATCGCCTAAGGAGACTGACCTTGAGACAGTTTATCAACGCCAAAGAGTCCTTGGTTACCGATGCCATCGATGGAACGCTTCTGACGTCTCAAGGCAAAGTAGCCAGACTTGATGGCTATCCACACATCAAGGTGGTCGTCCGTACCGATTGGGACCGTTCAAAAGTAGCGCTGGTCTCTGGTGGTGGCTCGGGTCACGAGCCGGCCCACGCTGGTTTTGTGGGCAAGGGCATGCTGACGGCGGCCGTCTGCGGCGATGTCTTTGCATCGCCATCGGTCGATGCAGTGCTGGCTGGAATCCTCGCAGTTACCGGACCGCCGGGCTGCCTGCTCATCGTCAAGAACTACACCGGTGATCGCCTGAACTTTGGCTTGGCTGCCGAAAGGGCCCGCGCCTTTGGGCTGAACGTCAGCATGGTGATTGTTGATGACGATGTGGCGTTGCCCAACCTTCCGCGTTCGCGAGGGGTGGCTGGTACCCTCTTCGTTCACAAGATTGCAGGTGCGATGGCAGAGCAAGGAGCCAATCTCGAGACGGTCACAAATGCCGCAGTGCAAGTGATTGATGGCGCAATATCCATAGGCATGTCACTTGATACATGCGCCATTCCGGGTTCTCCGAAGGAGGATCGTATTCCGGATGGTAAGGCAGAGTTGGGCCTTGGCATTCATGGCGAAGCAGGCGTTGAGCAAGTCGAGTTCAACGGTGCCCGCCAGGCCATGGAAATGATTGTCGAGCGGCTTGTGCCACACATTGCGCCAGGGCCCCATGTTGCGCTCATCAACAATCTGGGCAGTGCGACTCCGCTCGAAATGGCGGTGCTCGCAAAGGAGCTCTTGGAGTCTCGCATTGGTAACTACATCAGCCATGTCATTGGCCCTGCTCCCATGATGACTTCGCTCGATATGCACGGCTTCTCGGTGTCACTACTTCCACTGCAAACTCACACTTTAGCAAGCCTGCAAGCCGAAGCGTCACCTTGGGCATGGCCCGGATGCCGACCGGTTTCTGAAATCGAAGTGCTGCCATTGCCAGATGGATTGACGCCGATCCAGCCGATGCCTTCGAAGAACAAGAAGGCTGAAATGCTCATCCGGAGGTGCTGTGAAATTCTCATAGCTGCTGAAGGTGAGTTGAATACGCTCGATGCGAAATCTGGAGATGGCGACACGGGATCTACACTTACCACCGCGTCGCGTGCTCTGATCAAGGCATTGGATCGCCTGCCATTGGCCGACTGGACGCAGCTCTACCGGGCGATTGGGTTGGAACTTAGCCAGACAATGGGCGGCTCATCGGGTGTCTTGCTGGCGATCTTCTTTTCGGCTGCTGGCGATGCATCCGCTGGTGGACAAGATGCGGTGAGTTCCTTGAAGGCTGGTCTCAATCGCATACAGCAGGTCGGTGGGGCCGAACTAGGGGATCGCACCATGATCGATGCTCTATCGCCGGCCCTTGATGCTTTGCCCAGGGGCCTCGAGGCTGCGGCAGCCGCTTCCCGGGCAGGTGCTGACAAAACAGCGAAGATGTTGCGCGCCAAGGCCGGGCGCGCCAGCTACGTTTCTGAAAGCCACCTCGCTGGCCATAATGATCCCGGTGCAGAAGCAGTGGCTGTTCTATTCGAAGAACTGTTTCATACCAGTGATGCGTTGCATTGATGGACGCGACAAAAGTGAAATCGAAATTGCAAAGAGAGATGTAGGTGACGTCCCATCTTCATTGCAAATGTTTCCACGTCGATCATGGTGTGGAGTTTACACGCAACACAATTGGGTCTATGTCTTTTGTTTGTTCTGGCATCCGCGATCAGCTGTCAACCACGTCGCTTGACTTCGCCGCGTATCTGAAATGCTTTTCCGAATTAGATGATCTGAGACCAACGCATTTTATTTGATCCTAGCCAGGTACTCATTTGTGCTGAGTAAGCATGTGCGACATCAGCATCTGGCCCCATGGTTGAATTCTATTGGCCTGACTGTTTGGCCCGGGATCGGAAATTAAGCGGACCAATGGCGGACATGGCCAAGTCGACGCGGATGACCGGTTTTTGACGTCCCGTTGCAAGACCAGCGGAGACCGAATTGCGCATTGACAACCGCTCGTTCGCCGTTGGGCTTGGCGACAATAGGTCGGCATAAGCCCGGCTCGCGATGTCACGGCGACGAAGATCGACGACTTGATGGAGCACCCCTGATCGCGCCAGCACAAGCCCGCGCCTGATCGCGCAGCCGGGCGTAGTCCAGCATCGCGTGTTCGAGCGCCGCGCCGGGCGGCAGGCGCTGGATTTCGTCGGCAAGCCGTGCCTGGAAGGCGCGGTCGTAGGCCCCGACCGGTGGGCAGACGACGGTCGGCCTAGAAGGTGCCGTCGCGCAGGCGGTCAGCGAGAGCGTCGCTATCAAGAGGAGCGGCAGCGCCCGCTTCGAGCATGCGGTCTTTGGCATCGGAAGCCACCTTCTGGGATTTGAGTTCGGCCTCGCGGGCTTTCGCCGCCTCGGCGGCTGCGCCCGCCTTACGGCCCGCGCGGAAGGTCGTCGCGGTGGCGAGTACCACCGCGACGATAAGGACAAGGGCGATCCAGCCGGTCACTTGTTGGCGCCGGTGATCCCGGCACGCAGGGTGCCGAGGCCGAGCGCGGCGAGGATCTGGGTGAGCCAGTCGGAACCGACATCGACGCCCGGCACATCGATGCCGGGGCCCTTCTCGACGACCACCACGAGAACGAGCACGGCGGCGATGATGTAGGTGCGGTAGCCCGCACCGAACTGAAGAACGGCGTTCATAGATAACTCCTTGGTTGGGCTGGATCAGGCCTCGTTGACGGAGAGGCTTCCGCTCGCGGCGAGAGGGATTGGGCGGACGTTCGCGGGCTGGGCGCGATAGGCTGGGCGGCGCACCGCCACGAGCCGGTTGCGCGACAGCCGCGTGATCGAGACGCGATCCGATTGATTGCCGCCGAGAACATGGAAGGCGCTGGTGTCATGGCCGACATAGAGACCGACATGCCCGCCGCCCTTCCGCTTGAAGACGAGCACGTCGCCGAGCGCAACCGCGCCCTTCGGAACCGAGAAGCCGAACGACGCCCATTCGAGCGCTGCGAGATAGAGACGTGGCGGATTGCGCTCGGGGCGGCGTTCGATGTTGGCGCGGTGGGCGATGATCGCCATGAACAACCCGCACCACGGGATCGCGTCGTGGCGATAGACGCCAGCATAGGCGCGGCCGAGACCGGCGGCTTCGAGTTCGTCCTGCCAGCCGATGATCTTCGGATTGTCGGCAGCGCCCGGCGCTTCGAGCGTACCGAATTCCTTGAGGGCCTCGACAATCATCCTCGGGCCGGGCTCGCGGGCGAGCCAGCCATACTGTTCGGAAAGCATGGTGTTGGTCTCCAGAAATGACGAAACCCGCCGGAATGGCGGGCTTTCGTGGGGCGGCAGGGTGAGTGCTGAATTATTCCGCCGGTGGGTGGCGCTGCTCGATCACACGATCGATCTTGTGCTCGATCTTCTCAAGATGCGTCATGATCCGTGTCTCGACATCCTTGAGATAGGAGACGGAGACGAAATTGGTGGCGACCAGCAGCTTGTAGTTGGCGAGATCGTCCTTGAGGGCACGAAACGTCTTGTCCATGTCCTCGCGGTCATGGAACCGCAACCAGATGAGCGATCCCACCACCGGGATGCCGATTGCCGTAATCCACCATAGCAGGTCCATCTGTGCCTCCGTGAGTCAGTTGTCGGTTTCGATGTAAACGCTCACCACGTCGATGCCGACGGCGAGGGCCTGGGCATTGTTGCAACGCCAGGCGGCGTGAGCGAGGAAGGTGGTGGCCGCCGGGATGACGGTGCCGACCGCCCCGCTGAGCGTTCCGGCCGCAATATCGCCGGTGTTCACGCGGCTAACCTGATAGTAGATCACCTGCGTATCGGGCGGTGCGAACAGGACCAGCTCATAGAGATCGGCGGAAAGCGTATTGGCCGGGAAGCTGGCACCCAAATCGATGGTCGTCTGGGCCACCGAGCCGCCATAGACGATCTGCAGGTTGTTCGAGGTCGAGATCTGCGCCACTCCCACCATATTCGTCTGACCACTCGATGGCTCGATGTTGGTCGGGGCAGCGACCGCGTTGCGCAGGCCGACAAACATGCGCGCGCCCGAAACCGCCGCCGCATCCGACACGACAAAGCGGCAGACATAGAAGAACCCGCCGATCCCGCCCAATGCGCCAATGGTGAACTGTGCTGTCGTCGAATAGTGACCGGACAGCGAGCCCGCCGTCGCGGCGCTGACATAGCCAAGCCTTCGCGAGCGCGTGGCCAGGTTCGTTGCGGCGACGTTGCGGGCCGTGGCGGTGCCAATGGCGGTCGGCGCAGCAAACCCCACGACCCCCGGAACGGTCGTGGAGTTGCCTGGCGGGTTCCACCAACCGATCTTGTTCGAGGCAATGAGCGGCTGCAACGTCACATCGAGACCGGATGGCCCCATGAACCGCGGCAGCATGCGGCTTGCCTTGCGGCCCGCGAAGAGGTTCAGCCTGTCGGCGGCGGGGACAGCCGGTGTTGCCACATAGGGCAGCGTGATTTCGCCGCCATCGGGCAATAGCACGGGCGAATTCTGGATGAGTTTGCCGGTCGCCGTGTCGAACCGGGCGATGGCATTGTCGGTCGCCGAGGCCGGGCCCACAACGTCACCGCTGCCACCACCACCAGCGGGAACAGCCCAGGTCCCGTCCGCGCGGAGGAAGTTGACTGTGCCACCTCACGAGGCAGGGACAACACCCTTGGCGGATGAGGTAAAGGCCGGCAGCGCCGAGAGGCCCTGCGGCAACGACACAACGCCATTCGTGCGGTTGATGGTCAGGGCCTCGAACCACGCCGATCCGTCCGCGCTGACTTTGAAGTGTAAATCGTCGTCACCGGTCGTCCCGAATTCCGCCCGGCCCGAAAAGCTGGTCTGAAACAGAAACGAAGCGGTGTCGGCTGCCGCAGCCTTGTTGATCTTGACCTGTACCCCGTTGCCGACATTGTTGAACAGCACGGCGCTGCTGGCGACGGCCAGCTTGTTAGTGGCGTCGGCGGTGGCGTTGACACCAAGCAGCGACAGGTTCTGAAGAGAAGTCGGAGTGGGTGGCACCGCCCAGGCGCCGTCAGCCCGCAGGAAATTCACCGTGCCACCGCCAGAGGCGGGCGCCAGACCCTTGAGCGCGGTCGTGAAAGTGTCAAGCAGCGTCGTCGCCTGGGTTCCCGTCAGATCTTCAACATTGCCGGTCCCCGCCGTCAGGCGGCCCTTGAAGATTGCGGATGCGACCGTCGCGAGTTTGGCGTTGGTGATAGCATTGTTGTTGATGTTGGCGGTGTTGATCGTGGCCCAGCTTCCGTCCGCCCTGAGAAAAGCGGAGGTGCCGCCACCGGACGCCGGCGCCAGACCCTTGAGTGTCGACGTAAAGGCATTGAGCAGAGCGGTCTGAGCGGCGGCATCGGCCGCCGTCAGCATTGATCGTCCGGCTGCAGTTGAATCCGAGATATCCGCGGCCGGATGCGTACGGACCGCCGCGGCCCTTGCATTAAGTGCCGTCTGCAGGTCAGCTTGGCTCGACAAGGTGCCGGTGATCGATCCCCAGGCAATGGAACCGCCACTCGTCAGCCCGCCCCAGGCGGCGCTATCCCAGCGCACATGGACTGCCTCCGCCACCATTCCTCTCACCGCCAAGCTCGAGCCGAGGTTCAGGCCTTGGTGCTTCGATGCAGGTCAGAGACTTGCTGCCGCGTTTTCCAAAGACTGTACAGTACGCCCGCGGCGAGCA